>NZ_JBFBFA010000007.1:0-343460 GCF_040683915.1 Kitasatospora sp. NPDC093102 | reverse complement strand
GGTACGGGTTTCGCGACGGCGATGAAGACCCTGGACCACACCCGCGTCACCATCGCCGCGCAGGCCGTGGGCATCGCGCAGGGTGCGCTGGACTATGCGAAGGGGTACGTCAAGGAGCGCCGGCAGTTCGGCAAGGCGATCGCGGAGTTCCAGGGGGTCCAGTTCATGCTGGCGGACATGGCGATGAAGCTGGAGGCCGCCCGTCAGATGACCTACGTCGCGGCCGCCAAGTCGCAGCGCGGGGACGCGGACCTGACGTTCTTCGGGGCGGCGGCGAAGTGCTACGCCTCGGATGTGGCGATGGAGGTCACCACGGATGCGGTGCAGTTGCTGGGCGGGTACGGGTACACCCGGGACTACCCGGTGGAGCGGATGATGCGGGACGCGAAGATCACGCAGATCTACGAGGGGACCAACCAGGTCCAGCGGATCGTGATGGCCCGCAACCTCCCGTAACCCGCCCCGAGGTGCACCGGCGGCCGGGCCCGTGAGCGGCCCGTCCGTCGGCGCGGGCCCTCGGCGTGGATGTTAGGTTCCGGTGAATGAGCGAGAAGGAAGAGCAGGACCAGCCCATGAATGACGGGCCCTCGAAGCCGGCGATGCGCGAGGCGCTGGTGGCCGCGGCCTTCGAGCTCTTCCTGGAGCGAGGCTTCGAGCAGACGACCATCGACGACATCGTCTCGCTGGCCGGCGTCGGCCGGCGCTCCTTCTTCCGCTACTTCCCGGCGAAGGAGGACGTGGTCTTCCCCGACCACGAGCGCAGCCTCGCCGAGATGACGGAGTTCCTGGACTCCGGCACCGGCGAGGAGGACCCGGTCAAGCACGCCTGTGACGCCGCCCGCCTGGTCCTGCGGATGTACGCCGAGCAGCCCTCCTTCTCCGTCCAGCGCTACCGCCTGACCCGCAAGGTGCCCAACCTGCGGGCGTACGAGCTGTCCGTGGTCTGGCGCTACGAGCACACCCTCGCCGCCTACCTGCGCGGCCGCTTCGCCGACCGCCCGGACGGCCCGCTGCGCGCGGACGTGATCGCCGCGGCCGTCGTCTCCGCGCACAACCACGCCCTGCGCACCTGGCTGCGCTCGGGCGGGGAGAGCGACTGGGTGGTCGAGGTGGACGCGGCGATGGCCTTCGTCACCGGCACCTGGAGCGACCGCCCGGCCGAGACCGCCGCCGAGGGCGAGTCCGACGACGTCGTGGTCCTGGTCGCCAGCCGCCGGGCACCGCTGTGGCGGATGGTCCAGGGCATCGAGAGCGCCCTGGGCACCGACGCCCGCCAGGTCTGACGGGGCCGCTGGGGCGGTCGGGCTCGCCGTACCCGGGGCCGGCCGCGCGGCCGACGTTCGGGCCCGGGCCGTCCGCGACCGCGGTCAGGTGCTGCTCGATCTGCTGCTGGTTCTCCGTCAGCCGCAGGCGCCGGTGCCGCAGTTGGGCCACCTGCTTCATGACGAAGTCGTTCTGTACTGTGCAGGGCACCTTTCAAGGGGATGGTGGACCGCCAACTCGCTGGCCGTGGACGAGACTTCGACCGAAGTCGGACGCGTGACCTGCGGGAACCCGTCGGCGTCCGCGCCGCCAGCCAGCCGTTCCCGTACGTCCCGGCCGTGTATTGGCCCGTTCGAATGACGCCCGCGGGAAGTGGGGCGAAGCGGCGACGGCCCGCGGCGGGAGCTCGGTCGGGACGGAGGGCGACGTTCGTCTGCTCCAGCCGACTGATCCTCGGCGATAGGCATACGAACTGCATTTCCGCTGGTCGGAGCGGCGTTTCTGACGGAACGTGAGGTCGGGCCGGGCGTGGCGTCGCTTGCGACCGGATGCGGGCCGTGGCTGTCTGATTCGCGGCGGGGCCGACCGGCGCCGCCACCGGATCCGGAAACTCCGTGGAGGAGATCTTCATGCGTGCTCTCAAGCGAGTCGTGGCTGTCGGCGCCCTCACCGTCCCGCTCGTCATCGGCTGCGCCGGCCTGGCCTCGGCCACTGAAGGCATCGACGCGAACTTCGGCAAGGGCTTCTTCGTCGCCAACCAGAACGGTGCCGGCGTCGCCGCTGTGGAGTCCCACGTCGGTCCCGACGGCATCTCGCACGCCGACTTCTGGATCTGGGCGGACGACAACGGCGTCTCCGGCTCCTTCACCGGTGCGGGTGCCAGCGCCCCGAAGGGCTGACCGAACCCCGCTGTCGAGGGCGTGACCCCGGCACCGTCCCGCCGGATCAGGTCCGTCCGGATGCCCGGCCGGTACCCACCGGCCGGGCATCCCGCCCGCGGCCGGTCGCGCCGCAGCTGAGAACCGCGGCTGGAAAGCAGAAAGGCCCCAGATGACTGGGGCCTTTCACTGGTGTCCGAGGGGGGACTTGAACCCCCACGCCCGATAAAGGGCACTAGCACCTCAAGCTAGCGCGTCTGCCATTCCGCCACCCGGACCGGGTGTCGCCCTCGCGGCTTCCGATCTCTCGTCCGTCGCGCTGACAGATGTAACTGTAGCAAAGATCGGCTTGGGGTCCCAAAACGGTTCCCGGCGGGCGGGCACGGCCGGTGGCGGGGGCAAGAGGCGGCGTGTGGCGGTGGCGTGACCAGGGGGTTTCGGGGGTGTGCGGGGGGTGGATCGGGATCCGGGGCTGGGGGAGGATGGGTGGACGTGCTCGTACGGCCCGGGTGCAGGTCCCGGGGGTGGCGCGCTGGTGCGTCGGTGCGGGCCCAAGACGAGGAGTGACCGTGAGCGAGCGGAGCGAGTCGGCGGCGCCGAAGGTGACGGCTGAGTCGGAGGTCGCCGAGATCTGTCGCGATCTGATCCGGATCGACACCAGCAACTACGGGGACGGCTCCGGCCCGGGGGAGCGGAAGGCGGCCGAGTACGTGGCCGAGCAGCTCGCCGAGTTCGGGCTCGAACCGAAGATCTTCGAGTCGGCCAAGGGCCGGGCCTCGACCGTGGTCCGGATCGAGGGCGAGGACCGCTCCCGTCCGGGCCTGCTGATCCACGGCCACACCGACGTGGTGCCGGCCAACGCCGCGGACTGGACCCACGACCCGTTCGGCGGCGAGATCGCGGACGGCTGCGTCTGGGGGCGCGGCGCGGTCGACATGAAGGACATGGACGCGATGACCCTGGCCGTCATCCGCGACCGGCTGCGCACCGGGCGCAAGCCCCCGCGCGACATCGTGCTGGCCTTCCTCGCCGACGAGGAGGCCGGCGGCACCTACGGTGCGCGCTTCCTGGTCGACAAGCACCCGGGGCTGTTCGAGGGCGTGACCGAGGCGATCGGCGAGGTCGGCGGCTTCTCCTTCACGGTCAACGACCAGGTCCGCCTCTACCTGGTGGAGACGGCCGAGAAGGGCATGCACTGGATGCGCCTGACGGTCGAGGGCCGGGCGGGCCACGGCTCGATGGAGAACGACGACAACGCGATCACCGAGCTGTGCGAGGCGGTCGCCCGGCTCGGCCGGCACCAGTTCCCGCTGCGGATCACCAAGACCGTCCGGGCCTTCCTGGACGAGCTGTCGGACGCGCTCGGGGTCGAGCTGGACCCGGAGAACATGGACGAGACGCTGCGCGTGCTCGGCGGCATCGCCAAGATGATCGGCACGACGCTGCGCAACACCGCCCAGCCGACCATGCTCGGCGCCGGCTACAAGGTGAACGTGATCCCCGGTCAGGCCACCGCACATGTGGACGGGCGCTTCCTGCCCGGCTACGAGGAGGAGTTCCTGGCCGAGTTGGACAGCGTGCTCGGTCCGCGCGTGAAGCGCGAGAGCCTGCACTCGGACAAGGCGATCGAGACCGGCTTCGACGGCGCCCTGGTCGAGGCGATGCAGACCGCGCTGCGCGCCGAGGACCCGATCGCCCGCGCGGTGCCGTACTGCCTGTCGGGCGGGACGGACGCCAAGTCGTTCCAGGACCTGGGCATCCGCTGCTTCGGCTTCGCGCCGCTCCAGCTGCCGCCGGAGCTGGACTTCGCCGGGATGTTCCACGGCGTGGACGAGCGGGTGCCGGTGGACGGTCTGAAGTTCGGCGTCCGGGTGCTGGACCGTTTCATCGACGCCTGCTGAACTCCTGATCAGGCGACTGGGTCGGCCCGTTCCCGCAGTGCCGGGGGCGGGCCGACCGCATTGTCCGAGCTGATGATTGTGGGACAGGAAGAAGGAGATCGACAGAATCGATTCTTCATGAAATCCCAAGCTGATCATTTGTGCGAGGCCTCACCGTTGCGGGTGAATGCGAGATCCGCTCCGTACCCCGTTTGCCGCAGCGTCGTTCATCCCTGTGCAGCCCGCCGAACGGGTTGCGTTGTCCATACAGGAGGAATGATGAAGGTCAAGAAGATCGCCGCTGTCGCCGCCGCCACCGGTGGCCTGGTGCTCGCCGCCGCCGGTGTCGCGTCCGCTCACGCCGGTGCCGAGGGCGTGGCCGCGGGCTCCCCGGGCGTCCTCTCGGGCAACCAGATCCAGGTTCCGGTGCACGTCCCGGTCAACCTCTGCGGCAACACCGTGAGCGTCGTCGGCGTGCTGAACCCGGCGTTCGGCAACCACTGCGTCAACGCCTGAGTCAACCTCCGGGCCATCGAGGCCTGTTGAGCGGACTCGACCCGGCCCCCGGGCGGCGGAAGCGCCGCACCGGGGGCGTTCGCGTTCCCCGGTGATCCGGTGCGGGCCGGACCACTCCGGCCGGCCCCGGCGGTCGCCGGATACGCGGGATCCGACGCGATCGCTCGATCGGGTGAAGCCGATTCGTTCGGCTCAACCTCCCCGTTGGATCCTCGTTAACCCGTGTGCAGCCGAAGCCCTTGCGTGATTTACGGATATACCGAAATTCCGACTTGCTCGAAGGTTCATGTCAAGGTCAACACGTCGTCTCGAAATGTCAGGGGAAAACATGAGGAATGTAGCCAAGAAGGGGATCCTCACGGCCGTGGCCACCGGCAGTGTGCTGGCCTCGGCCGCCGGCTACGCCTATGCGGGGGGAGCCGAGGCACAGGGGGGTACCACCGGTTCGCCCGGCGTCGTCTCGGGCAACTCGGTGCAGGTGCCGATCGAGGTGCCGATCAATGCCTGCGGCAACACGATCGACGTGATCGGTTTGCTGAACCCGTCGTTCGGCAACCACTGCGCCAACGTCAACCACGGCGGGAGCCACTCGGCACCCAAGCCCGCCCACAGCGGCCGGCCCGACGGCGCCACCGGCGGTGGCCACACCGGCAGTGGCGGCGGTGCCGACAGCTCCAGCACCTGGGGCGCCACCGCCGTCCCGGGCGCCACCGCTGTCCCGGGCGCCGGCGCCTCCGGCGTCGCCACCGGCTCGGCAGGTGTGATCTCCGGCAACAGCGTCCAGGCGCCCGTGGACGTCCCGGTCAACGCCTGCGGCAACTCGGTGAACGTGGTCGGCGTCGGCAACCCGGCCTTCGGCAACCACTGCGCCAATGTGGAGAAGGCCCCGCCGAAGCCGGTTGAGGGCTGCGCCGAGGCCTGCCCGACCCCGCCGAAGACCTCCGCCGAGGAGGTCCCGGGCGTCCCGCGCACCGGCGGCCCGTCCACTGCGGCCGCCGTGGCGCCCGCCGTCGCCGGTCGGAGCGTCCAGGCTCCGGCCGCCCAGCTGGCCTCCACCGGTGCCGGTGACGTCGAGCTGCTCGGTGCCGCCGGTCTCGCGCTGCTGCTCGGTGGCGGCGTGCTCTACCGTCGGGCCCGGGCCGGCGCCCGCTGACGCAGCCGACCGGGGACCGGGGTGCGCGCTGAGCCGGACGCGCGCGCACCCACCGCAGGAACGACGCATCCGCGGCCGCCGAGTGAACGGGCGGCCGCGGATGCGCGAAAGCTCGGTGCGGTTCCTGCCCGGGGCCGCGGTGCCCCGCCCGTCACCAGCTCCGGACCTGCCGGATGATCCGCCGCTTCAGCCGGACCGTCCGGCTGCCATCGGGGAACAACCTGAGCCGGTCGAGCTCCCAGTGCCCGTACTCGGCGTGCTCGGTGAGCAGTTGGCGCGCCGCGTTGCGCGTGGTGCCGCGCGGCATGCGCAGGGACTGGTACTCGTACTCCGGCTGCCGGACCGGCTTCCGTGGGGTCAAAACGCTCCTCCTGGGGATCACCTTCGGGCAAGCCTACGGCCTGCCCCGGACAGTCGGCCCGGGTATTTCCGGCCGTCCTCCCGTGCGGAGGCGGCGGCCCGGAGGGGGCGACCCAAGACGGTCGACTGACAGTGCATCAGTTCTGTTGTCGCTGTGGAGGAGATACCCCGATCCCGGCGCGCGAAGCGGCACCCGGACGGCCCCGTCGGGTCCGGTGCGCGCCCTCCGCGCCCGCTTCGCGCCGGCGCCACGGGGGATGAAAGGGTACGGATCGGACATCAGGGGGGAAGTTGCGGTGAAATCGAGGGTGTAGGTGACAACCGCTGTGCGTACCGACACCGCGGGGAGATAGCGTCTGCACCATGTCTGATGCCGCGCAGCCCACCATTGCCGAGGTACGCGCCGCCGCTGAGGCGGTCAAGGCCGCCATCGACCGTCATCTGGAAGCGGTGTCAAGCCCCAACGCAGCCGATGATCCCGCCGTTTCCGCCGCCTACGAGCAGCTGGCGACGGCGGCCATCGCCTACGACCAGCTCCTGTACGAGGCCTACGACGAGGTGACGCCCTTCGAGATCCCCGGGGACGAGGGCCCCGGCGGGTATCACGGCCCCGAACAGCCCGAGGCGATCAGCGTGTTGATCCGCCGCGACTACCACGTCGTCGACTCCGAGCGGCTGCGTGCCCAGGCCGAGCGGCTCGACGAGTCGCTGACCCCGGGTGGTGCCGGTGCGGGCGGGGTGAACGCCGCGATCGGCGTGCTGTTCGGCGAGTACGAGCCCGATGAGATCGCCGCCCGCAGCGAGGAGTTCGGCCTGGAGGAGGCCGACTCGACGCTCTGGGTCGCGGCCACCGAGCCGACCGAGCCGGGCGAGTGGCTGCCCGAACCCTTCGAGCACGCCGATCCGCAGATGCTGATCTGCCGGTTCGACGTGAGCGAGGTCTACGACGACGAGGACCCGGACGACTGAAGCCGTCCAGGACGCACGACGGGCGGGCCCGGGAGCACCGGGGCCCGCCCGCCGTGCGTTCCGCCCGGCAGACCGCCGCAGCGGGGCCGGCCGGAGCGGCCGTCAGTACGCCGAGGCGGCGGCGTTCTCGGCGAGGACCGCCCTCAGCCGGGTGGTGCGCGGCTGCGCCGGGCGCCCGGCGACGGCCTGGGCGAGCGCCGGGCCCGCCGCGTGCACCACGGACAGGTGCCGCTCGCCGCGGCCGAAGGCGGTGTAGACCCACTGCCGGGTGAGCGCCGGGGCGGCGTCCTCCGGGAGCACCACCACTGCGCCCGGCCAGCGCCGGCCGAGCGCCTGGTGGACGGTCAGCGCCCAGCCGTGCCGCAGCCGGGCGGCCTCGGCCGGCGGAACGGTCCGGCGCGAGCCGTCCGGGTACTCCAGGTGCAGACCGGTGGCGTCGCCGTCCAGCACCCGGGCCGGGCGGGTGACGCCGGGGGCGGGGGAGTCGACCACCCGGTCGCCCGGGTCGAAGCCGCCGAACCGGCCGGGGCCGGGGTTGAGCCGGGCCTTGGCGGCGGCGTTCAGCGCGCGGGTGCCGGCCGGGCCGCCGTGGCCCGGGGTGAGCAGCACCACCTGCTCGACCGGGATGCCGAGCGCGCGCGGGATGGAGTCGCTGAGCAGCTGGATGGCACGGTGGACGGCCTCGCCGGCGTCCTTGGCGGTCAGGATGACCACCTCCTTGTCCGGCGCCTCGACCGGCTGGAGCTCGCCGATTCCGACGCCGGAGACCAACTCGCCGATCGGGCCGAAGTCCGGGGTGCGGGAGGCGACCGCCGGGCAGACCTTGGCGGCCAGCAGGTCGGCGAAGAACCGGCCGGGGCCGGCCGACCAGAGCTGGCCCGGGTCACCGCTGAGCACCAGGCGGGTGCCGTCGGCCAGCGACTCCAGGACGGTGGCGGCCAGTTCGACGTCCAGCAGCGGGGCGTCCAGCACGACCAGCAGGTCCAGGGCGAGTGAGCCGTCCGGGGCGCGGCCGGGGCCGGCGGTGCCGGAGAGCAGCTCGGCGAGGGTGACCACGGCGGCCCCGGCCCCGGTGCCGGTCCCGGCAAGTGCGGCGAGGGAGTTCCGGCCCTGGTCGGTCCAGGTGGCGGCCCAGGCCCGCAGCCCGAGGCCCCGGGCGGCGGTGACCAGCGCGGCCGGCTCGGCACGGGCCGCCTCGCCTCCGGTGTGCAGCACCAGGGCGTGCTCGGCGACGGCCTTGATCAGGGCGGTCGCGGAGGAGGACGGCGCTGACTCGGCGGCGGCCGCCCAGGCGGCCGGGCCGGGGGCGACGGGGGTCTGCTCCGCGTCGGCCGCGTCGGCCCCGGTCGCGTCGGCGTCGGTGGCCTCGTCCGCGTCCTCGGTCCCGTCGGCGTCCTCGCCCGGCACGAAAGTGGCCATCAGCTGGAGCAGCTTCTCGGCGAGGCTGTCCTCCGCCATCGCCAGCCCCTCCAGCGCGAGCAGCGTCCGGGTCGGGGCCTCGTCCTCCTCGTCGCCCGCCGCGTGCGCCTCGGCTCCGGTCAGCTCCTCCTGGAAGGGCAGCACCCGCCCGTCCTGGACGGCGGCCTGGATCGCGGCGGCCGGATCGGGCATCCGGAGCCGGTCGAGCCCGGCCGCCACCTCGGCCAGTTCCAGCGCGGAGTGCCCGCGCAGCGCCGCCTGCTCCAGCAGCCACGGCACCAGCGCCCGGGCGCGGCGCTCGTCGCCCGGGCCGGCCTCGGGGCCGAGCAGCTCACGGGCGAAGCCGTCCGCGTGCTCGGGCCGGACGCCGGGCAGGCCCAGCACCGCCCACGGGTCCTCGCGCAGCCGCTGGGGGGCCTCCTCGCCGAACTCGGCCACCGCGGCGGCCGCCAGCTCGGGCGGGGCGCCGCCGGCGGTCAGCACCTCGGCGGTGGCGCGCAGCGCGTCGCCGTGCGGCCGGTGAGGCACCGCCGCAGCAGCCGCGGCCGGGGCGGCGGGAGCGGCCGGACCGCCTCCGCCCGTGGCGTCCGCCACGGGAGCCTGCGGCCCCGACGGCTGCCGCACCGGTTCCCGCGGCGCCGAAGCGCCGGGCTCCGGCCCCTGCCCGCCCATGCTCCGCACCCGCTGCGCCAGCTCCGCGAACTTCGCCGCCTTCTCCTCAGGGGTCAGCTGGGCCCCGTCGGTCACCTCCGGAGCGCCGTTCCCCGTGTCAGTCATCGTCGTCCGCTCCAAAGGTCACTCCACTGCACGTTCTGCTCGACGACCCGGGCCCGGGGTCACAGCTCGGTCCACCCCTGGTCCGGGTAGCGGTGCACCGGCGACGAGATGTCGTCCAGCGCACCACGGATCTCATCCGGAAGCGTAAGCGCCTCCACCGACAGCGCCGCCTGCAGCTGCGCCACCGTCCGGGCCCCGACCAGCGCACTCGCCACCCCGGGCCGGTCCCGGACCCAGGCCAGCGCGACCGCCAGCGGGCTGCTGGCGAGCCCGTCGGCGGCCGTGGCGAGGGCGTCCACGATCCTCCGCGAGCGCTCCCCGAGGTACGGCTGGACGAACCCGGCCAGGTACGGCGACGCGCCGCGCGAGTCCTGCGGGACCCCGTGCCGGTACTTGCCGGTGAGCACCCCGCGCCCGAGCGGCGAGCCGGCCAGCACCCCGACCCCGGCGTCCAGCGCGGCGGGCAGCACCTCCCGCTCGATGCCGCGCTGGAGCAGCGAGTACTCCAGCTGCGCCCCGGCCAGCGGCACCCGCGCGTGGTGGGCGCGCTGCCAGGTGGCGGCCTTGGCGAGCTGCCAGCCGCTGAAGTCGCAGACCCCGGCGTAGCGGGCGCGCCCGGAGGAGACGGCGATGTCAAGGGCGCTGAGCGTCTCCTCGACCGGGGTCGCCGGGTCGAAGGAGTGCACCTGCAACAGGTCGACGTGGTCGGTGCCGAGCCGGCGCAGCGAGGCGTCCAGGGCGGCGAGCAGGTGGCCGCGCGAGCCGTCGAAGCGGCGGGCGGACTCGGGGACGCTGCCGGCCTTGGTGGCGATGACGAGCTCGGAGCGCGGGATCAGGTTGTCGGTGAGCCGGGAGAGCAGGTACTCGGCGCCGCCGTCCGCGTACACGTCGGCGGTGTCGATCAGGTTGCCGCCGGCGTCGACGAACTCCTTGAGCTGCTCGGCGGCCTCGTGCTCGTCGGTGTCGCGGCCCCAGGTCATGGTGCCGAGGCCGAGCCGGGAGACCTGTAGGCCGGTACGGCCGAGGTGACGCTTTTCCATCGGGCGGGCCCTCCACGCTGGCCGGTGGCCCCGGGAGGCCCGGCAGCCCTGTAAACGCGCAGGTGGGGAGAGTGCTCCCCGCCTGGGCTGAGCGTAGCGGCCGGTGTGCGGACAGGGGTGCAGACCCGCAGAACGATCACTGCGGCGGAAACGCGGGGAGTGTGACCCAGACCACCCCTACCGGTCAGTAGCATGACCGGCGCAGGCGTGGTTACCCTCGCCACAACCCCAACCCACTGGAAGGTGCGGCAGATGCGACTCGGGATCAACCTCGGCTACTGGGGACTCGGCATGGACGCCGACAACATCGCCGTGGCCCAGGAGGCGGACCGGCTCGGCTACTCGGTCTGCTGGGCGGCGGAGGCATACGGCTCGGACGCCGCGACGGTGCTCAGCTTCGTCGCCGCGAAGACCGAGCGGATCGACGTCGGCTCGGCCATCTTCCAGATCCCGGCCCGCACCCCGGCCATGACCGCGATGACCGCCGCGACCCTGGACACCCTGTCCGGCGGCCGGTTCCGGCTCGGCCTCGGCGTCTCCGGCCCGCAGGTGTCCGAGGGCTGGTACGGCGTGAAGTTCGACAAGCCGCTCGCCCGCACCCGCGAGTACGTGGAGATCATCCGCAAGGCGATGTCCCGCGAGCGCCTGGTGCACGAGGGCGCGCACTGGACGCTGCCGCTGCCCGGCGGCCCCGGCAAGCCGATCAAGCTCACCGTGCACCCGGTGCGCGAACACATCCCGCTGTACATCGCCGCGATCGGCCCGAAGAACCTGGAGCTGACCGGTGAGATCGCCGACGGCTGGCTCGGCATCTTCTTCTCGCCCGAGCACGCCGCGCTCTCCCTCGACCCGCTGACGGCCGGCCGCGCCAAGGCGGGGAAGACGCTGGAGGGCTTCGACCTCTGCCCGACCGTGAACCTCGCGGTCGGCGAGGACATCAAGGCCGGCGTCGACGCCCTGCGCCCGTACGCCGCGCTGTACATCGGCGGCATGGGCAGCAAGGAGAAGAACTTCTACAACCAGCTCGCCCGGCGGATGGGCTACGAGCAGGCCGCCGACGAGGTCCAGGAGAAGTACCTGGCCAGGGACTACGCGGGCGCCGCGGCCGCCGTCCCGCACGACCTGATCGACGCCACCTCGCTGATCGGCGACACCGCCCGGATCTCCGACCGGATGCAGGCCTACGCGGAGGCGGGCGTCAGCACGCTGACCCTGGCGCCGGCGGGGTTCACCCTGGACGAGCGGATCCAGGCGCTGCGCACCGGCGTCGAGGCGCTGGAGCGCGCCGGACTGGCCTGACCGGACGGCGGACGGGCGAGCGGCACTACAGCCAGTCGTGCCGCTTGAACACCCGGTGCAGCACCAGGCAGACCACCAGCATCAGCACCAGTACGGCCGGGTACCCCCAGGGCTGGTGCAGCTCGGGCATGTCGTCGAAGTTCATGCCGTAGATGCCCGCGATCATGGTCGGTACGGCGGCCAGCGCCGCCCAGGCCGAGATCTTCCGCATGTCGTTGTTCTGCTGCACGCTGACCTGCGCCAGGTTGGCGTTCAGGATGTCGGACAGCAGCCGGTCCATGCCGTCGACCTGGTCGTTCACCCGGGCCACGTGGTCGGCGACGTCCCGCAGGTAGGGCGCGGTCTCGGTGCGGACGAGGCGGGCGCCGCGCTCCAGGGACAGCATCGGCTCCAGCAGCGGGCCGGTGGCCCGGCGCACGGACATCACCTGGCGCTTGTAGCCGTAGATCCGTCCGGCGGTGTCGCGGCCGACCCGGCCCGGGGAGAAGATGTCCGCCTCCAGCTCGTCCAGCTCGCTCTGGAGCGTGGTGGCCACGTCCATGTAGCCGTCCACGACGGTGTCGCAGACCGAGTGCAGCACCGAGCTGGGCCCGTAGCGCAGCAGTTCGGGCTCCTGCTCCAGGGTGGCCCGCAGTCCGCCGAGCGGGCTGTCCTCGCCGTGCCGGACGGTCATGACGAAGTCCGGGCCGAGGAAGACCATCACCTCGCCGACCGTGACGACGTGCCCGGCGGGGTCGTAGCCGAGGGTCTTCAGGGCGACGAACAGCGAGCCCTGGTAGGCCTCCACCTTGGGGCGCTGGTGGGCGCTGACGGCGTCCTCGACGGCCAGCGGGTGCAGCGCGAACTCCTTGCCGACGTGGTCGAGTTCCTCGGCGGTGGGCTCGAACAGGCCTATCCAGACGAAGCCGTCCGGACCGGCCGCGCGGGCGGCGGTGAGCGCGCCGGCCAGGTCCTCGGGGGCCTCGATCCGGCGGCCGTCGTGGTAGGCGGCGCAGTGGACGATCATGCGGGCCATTGTCACCCGAGCGGGGCCGTCCGGCACGGATGCGGGTGGTACCGGTCCGCGGGCCCGCAGCGGCCGGGCCGGCCGCCGGGTAGGGCCGGGCGGAGGACCGGGGCCCACGGCCGGGCCCGGAGGCCGTAGGCTGACCCCATGCCCACCCTGCTGCTCGTCCGCCACGGCCGCTCCACCGCGAACACCGCCGGAATCCTGGCCGGTTGGACGCCCGGCGTGGACCTCGACGACACCGGGCGCGCGCAGGCCGCCGGGCTGGCCGGCCGACTGGCCGGCATCCCGCTGGTGCAGGCGGTCAGCAGCCCGCTGGAGCGCTGCCGGCAGACGCTGGAGCCGCTGCTGGCGGCCCGGCCCGAGCTGGGCCCGCCCGCCGAGGACGAGCGGCTGGGGGAGTGCCACTACGGCGAGTGGACCGGCCGCCCGCTGGCCGAGCTGGCCAAGGAGCCGCTCTGGCGCACCGTGCAGGACCACGCCGCTGCGGCCGCCTTCCCCGGCGGGGAGTCGTTGCGCGAGCTGAGCCACCGTACGGTGGACGCGGTGCGCGAGTGGAACCAGAAGATCGCCGCCGAGCACGGCGAGGACGCGGTCTGGATCGCCTGTTCGCACGGGGACGTGATCAAGGCCGTGGTGGCCGACGCGCTCGGACTGCACCTGGACCACTTCCAGCGCATCAGTGTCGAACCCTGTTCCGTCACCGCGATCCGCTACACCCCGCAGCGGCCCTTCGTCCTGAGGATGGGCGACACCGGCGACCTCGCCCCGCTCGCCCCCAGGTTCGGCCCGAGCGCGACCACCCCGGCCGGCGACGCGGTGGTCGGCGGCACCGCCTGAGGCCCGCCGCCGACGGGCCGCCCGGGAGCGGCACCGTCCGGTTCCCCGGGTGCCACCCCCGCCCGCGGCCGTCGGCTCGGCTCCCCGGCCGGACCCCGAAGGTCGTAGGGTGACTAACGAGTCCATCCGGCCGCGGTCCGCCCCCGGCGGAACCGCGCCGACCGACATGATCCGGAGCGAGAGCGTGCCCCGTCAGGTCTTCTTCTACGACCAGCCCGAACGGTTCGTGGCCGGCACCGTCGGCCAGCCCGGCGCCCGGGCGTTCTACCTTCAGGCCAGCGCCCGGGGCCGGATCACCAGCGTGCTGCTGGAGAAGACCCAGGTCGCGGCGCTCGCCGAGCGCATCGAGGAGGTCCTGGACGAGGCGCTGCGGCGCAGCGGCGGCGATGCCGCCATCCCGGCCGCCGCCCCGAAGGACCTGCTCGACACCGCTCCGCTGGACCTCCCGCTGGAGCAGGAGTTCCGGGTCGGCACCATGGCCCTGGCCTGGGACAGCGTCGAAAGCTGCCTGGTGGTCGAGGCGCAGGCGCTGATCGAGGACGAGGAGGAGGACGGCGCCGAGGCGGTCTTCACCGACGACGACAACGGCCCGGACATGCTGCGGGTGCGGATGACCGGCGCGATGGCCCGGGTCTTCGCCAAGCGCGCGCTCGACCTGGTCGCGGCCGGCCGCAAGCCCTGCCCGTTCTGCAACCTGCCGCTCGACCCGGAGGGCCACCTGTGCCCGCGCGCGAACGGCTACCGGCGCTGAACACCGACACCCCACCGCAGGCCGACCCGACGGCCGCCGCTGCGCTGGCCGCCGACGTGCCCACCGCGCTCGCGCTGCTGCGCCAGGGCGAGCTCACGGTGCACGGCCGGCTCACCGAGGCCTCCAACGCCGCGCTGTACTGCACGGTGGCGCACGGCTCGCTGAGCGCCCAGGCCGTCTACAAGCCGGTGGCCGGCGAGCGCCCGCTGTGGGACTTCCCGGACGGCACGCTGGCCGGCCGGGAGGTCGCCGCGTACGAGCTGTCCGCCGCGACCGGCTGGGCGCTGATCCCGCCCACCGTGCTGCGCGAGGGCCCGCACGGGCCCGGGATGGTGCAGCTGTGGGTCGAGCCGGACCCGGGGGCCGAGCCGCTGCTCGCGCTCCAGGACCCTCGCGGCCCGGAGTCGGGCTGGCTGCCGATCGTGCGGGCCGAGGTCGAGGGCGGGCGGACGGCCCTGCTGGTGCACCACGACGACCGGCGGCTGCGCCGGCTCGCCGTACTGGACGCGGTGCTCAACAACGCCGACCGCAAGGGCGGCCACCTGATCCCGGCAGCCGACGGCCGGGTGTACGGCATCGACCACGGCGTCACCTTCAACACCGAGGACAAGCTGCGCACCCTGCTCTGGGGCTGGGCCGGCGATCCGCTGCCCACCGAGGCGCTGGAGGTGCTGGCCCGGCTGGCCGAGCAGCTGGACGGCGAGCTCGCCGAGCGCCTCGCCCCGCACCTGACGGCGGCCGAACTGGACGCGACCCGGGCCCGGGTGGCCGGGCTGCGCGACTCCGGCCGGCACCCGCTGCCGCCAGAGGACTGGCCCGCGATTCCCTGGCCGCCGGTGTAGCCGGGGCGTCGGAGGCCGGACCGTCCCGGAGACCGGTTCCGACGGGGCCGGGCCGCCGCCCCTGGTACGCCGGTGGTCCGGACCGGTCCTCGAAAACGGCGGCAGATGGTCTGGACCTGTCCCCGGAACAGGTCGCACACTGCTCCGATGGATGTGCGACGGACCACCCCCACCCCCCGAACCACGCCGGACCTGCCGTTGCACCGGTTACAGGTCCCGCTGCCCCATCTGCTCCCCTTCGCCGTCGGCAGCTTCGACGCGATCGGCCCGCTCTCCCGGGCCGGCTTCCCCCACCGGCACTCGTTCTACGAGATCGTCCACGTCACCGGCGGTCACGGCGCCCACGTCCTGGACCTCGTCCACCGGCCGCTGGCGCCGCCGCAGCTGTGCGTGATCACTCCTGGCCAGGTGCACTACTGGGCGGACGCCGAGGAACTGGCCGGCCGGGTCGTCCTGTTCAACGAGGACTTCCTGCTCGGCCACCCCCAGGACCTCGCCGCCCTGCGGGCCCTGGCCACCCGCCCGGCCCTCGCGCTCGGCGGCCAGGCCGACGCGATCGCCGCGCTGCTCGCCGACATGGAGTACGAGTACCGGACCAGGGCGCCCGGCTACCAGGGTGTGCTGCGGGCCAGCCTGCACATCCTGATCGTCCGGGCGCTGCGCGCCTGTGCCCCGGCCGACCGGCCGGCGGCGCCCGGTCGTTCGGCCGAAGTGGCCGCCGCCTTCACCCGGTTGATCGCCCGGCCGGGCGGGGTACGGCACTCGGTGGCCTCCACCGCGCAGGAACTCGGCGTCTCTCCGGGGCACTTGCAGGCCCTGGTGAAGCAGGCCACCGGCCGGACCCCCGGCGGGCTGATCCGCCGCCAGCAGACCCTGGAGGCCAAACGCCTGCTCGCCTGCACGGATTTGACGATACGTCAGGTGTCCAAGGAGGCGGGCTTCGCCGACCCGGCGTACTTCTGCCGGTTCTTCCGCCGGGAGACCGGGATGACCCCGGGGGAGTTCCGGGCCAGGGTCGACGGAAATCACCACGATCCCCGGATCATGTCCATCGCGGTGGCGCCGGACGGCCCGTAACTTTGCTGCTGGCCACCGGTGGCCGGTCCGGCGCGCGCGGACGGGTCGACCGGTCCGGTCCTTGTCATGCCCCCACCATGACAAGGGCCGCCCCCACCCCCGCCTCACGAGAAGGAGACGGCGCATGCCCACGCCCGACGGCATGATCAGCCGCAAGACCGTCCTGAAGGCCGCCGCCGCGCTAGGGGCAGCCCCACTGCTGGTCGGCGGCGGAGTCGCACTGGCCCGGGACCGGATCGGCAACGGCGAACCGCTCGGCTTCACCCCCGAGTGCCACGACGGGGACGCCCCCACCATCGAACAGACCGAGGGGCCGTACTTCAAGCCCAACTCCCCGCTGCGCAGCTCGATGGTCAACGACGGCCCCGGCACCCACCTGGTCGTCAGCGGTTACGTCTTCGGCCGCGCCTGCCGGCCCATCTCCGGCGTGCTGCTGGACTTCTGGCAGGCCGACGACGGCGGCAACTACGACAACAGCGGCTACACCTTCCGCGGCCACCAGTTCACCGACGCCAACGGCGCCTTCAAGCTGGACACCATCGTGCCCGGCCTCTACCCGGGCCGTACCCGGCACATCCACGTCAAGCTCCAGGCCCCCGGCCGCCCGGTCGTCACCACCCAGTTGTACTTCCCGGGCGAGCCGCGCAACAGCACGGACGCCATCTACGACGCCCGGCTGCTGATGAACGTCCGCCAGAACGGCCAGACCCGCGAAGGCAGTTTCGACTTCGTGCTGAACGTTCCGCAGACCACGCCGAGCCCGACGCCCACGCCCACCGCCACCTCCACCGGCGGTCCCACCACGCCGCCGGGCGGCACCTGGGCCCCGGGAACCTCGTACAACGCGGGCGACCGCGTGACCTACTCCGGCGTCTCCTACACCTGCCTCCAGGCGCACACCGCCATGGTGGGCTGGGAGCCGCCGAACGTGCCGGCCCTCTGGCAGCGGTCGTAGCGGCTCCGGCCGCGTCCCCCGAGGGGCCGGGCGCCCGGTCGGCGGCAGGGCCGGCCGGGCGCTCAACCACGTCCGGATCCGGGCCGGCCGGGCGCTCGACCACGTCCGGATCCGGGCCGGGTTCCGCGCGATACCAGTCGGGAAACCGTCGGGCAATGGCAGGAAGCGAATCCAGTCGATCTTTCGTACTGGTTAGGCTTTCAAATGTTCGCAAGGTTAAAGTTGTTTCCATGCATGCCTGGCCCGCCTCCGAGGTTCCCGCCCTGCCTGGTCAGGGGCTCCCCCTCCGTATCCACGACACTGCAGCGGGCACAGTCCGGGAGGTCGTGCCGCAGGACGGCACCGCCCGGATCTACGTCTGCGGCATCACCCCCTACGACGCGACCCACATGGGCCACGCCGCCACCTACAACGCGTTCGACCTGGTGCAGCGCGTCTGGAAGGACGCCGGCCACGACGTCCTGTACATCCAGAACGTGACCGACGTCGACGACCCGCTGCTCGCCCGTGCGGTCGAGACCGGCCAGGACTGGACCGCCCTGGCCGAGCGCGAGACGGCCCTGTTCCGCGAGGACATGACCGCACTGCGCATGCTCCCGCCGGCCCACTACATCGGTGCCGTCGAGTCGATCCCGTGGATCGTCCCGATCGTCCAGAAGCTGCTGGCCTCCGGCGCCGCCTACCAGGTGGACGGCGACATCTACTTCTCGGTCGACGCCGACCCGCATTTCGGCGAGGTCTCCGGCCTCACCCGCGAGGCCATGCGCCCGGTCTTCGCCGAGCGCGGCGGCGACCCGGACCGCCCCGGCAAGCGCAACCCGCTGGACGCCCTGCTCTGGCTGGCCGCCCGCCCGGGCGAGCCAGCCTGGGACACCGAGCTCGGCCACGGCCGCCCGGGCTGGCACATCGAGTGCGTCGCCATCGCGCTGCAGTACCTCGGCATGTCCTTCGACATCCAGGGCGGCGGCAGCGACCTCTCCTTCCCGCACCACGAGATGGGCGCCGCGCACGCCCAGGTCGCCACCGGCACCCACCCGTACGCCAAGGCGTACGTGCACGCCGGCATGGTCGCCCTGGACGGCCACAAGATGTCCAAGTCCCGCGGCAACCTGGTCTTCGTCTCGGTGCTGCGCCGCGAGGGCGTCGACCCGGCGGCGATCCGCCTGGCGCTGCTCTCGCACCACTACCGTGCGGACTGGGAGTGGACCAAGAGCACCCTGGACGAGGCCGTCGAGCGCCTCGCCCGCTGGCGCGCCGCGGTCTCCCGCCCGGACGGCCCGGCGGCCGAGCAGCTGCTCGCCGAGGTGCGCGAGGCGCTCGCGAACGACCTGGACGCGCCCGCCGCGCTGGCCGCGGTCGACCGCTGGGCGGACCGGCAGGAGGCCGAGGGCGGCGCCGACACCGGCGCGCCCGGCCTGGTGACCCGCACCGTGGACGCCCTGCTCGGCGTCGCCCTGTAGCCCCGCACCACACGCCGAAGGGGCGTCAGGACCAGGTGTCCTGACGCCCCTTCGGCGTGTGGTGGTCACTCCTCCTCGGTGCCGTCCTGGCTCTCCCGGGCGCCGCCGGGCGCCTCCGGATCGGCCGGCCGCTCCGCCGTGGCGTGCCCCGCCACCGGTTTCTCGCCGGTCGGCCCGACGTTCTCCCGGCGGCGCAGGTAGCGCTCGAACTCGCGGGCGATGGCGTCGCCGGAGGCCTCCGGCAGCTCCGCGGTGTCCTGAGCCTCCTCCAGCTGCTGGACGTACTCGGCCACCTCGCTGTCCTCGGAGGCCAGCTGGTCCACGCCGAGCTGCCAGGCCCGGGCATCCTCGGCGAGCTCGCCCGGCGGGATGCGCAGGTCCAGCAGGTCCTCCAGCTTGTTGATCAGGGCCAGCGCGGCCTTGGGGTTCGGCGGCTGCGAGACGTAGTGCGGCACCGCGGCCCAGAGCGTCACGGCCGGCACCCCGGCGTGGGTGCAGGCCTCCTGGAGCACCCCGACGATGCCGGTGGGGCCCTCGTAGCGGCTCTCCTCCAGGTCCAGCCGGCGGGCCAGCTCCGGGTCGGAGGTGACCCCGCTGACCGGCACCGGGCGGCTGTGCGGGGTGTCGCCGAGCAGCGCGCCCAGGATCACCACCAGCTCGACGCCCAGCTCGTGCGCGAAGCCCAGCAGCTCGTTGCAGAACGAGCGCCAGCGCATGCTCGGCTCGATGCCGCGGACCAGCACGACGTCCCTGGTCGTCGGTTCCGTCACCCGGATCACCGAGAGCCGGGTGGTCGGCCAGGTGATCCGGCGGATGCCGCCGTCCAGCCAGACCGTGGGCCGGTTGACCTGGAAGTCGTAGTAGTCCTCCGCGTCCAGGGCGGCGAACACCTTGCCGCCCCAGGTCTCGTCCAGATGCGCCAGAGCCGCGGAGGCGGCGTCGCCCGCGTCGTTCCAGCCCTCGAAGGCGCAGACCATCACCGGGTCGATCAACTCGGGAACATCTTCCAGCTCGATCACCCAGCGTCTCCCTCCGGTCGGCGGTCGGACCTGCGCCGCCCCGGCTGGCCTGCCGGGGCGCCGACGGGCCGGCTGCCGACTGTCGAACCTCTCGTCTCCCATGGAACGCCTCGCCCCATGGTCCCTACCTGCCCAGCCTACGGGCTTTGATGCGCACCGCGGCCGGGCACCGGGACAGTCTGGGGGAGCGGACCGCCGCGATCCACCGGATATCGCGAGGCCGCGGGCTGACGGTCCGTCAGTCGTTCGTCCGGGTGCGGACCGTGCCCGGATGGTGGCGCAGCGCGACGCAGGCGCCGTCCGGCACGGCGACGGGGCGGAGGGCGGGCGGGGCCGGTGAGGGAGCGGCCGGGTGCCGCCACCTCGCCGCCCCGGCCGCCGGCTGGCCGGGCCCTACCGCGCGGCCACCCAGCCGCTCCGGTAGGCCGCCCAGTGCTCGGGCAGCGAGGCGAAGTCCACGTACAGCGCGACGCCGAAGTTCGCCCGCTGCCGGTCCTCCCGGCCCAGGCCCAGCCGGACGCCGCGGACGGCGGCCCGGACGGTCTCGGCGTCGCCCCAGTGGCCCCACTTGTCGTCCCAGTAGAAGGGCAGGCCCATCAGCAGGTCCACGTCGGCCGGGGTGGCCCGCAGGGCGAGTTCGGTCTGCCGGGCGACGTAGCCGCCGTACAGCGGCTCGGTGGGCATCGAGGTGTCGTAGCTCATCACCGCGATCTGGTCGACCCGGCGGGCGGTCTCAGTGAAGTACGCCTGGTCCCACCACTTGCCGTGGCCGGTGAGCAGGATGCCGGCCGTGTGCAGGCCCGGGACCGGGTCGATCTGCGGGGCGGCCGCCGAGAGCTTGGCGCCGCGCGCCGCGGTGACCGGGCGGACCTGGTCGAGCAGGGCCAGCCAGCCCGCCGAACCGGGGCGGATCGGCTCCATGTCGAAGTGCACGCCGTCGAAGCCGAGGTCCAGCACCTGCCGGGCGGAGGCGGTGACGCGGTCCCGGGTGGGGCCGTCCTCCAGGTCCAGGGCGTCCTTCTCCGGCTTGACCTCGTCACCCAGCCAGCTCTGCAGCCGCACGCCCGGCAGCGCCCGGTGCACGGTGTCGGTGAACCAGCGCCCCCGGGGGTGGACGGCGGGCGGCAGTGAGCCGTCGTGCTCCAGCGGGCCGGTGTGCACGTACAGGTCCCGGATGCCGGCGCCGGCCAGCTGCTGGGCCAGCGCGGCCACGTCGGCCTCGGTCTTGCGGCCGTCCACCCAGGCGTGGCCGAGCCACAGGGCGTCCCGGCTCCGGGTGCGCGCCTCGGCGGCGGGCTCGCCGGTGTAGTGCAGCCGGAACATCACGAACACCGAGCCCAGCGCGGTGGCCGGTACGGCCACCACCAGTGCCAGGACCAGCAGTGCCCTGCGCCACCGGGACCATGCCCGCCAGCGGTTGCGCAGCACCCGGAACGGGGCCGTGAAGGCCCGGCCGACCCGCTGCGCCGAGGTCCGGAACCGGGCCATGCGCTTGCTCCCCCCTTGCGGTCGAGCGCTCAGGATACGGAATGGAACGGCGGGCCGACCCGTCGGCCGGATACCCTGGCCGCGTGCGTGCCCGAGCAAGCGGGTCCGCAAAGCCGACAGCCGTCGCACCAGGGAGAAGCTCCATGGCCACAGCAGCCACCCCGTCCATCACTCAGCAGAGCCGCGCGAACGCGCTGCGTGAAGCGCTTGCCACCCGGGTGGTGGTCGCCGACGGTGCCATGGGCACCATGCTCCAGGCGCAGGATCCGACCCTGGAGGACTTCCAGAACCTCGAAGGCTGCAACGAGGTCCTCAACATCACCCGCCCGGACATCGTCCGGTCCGTCCACGAGGCCTACTTCGGGGCGGGCGTGGACTGCGTGGAGACCAACACCTTCGGCGCCAACTTCAGCGCGCTCGGCGAGTACGAGATCTCCGACCGGATCTTCGAGCTGTCCGAGTCCGGCGCCCGGATCGCCCGCGAGGCGGCCGACGCCCACGCCGCCGCCGACGGCCGCACCCGCTGGGTGCTCGGCTCGATCGGCCCCGGCACCAAGCTGCCGACCCTCGGCCACGCCCCGTACGAGACGCTGCGCGACGGCTTCCAGCAGAACGCGGCCGGCCTGATCGCCGGCGGAGCGGACGCGCTGCTGGTCGAGACCAGCCAGGACCTGCTGCAGACCAAGGCCGCCATCCTGGGCTCCAAGCGGGCCCTGGCCGAGGCCGGGCTGGACCTGCCGGTGCTGGTGCAGGTGACGGTGGAGACCACCGGCACCATGCTGCTCGGCTCGGAGATCGGCGCCGCGCTCACCGCGCTGGAGCCGCTGGGCGTGGACTACATCGGCCTCAACTGCGCCACCGGCCCGGCCGAGATGAGCGAGCACCTGCGCTACCTGGCCAAGAACGCCCGGGTCGGCCTGTCCTGCATGCCGAACGCGGGCCTGCCGGTGCTCGGCAAGGACGGCGCCCACTACCCGCTCTCCCCGGCGGAACTGGCCGACGCCCACGACGTGTTCACCCGCGAGTACGGCCTCTCGCTGGTCGGCGGCTGCTGCGGCACGACCCCCGAGCACCTGCGCCAGGTGGTCGAGCGGGTCCAGGGCCGCCCGATCGCCCCGCGCGACCCTCGGCCCGAGCCCTCGGCGGCCTCGCTGTACCAGGCGGTGCCGTTCCGCCAGGACACCTCGTACCTGGCGATCGGCGAGCGCACCAACGCCAACGGTTCGAAGAAGTTCCGCGAGTCGATGCTGGCCGGCGACTGGCAGGCCTGCGTGGAGATCGCCCGGGACCAGATCCGAGACGGCTCCCACCTGCTGGACCTCTGCGTGGACTACGTCGGCCGCGACGGCGTCGCCGACATGAAGGAGATCGCCGGCCGGCTGGCCACCGCCTCCACCCTGCCGATCGTGCTGGACTCCACCGAGCCGCCGGTGCTGCAGGCCGGCCTGGAGGCGCTCGGCGGCCGCGCGGTGCTCAACTCGGTCAACTACGAGGACGGCAACGCCCCCGACTCGCGCTTCGGCAGGATCGCCTCGCTGGCCCGCGAGCACGGTGCCGGCCTGATCGCGCTGACCATCGACGAGCAGGGCCAGGCCCGCACCGCCGACAAGAAGGTCGAGATCGCCGAGCGGCTGATCGCCGAACTCACCGCCGACTACGGCATCGACGAGGGCTCGATCCTGGTCGACTGCCTCACCTTCACCCTGGCCACCGGCCAGGAGGAGTCCCGCCGGGACGGCATCGAGACCATCGAGGCGATCCGCGAGCTCAAGCGCCGCCACCCCAAGGTGCAGACCACCCTCGGCCTGTCCAACATCTCCTTCGGCCTCAACCCGGCCGCCCGGGTGGTGCTCAACTCGGTCTTCCTGCACGAGTGCGTGGAGGCCGGCCTGGACTCGGCGATCGTGCACGCCTCCAAGATCCTGCCGATCTCCCGCATCCCCGAGGAGCAGCGCGAGGCCGCGCTCGACCTGGTCCACGACCGCCGCCGGGACGGCTACGACCCGCTCCAGCGCCTGCTGGAGCTGTTCGCCAACGTCTCCGTCGCGTCGGCCAAGGCCTCCAAGGCCGAGGAGCTGGCCGCGCTCCCGCTGGAGGAGCGGCTGCAGCGCCGGATCATCGACGGCGAGCGGAACGGCCTGGAGGCCGACCTGGACGAGGCGCTGACCGGGCGCCCGGCGCTGGAGATCATCAACGACACCCTGCTGGCCGGCATGAAGGTGGTCGGCGAGCTCTTCGGCTCCGGCCAGATGCAGCTGCCGTTCGTGCTCCAGTCCGCCGAGGTGATGAAGACCGCGGTGGCCCACCTGGAGCCGTACATGGAGAAGTCCGACAGCGAGGGCAAGGGCACCATCGTGCTGGCCACCGTCAAGGGCGACGTCCACGACATCGGCAAGAACCTGGTCGACATCATCCTGTCCAACAACGGCTACAACGTGGTCAACCTGGGCATCAAGCAGCCGGTCTCGGCGATCCTGGACGCCGCGCAGGAGTACAACGCGGACGTGATCGGGATGTCCGGCCTGCTGGTGAAGTCCACCGTGATCATGAAGGAGAACCTGGAGGAGCTGAACCAGCGCAAGCTGGCCTCCAGCTACCCGGTGATCCTCGGCGGCGCCGCGCTCACCCGGGCCTACGTCGAGCAGGACCTGCACGAGATCTACGAGGGCGAGGTCCGCTACGCCCGGGACGCCTTCGAGGGCCTGCGGCTGATGGACACGCTGATCGCGGTCAAGCGCGGCGTGCCCGGCGCGACCCTGCCGGAGCTCAAGCAGCGCCGGCACGCGCGGGTCGAGGTGGAGGAGCCGGAGCCCGAGGTCAACCTCGGCCAGATCCGCTCCGACGTCGCCGTCGACAACACCGTGCCGACCCCGCCGTTCTGGGGCGACCGGATCGTCAAGGGCATCCCGTTCGCGGACTACGCCTCCTGGCTGGACGAGGACGCGCTGTTCAAGGGGCAGTGGGGCCTGAAGGCCGCCCGCACCGGCGAGGGCCCATCGTACGAGGAGCTGGTGGAGACCGAGGGCCGGCCGCGGCTGCGGGCCTGGCTGGACCGCCTGCAGACCGAGGGCTGGCTGGAGGCGGCCGTCGTCTACGGCTACTACCCGGCCAACTCCAAGGGCGACGACCTGGTCGTCTTCCACGAGGACGGCACCGAGCGCACCCGCTTCACCTTCCCCCGCCAGCGGCGTGGGCGCCGGCTCTGCCTGGCCGACTTCTTCCGCCCGGAGGAGTCCGGGGTGCGGGACGTCGTGGGCCTCCAGGTGGTCACCATGGGCAACCGGATCTCGGAGGCGGCCAACGAGCTGTTCGCTGGCAACTCCTACCGGGACTACCTGGAGCTGCACGGCCTCTCGGTGCAGCTGGCCGAGGCGCTGGCCGAGTTCTGGCACGCGCGGGTCCGCTACGAGCTGGGCTTCTCCGGCGAGGACCCGCAGGACGTCAAGGACATGTTCGCGCTCAAGTACCGCGGCGCCCGCTTCTCGCTCGGCTACGGGGCCTGCCCCGAGCTGGAGGACCGGGCCAAGATCGCCGAGCTGCTGAAGCCGGAGCGGATCGGCGTGGTGCTCTCCGAGGAGTTCCAGCTCCACCCGGAGCAGTCGACGGACGCGATCGTGATCCACCACCCGGAGGCGAAGTACTTCAACGCGCGGTAACGCGTGGTTCGCCCTCCGTTCGCTCTTTTCGGACGAAGCGGGCGTATCCTGGATGATCCTGAACGGGCCGGTCCGCTCACCAGCGGGTCGGCCCGCGCCTTCCCCGGGTCGCCCGGGGCCTGCCGGAAGGACCCCTGCCATGACGACCAGCTCCACCGCCACGCGCATCCTCGACCACGGGGACGACCGCGGGCTCCAGGCGGTGCTGCTGGACATGGACGGGACGCTGGTGGACACCGAGGACTTCTGGTGGCAGGCCGAGGCCTCGCTCTTCGCCGAGCTGGGCCACGAGCTGGACGAGGCGGACCGCGCCCACGTGGTCGGCGGCCCGATGAGCAGGGTGATGGACTACCTGGTCGCCCGGACCGGGGCGGACATCGCGCCGGCCGACCTGGGCGTGCTGGTCAACCAGCGCTTCGTCGACCTGCTGGCCGGTGGCGTGCCGCTCATGCCGGGCGCCGAGCGGCTGCTCAACACCCTTGCCGCGCACGGCATCCCGGCAGCCATGGTGTCCGCCTCGCACCGGCACGTGATCGACATCGTGCTGCGCTCGCTGGGGGCCCACCACTTCGCCTTCACCATCGGCGGGGACGAGGTGCCGCGCACCAAGCCGTTCCCGGACCCGTACCTGGAGGCGGCCCGGCGGCTGGGCGCGGAGCCGGCCCGCTGCGTGGTGATCGAGGACACCCCGACCGGGGTGCAGGCGGGCGAGACGGCCGGCTGCCCGGTGGTCGCGGTGCCTTCGGTGGCGGCGATCGAGCCGGCTCCGGGGCGGCTGGTGCTGCCCTCGCTGGAGCAGGTCGACCTCGATCTGTTGCGCTCCCTGGTCGCCTCGCGAGTGTGATTGTCATCTCATTGCAGCCCGGCCTTACCCGCCGGTAATTGGCCCGGAGGGGCTCCGAGCCGGAGTCACCGGGGGAGAAAACGGGCATTGGCTGACAACTCGTCGGGCGCGTCGTGATGCCCTGAACTACCGTGTCCCAAACGTCATCTGCGCGGGTACCGGTCGTGCGTGTTCGATATGGCACGCTACTCCAGTTCATGCCACCCAGAAGGACGCGCCTCGTGAAGACTTCAGCTGAACGCCTGGCAGTACTCGGATGCGCCGGCCTGGTCGCCGTGTCGGTGGCGGGCTGCG
This sequence comes from Kitasatospora sp. NPDC093102, assembly GCF_040683915.1. Lineage (NCBI taxonomy): Bacteria > Bacillati > Actinomycetota > Actinomycetes > Kitasatosporales > Streptomycetaceae > Kitasatospora > Kitasatospora sp. NPDC093102. The sequence goes on along the minus strand of NZ_JBFBFA010000007.1, from coordinate 317,674 downwards.
GATCGGTGACCGACGTGGTCAAGGGAGACGGCGGCAAGTCGATCACCATGGGCACCAGTCAGCTGACCAGTGCTCTGGACCCGGCGGTCGCCTACGACTCCGGATCCTGGCTGGTGCTGCGCAACACCTACCAGTCGCTGCTCACCTTCCAGGCCGCCGCCAGCGCGCCGTCCCCGGACGCCGCGCAGTCGTGCGAGTTCACCGGCAGTGAGGCCACCGAGTACCACTGCACCCTGAAGCCCGGCCTGAAGTTCTCCAACGGTCACCCGCTGACCGCCCAGGACGTCGTCTTCTCGATCGAGCGCACCAAGAAGATCAACGACCCGAACGGCCCGGTCGAACTGCTCGACTCGATCAAGTCCGTCGAGGCCAAGGGCGACAACGAGGTGCTCTTCCACCTCTCCACGCCCGACGCCACCCTGCCGGCCAAGCTGGCGAGCCCGGCCGGCGCCATCGTGGACCACCAGGTCTACCCCGCCGACAAGGCGCTCCCCAACGACAAGCTGATCGGCTCCGGCCCGTACCGCTTCGACTCGGTCGAGACCCCGAGCGGCGGCAAGCAGCTGGCCAAGGTCGTGCTCTCGGCCAACGACAAGTACAGCGGCGAGGCCAAGCTGCGGAACAACAAGTTCACCGTGCGGTACTTCGACAAGTCCGAGGACCTGAAGGCCGCGCTGGACAAGAGCGAGGTCGACCTCACCGACAACAGCCTGGAGCCGAACACCGCAGCCCAGGTCCGCTCCGACCAGCAGGGCGGCAAGACCGACCTCCAGGTGACCGAGGGCGACAGCAACGACACCCGCACGCTGGTGTTCAACACCAAGGACGCGCTGATGAGCAACGTCGCCGTCCGCCAGGCCGCCGCCCAGATGATGGACCGCAAGGCGCTGGCCCGCGACGTCTTCGCCCGCACCGTCCAGGCGCTCTACTCCCTGGTCCCGGCCGGCCTGCCCGGCCACACCACGGCCTTCTTCGACCGCTACGGCGACCAGGACGTGGCCAAGGCGAAGAAGATCCTGACCGACGCCAAGATCCAGACCCCGGTCAAGTTCACCCTCACCTGGTCCCGTTCGCGGGCCGGCAGCAACGAGGCCGAGACGCTGAAGAAGCAGCTGGAGACCGGCGGCCTCTTCCAGGTGACGCTCGCCCAGGAGTCGGACTGGGACTCGTACCGCAAGGGCTGGACCGAGGGCAAGTACCAGGCGTACGTCATCGGCTGGTTCGCCGACTACCCGGACCCGGACAACTACCTCGCCCCGCTGCTGGTCAACGGCGGTGCCTACCACCACGGTTGGGACGACCCGCGGATCAGCCAGCGACTGGTGCCGGAGGGCCTCAAGCAGACCGACCGCAGCGCCGCGGCCGCCACCTACGCGCAGATCCAGCAGATCGAGGCCGAGAACGTGCCGATGATCCCGCTGTACCAGAACAAGTCCTTCTACGCGTCGCGCTCGTACGTCACCGGCGTCGAGGCCACCGTCGACACCACCGGCTACTTCCGCTTCTGGGAGATCGGCCGGACCAGCAAGTAACGCCCGCAGGACGGCGGCCCGCCTGCTTCCCCCGTCGGTACGGGGGAGCGGACGGGCCGCCGTGACGTTTCCGCGGCCCCGCCGGGCCGCTGCGGCCGCCTACAGGGCGCCCGGGCGCACCAGCCCGCTCTCGTAGGCGTACACCGCTGCCTGCACCCGGTCGCGCAGCTGGAGCTTGGTCAGCACATGGCCCACGTGGGTCTTCACGGTGGTCTCGCTGACGAACAGCTCGGCCGCGATCTCCGCGTTCGACAGCCCGCGCGCCACCAGCTTCAGCACCTCCAGCTCGCGCTCGGTCAGCGCGCTCAGCGCCTGCGGCGGCGCCTCGTCGCCCGAGGGCAGCTTGGTGGCGTACATGTCCAGCAGCCGGCGGGTGATGCTCGGTGCCAGCATCGCCGCGCCGTCCGCGACCACCCGGATCGCCTGCACCAGCTCCTCGGCCGGGACGTCCTTCAGCAGGAAGCCGCTGGCGCCCGCGCGCAGCGCCTCCACGACGTACTCGTCCAGGTCGAAGGTGGTCAGCACCAGCACCTTGGCCGGACCGTCCCGCCCGGGGCCGGCGATCCGGCGGGTCGCCTCGACGCCGTCCATCCTGGGCATCCGGATGTCCATCAGCACCACGTCGGGCTGCAGCGCCCGCACCTGGTCCAGCGCCTGCTGGCCGTCGCCGGCCTCGCCGACCACCACGAGGTCGGACTCGGCTTCCAGGATCATCCGGAAACCGGTGCGCAGCAGCGGCTGGTCGTCGACCAGCAGCACTCGGATCGTCACCTAGGACTCCTTGCTCATCGGATCCCCCGTGGGATCGTTCTCATCCGACGTACGGGTCAGCGGCAGCGGGTACGGCGGCGGGGTGCCGCCGAACTCCGGGCAGCTGGCCTGGTGGTCGCACCAGTCGCAGAGGCGGTTGCGGGTGGCCGGGAAGTCCCCGGTGGCCACCGCCCGGCTGATCCGCTCCCACAGCGCCTGGAGCTTGCGCTCCACCGCGAGCAGGTCCGCCTGGTCCGGGTCGTAACTGACCACGTCCCCGCCACCGCCGAGGTAGACCAGCTGGAGGCGCTTGGGGATCACGCCCTTCCAGCGCCACACCACCAAAGCGTAGAACTTCATCTGGAACATCGCCTTGCCCTCGAAGTCCCGCGAGGGCGCCCGGCCGGTCTTGTAGTCCACCAGCCGGACCTCGCCGGTCGGGGCGACGTCCACCCGGTCGATGTAGCCGCGCAGCAGCAGCCCCGACTCCAGGGCCGTCTCCACGTAGAGCTCCCGCTCCACCGGGTGCAGCCGGGTCGGGTCCTCCAGCCGGAACCACTGGCCGACCAGCTTCTCGGCGTCCGCCAGCCAGCGGGTGAGCGCCGCACCGTCCGGGTCGTCCGGGAACAGCGAGCCCAGCTCCGGGCGCTCGCCCAGCAGCCGCTCCCACTGCGGGCGCAGCAGGCCCAGCGCCCGCTCCGGCGTCCGCTCGGCCGCCGGGCTGTCGAACAGCCGCTCCAGCACCGCGTGGACCAGCGTGCCCCGGGTCGCCGCCGAGCTCGGCGGCTCGGGCAGCCGGTCGATCACCCGCAGTCGGTACAGCAGGGGACAGGTGAGGAAGTCCCCCGCTCGGGACGGGGAGAGCCCGGTCGGGGGTGCCGCCGGACGTCCGGTGGCACTGCTGGTCTCGGTGTGCTGCATGGCTACGACCCTATTGCCCTTCGCTGTCATCCCGCTGCCACGGTGCTTCCACAGCGGCGTACGAGCGGGTATGAAGCCAGAAAGAGGGCCGCGCAGCGCCGGAGGGCCGCGATCACGTAGCGTGGGCACACCGGGGCACGACGGGGGAGACGACCGAAGGGATCACGGTGAGCGACAGTAGGGGGCAGCGACCCTCCGACCAGCCACCGCAGGACGACGGCGGGCGTCCGGCCGGGCCGCCGCCCGAGCACCGCGGCGGCCTCCTGATGGGCCGGCCCTTCGGGGTGCCCGTCTACGTCACCCCCTCCTGGTTCGTCATCGCCGCGCTGATCACCTGGGTGTTCGGCGGACAGCTGGGCGAGGTGCTGCCCGACCTCGGCGGCGCCCGCTACCTGGTCGCGTTCTCCTTCGCGGTCGCCTTCTACGCCTCCGTCCTGGTGCACGAGCTCGCCCACACCCTGGTCGCGCTGCGCTACAAGCTCGGGGTACGGCGGATCCAGCTCCAGTTCTTCGGCGGCGTCTCGGAGATCGAGAACGAGGCGGAGAGCCCCTGGCGGGAGTTCTGGCTGGCCTTCGTCGGCCCGCTGCTCTCGCTGCTGCTCGGCGGCGTGTTCTACCTCGCGGTGCGGGCGGTGGAGCTGTCCACCGTGCCCGGAGTGCTGCTCACCGGCCTGATGGTCTCCAACCTGGTGGTCGCCGCCTTCAACCTGCTGCCGGGCCTGCCGCTGGACGGCGGCCGGATGCTGCGCGCGGTCGTCTGGGCGATCAGCGGAAAGCCGATGACCGGCACGGTGGCCGCCGCCTGGGTCGGCCGAGGGCTGGCCGTCGCCGTGCTGATCGGCCTGCCGCTGCTGAGCGCCGCCCGCGGGGTCGAGCGCACCACCACCGACACCCTGGTGGACGCGGTGCTGGCCGCGGTGCTCGCCGCGATCATCTGGAACGGCGCCACCGGCAGCGTGCGCAACGCCCGGCTCAAGGAGGCGCTGCCCGGTCTGCTGCTGCGCGAGCTGGCCCGGCGGGCCGTCGAGGTCACCGCCGACACCCCGCTCGGCGAGGCGCTGCGCCGCGCCCGCGAGGCCCAGGCCGGCGCGGTGATCGTGGTGGACGGCCGGGGCGAGCCGATCGCCCTCGTGCGCGAGTCCGCGGTCCGGTCGGTGCCCGAGCACCGCCGTCCCTGGGTGGCCGTCGGCCCGCTCGCCCGTGACCTGGAGCCCGGGCTGCGGCTGAGCGCCGACCTCGGCGGCGAGGACCTGCTGCGGGCCGTCCAGGCCACCCCGGCGGGGGAGTACCTGGTGGTCGAGCCGGACGGCCGGGTGTACGGCGTCGCCTCGCTCAGCGACATCGAACAGCGGCTGACCGCCGCCGTCACCGGCCGCTGATCACCCGCGTCCTGCGAGCCGGTCCGCTTCCCTTAGGATTGGCCGCATGTCCGAACCGACCGGTGCCGCCCGCCGACGCGGGCCCTTCCAGGTCGGGGACCAGGTCCAGCTGACCGACCCCAAGGGTCGCCACTACACGTTCACGCTCCAGGCCGGGAACCAGTTCCACACCCACAAGGGTGCGTTCCCGCACGACGAGCTGATCGGCGCTCCCGAGGGCACGGTCGTGCGCACCACGGGGAACGTTCCGTACCTCGCGCTGCGCCCCCTGCTCCCCGACTACGTCCTGTCCATGCCTCGCGGTGCCGCCGTGATCTACCCCAAGGACGCGGGGCAGATCCTGGCCATGGCCGACATCTTCGCCGGCGCCCGCGTGATCGAGGCCGGCGTCGGATCGGGCGCGCTCAGCATGTACCTGCTGCGCGCCGTCGGCGAGCACGGCATGCTGGCTTCCTACGAGCGTCGGCAGGACTTCGCCGACATCGCCCAGGGGAACGTCGAGCGCTACTTCGGCGGCCCGCACCCGGCGTGGAAGCTCACCGTGGGCGACCTCCAGGACAACCTGGTCGAGACCGACGTCGACCGCGTCATCCTCGACATGCTGGCCCCCTGGGAGTGCCTGGACGTCGCCTCCAAGGCGCTCGTCCCCGGCGGCCTCATCTGCTGCTACGTGGCCACCACCACGCAGATGTCCAAGACCGTCGAGGCGCTGCGCGACCACGGCACCTTCACCGAGCCGCAGGCCTGGGAGACCATGGTCCGCACCTGGCACCTGGAGGGCCTCGCCGTCCGCCCGGACCACCGGATGATCGGCCACACCGGCTTCCTGCTCACCGCCCGCCGCCTGGCGGACGGCGTGGAGCCGCCGCTGCGCCGCCGCCGCCCGGCCAAGGGCGCGTACGGCGAGGACTACGACAGCGGGGCGCCCGAGTCCACCCTCCAGGAGCGCGCCGCCGCCCGCAAGGCCGCCCGCGCCGCGGAGGCGGAGCAGCCCGACCTGGGCTGAGCCCCGAACCCACCGAGAAGGGGTGGTACGAGCACATCGCTCGTGCCACCCCTTTCCCATCCCGCCGGCCACGGTGTGGGACGATGCTCGACACGCCTTGGCTTCTGGAGCTCTGGAGGGGACGCCTGGTGGAGACCGCGGTCGGGACGACGGCGACGGCTGGACAGCAGACACCGCGGGGCCGCTCCGGGCCCGGGCACGCGCGCACCGCCCCCTGGCACTGGGTCGTCGCCCTGGCCGGCTGCGGCGCGGTGGTGGCGGCCGCGCTCGCCGCCTCCCCGGCGACCGGCACCCCGGTGCCCGCGCACGCCACCCCCGAGGCCCTCGCCGCGAGTGCCGCCCCCGATCCGTCCCGGGCCCAACTCCCGCTGGACTGCGGACCGTTCCCGGTCAAGACGGCGCTCAGCGTGCCCGCGCGGCTCGGCGACGGGCGCCCCGGCACGGTGGTCGCCGTGCACTGCGCCACCGAGACCGGCACCCCGCCGGACGCCGTCTTCCTGCTCGGCTTCGGCCCGGGCGAGCGCCCGGAGGTGGTGGCCACCCTGCTCACCGAGCGCGAGAACCTCACCGTGAGTCGGATCGCGGTGCGTTCGGACGGTGCCGTCACCGGACATGCGCAGGGGTATTCGAGCGAGGACGTGCCGCGGTTCCGGCCCGACATCTCACTCGACCTCACCTGGACGCACAAGGGCGGCGGCTGGGAACGCTCCCAGACCGCCGCCCCGGTCTCCGCCGTGTGACGGACCGGCTACTCCGCGTCCGGGCCGTACACCTCGACCCGGTCGGCGACCCGGCGCACGTGGATGCAGTCGCCGGGGCACTCCTTCGCGGAGTCCACCACGTCCTGAAGGAGCGTCAGCGGCACCGGGGCCGTCTCCCCGGGCTGCTGGCGCAGCTCGTCGTCCGGCCCCTTCACGTAGGCCAGCCCGTCGATGTCGAGCTCGAAGACCTCGGGTGCGTACTGCGCGCAGATGCCGTCGCCGGTGCACAGATCCTGGTCGATCCACACCTCCAGCTCCTCGGCCGCGGTGGTCTGCTCGGTCACCGACATGGTCCCCTGCCGTTTCTGTCCCGGGTCGCCCCTATTCCTGGAGCAATCCCGCCATTCGTACAACGATCGGACCTCGACTTGTGGTCGCGATCGGATATCACTTCGCTCGACGATACATCCGGTCCGCTTTGGGCCGTGCGCGGTGGGTATCCCCCTTAGCAGAGGGGAAGCACGCTGGGGCGAAGATCGGACACGCCCGTTCCATCTTTCTTGATCTAGGGGTTTACGGACCCCTGGTCCCAGGTAGGGTCTGGAAGCGTCCAGCTCCCCGGAGGAGGTGAGGACCGTGGCAGCCCACGATGACGACTACAACCGCAGCACCGGCAGGCCCGCTCGTGGTTCCGACGAGGCCGCTCAGGTCTCGTACCTTGAGCAGGAAATCGCCGTGTTGCGCCGCAAGCTCGCCGACTCGCCGCGCTCTTCGAGGATCCTCGAAGAGCGGATCGTCGAGCTCCAGACCAACCTGGCGGGCGTGACCGCCCAGAACGAACGGCTCGCCTCCACCCTGCGCGAGGCCCGCGACCAGATCGTGGCCCTCAAGGAGGAAGTGGACCGGCTGGCACAGCCCCCGGCCGGCTTCGGCACCTTCCTCGACGCGAACGAGGACGGCACCGCCGACATCTTCACCGGCGGGCGCAAGCTCCGCGTGAACGTCAGCCCCAACGTCGCCCTCGACGAGGTGCGGCGCGGCCAGGAAGTGATGCTCAACGAGGCCCTCAACATCGTGGACGCGATGGCCTTCGAGAGCATCGGCGAGATCGTCACCCTCAAGGAGATCCTGGAGGACGGCGAGCGCGCCCTGGTCCTGGGGCACACCGACGAGGAGCGCGTGGTGCGCCTCGCCGAGCCGCTGCGCGGGCTGACCATCCGGGCCGGGGACGCCCTGCTGCTGGAGCCCCGCTCCGGCTACGTGTTCGAGGTCGTGCCGAAGGCCGAGGTCGAGGAGCTGGTCCTCGAGGAGGTCCCGGACATCGACTACCGTCAGATCGGCGGTCTGAGCAACCAGATCGAGCAGATCCGCGACGCGGTCGAGCTGCCCTACCTGCACGCCGACCTGTTCAAGGAGTACGAGCTGCGCCCGCCCAAGGGCGTGCTGCTCTACGGCCCGCCCGGCTGCGGCAAGACGCTGATCGCCAAGGCGGTCGCCAACTCGCTGGCGAAGAAGGTCGCCGAGGTCACCGGCCGCCCCCAGGGGAAGAGCTACTTCCTCAACATCAAGGGCCCCGAGCTGCTCAACAAGTACGTGGGCGAGACCGAGCGGCAGATCCGCCTGGTCTTCCAGCGGGCCCGGGAGAAGGCGGGCGAGGGCACGCCCGTCATCGTCTTCTTCGACGAGATGGAGTCGCTGTTCCGCACCCGCGGCTCCGGCGTCAGCTCGGACGTGGAGAACACCATCGTCCCGCAGCTGCTCGCCGAGATCGACGGCGTGGAGGGCCTGGAGAACGTCATCGTCATCGGCGCCTCGAACCGCGAGGACATGATCGACCCGGCGATCCTGCGGCCCGGCCGCCTGGACGTCAAGATCAAGATCGAGCGCCCGGACGCCGAGGCCGCGAAGGACATCTTCTCCAAGTACCTCAGGGACTCGCTGCCGTTCCACCCGGACGACCTCAAGGAGCACGACGGCTCCATCGAGGCCACGGTGGCCGCGATGATCCAGTCGGTGGTGGAGCGGATGTACTCCGAGACCGAGGAGAACCGCTTCCTGGAGGTCACCTACGCCAACGGTGACAAGGAGGTCCTGTACTTCAAGGACTTCAACTCCGGTGCGATGATCCAGAACATCGTCGACCGCGCGAAGAAGATGGCCATCAAGGACTTCCTCGACCACGGTCAGCGCGGTCTGCGCGTCTCCCACCTGCTCGCCGCGTGCGTCGACGAGTTCAAGGAGAACGAGGACCTCCCGAACACCACCAACCCGGACGACTGGGCCCGCATCTCCGGCAAGAAGGGCGAGCGGATCGTCTTCATCCGCACGCTGGTCACCGGCAAGCAGGGCGCCGAGTCCGGCCGCTCCATCGACACTGTCGCCAACACGGGGCAGTACCTGTAAGCACGCGGTTGTCCGGGCCGGCAGCGGTCCCCGGAGCTGTACGCACACCGTCCGGCTGTGGCGCCTCGCGGCCCCGCAGCCGGACGGCGCGTCTCCGGGCCCGCCGGTCGGCGCCGGGTTCTAGGCTCGACCCACCGTCCGCGGGCAGATGGCCGGCGTCGGTGTTGTTCGGCGGTACGTCAGCGTGCTCCGCCCGTCGGGGGTGGGGCACCGGGCAAGGAGGGCCGCATGACCGTACGGCGCGTGATGGGCATCGAGACCGAGTACGGGATCTCCGTGCCCGGGCACCCCAACGCCAACGCCATGCTCACCTCGTCCCAGATCGTCAACGCGTACGCGGCGGCGATGCACCGGGCACGGCGGGCCCGTTGGGACTTCGAGGAGGAGAATCCGCTGCGCGACGCACGGGGGTTCGACCTGGCCCGCGAGGTCGCGGACGCCAGCCAGCTGACCGACGAGGACATCGGCCTCGCCAACGTCATCCTCACCAACGGGGCCCGGTTCTACGTGGACCACGCGCACCCCGAGTACAGCTCGCCCGAGGTGACCAACCCGCGCGACGCCGTGCTCTGGGACAAGGCCGGCGAGCGGATCATGGCGGCCGCCGCGCAACGCGCGCTGGAGCTGCCCAACGGGCAGAACATCCACCTGTACAAGAACAACACCGACAACAAGGGCGCCTCCTACGGCACCCACGAGAACTACCTGATGAAGCGGGCGACACCGTTCGCCGACATCGTCCGCCACCTCACCCCGTTCTTCGTCTCCCGCCAGGTGGTCACCGGCGCCGGCCGGGTCGGCATCGGCCAGGACGGCTCGGCGCACGGCTTCCAGATCAGCCAGCGGGCGGACTACTTCGAGGTCGAGGTGGGCCTGGAGACGACGCTCAAGCGCCCGATCATCAACACCCGGGACGAGCCGCACGCGGACGCCGAGAAGTACCGCCGGCTGCACGTGATCATCGGGGACGCCAACCTCTCCGAGATCTCCACCTACCTGAAGCTGGGCACCACCGCGCTGGTCCTGTCGATGATCGAGGACTCGTTCATCGCCGCCGACCTCGCCGTCGACCAACCGGTGCGCACCCTGCACCGGGTCTCCCACGACCCGACGCTCAAGCATCTGATCACCCTGCGCAACGGGCGCCGGCTCACCGCCGTCCAGCTCCAGCTGGAGTACTTCGAACTGGCCCGCAAGTACGTCGAGGACCGCTTCGGGACCGACGCGGACGAGCAGACGGTGGACGTGCTGGCGCGCTGGGAGGACGTCCTGGGCCGGCTGGAGCGCGACCCGATGTCGCTGTCCCGGCAGCTGGACTGGATCGCCAAGCGGGAGATCCTGGAGGGCTACCGCAGCCGGGACGCCCTGGAGTGGGAGAACCCGCGGCTGCACCTGGTCGACCTCCAGTACAGCGACGTACGGCCCGAGAAGGGCCTCTACAACCGTCTGGTGGCCCGGGGGCGGTTCGATCGGCTGCTCACCGAGGACGAGGTCGAGCGGGCCGTCACCAAGCCCCCGGAGGACACCCGGGCGTACTTCCGGGGGCGCTGCCTGGAACAGTACGCGGACCACGTCGCGGCGGCCTCCTGGGACTCGGTGATCTTCGACCTGCCCGGCCGGGACTCGTTGCAGCGCGTGCCCACCCTGGAGCCGCTGCGCGGCACCCGCAACCACGTCAAGGAGCTGCTGGACCGCTGCCGCACGGCCGAGGACCTGCTCCGGGTGCTGTCCGGCGGGTAACTTTTCGATCACCACGGGTGAACGTCCGCCGAATGGGAATCATCCGGGGTGGCAGCGGGTGTTGGACAGGAAGCGCCACCGGCAAACCGGGAGCGGCAGTCGCACCTTGTGTATAGGGTCGGTGCAGCAAGCAGCGACCGAACCGTGCCAGACGAACCGAGCGGGGTGAGGGAAATGGCGAGCAAGGACACCGGCGGCGGCCAGCAGCGGGCAAACCGTTCCTCCGAGGAGGTCGAGGAACAGGCCGCGGAAAGCCAGAATTCCGACGACCTCAAGGAGCGCCAGGAAAAGCTGAGCGACGACGTCGACGCGGTGCTGGACGAAATCGACGAGGTCCTCGAATCCAACGCCGAGGATTTCGTCCGCGGATTCGTCCAGAAGGGCGGGCAATAGCCCGGCCCGGCATTCCGAATTCACGGTCGCGACCATCCGGAGCGGCCGGGCGGCGAGCGCCGTCCGGCCGCCCGGCACCGGCCCCTCCACCCATGGACGGCGATCGTCGGGCGGGTAGGGTGCGGGCAGCGCGCGCTTCAAGCTACCTGGAAGGAATCGTGTGGAAGCCAACACTCGTGGCACCGGGCGTCTACCGGCTGCCTTCCTGACCCCGGGGTCGTCCTCGTTCATCGACTTCCTCGCCGAGCACAAGCCGGAGCTGGTCCCCGGCCGCCGGGGGCTGCCCGAGGGGGCCGTGATCGAGGCCCCGCACGGGACCACGATCGTGGCCGCGGTCTTCGACGGCGGCGTGGTGATCGCGGGTGACCGCCGGGCGACGATGGGCAACGTGATCGCCCAGCGTGACATGGAGAAGGTCTTCCCGGCCGACGAGTTCAGCGCGGTCGGCATCGCCGGCACCGCGGGCCTCGCGATCGAGATGGTCCGGCTGTTCCAGTTGGAGCTGGAGCACTACGAGAAGATCGAGGGCACCACGCTCTCCCTGGAGGGCAAGGCCAACCGGCTCACCACCATGATCCGGGGCAACCTGGGCATGGCGATGCAGGGCCTCGCGGTGGTGCCGCTGTTCGCCGGCTACGACCTGGACCTCGGCCGCGGCCGGATCTTCAACTACGACGTCACCGGCGGGCGCTCCGAGGAGCGCGGCTTCACCGCGACCGGTTCGGGCTCGGTCTTCGCCCGCGGCTCGATGAAGAAGCTCTACCGCGAGGACCTGACGGCCGACCAGGCCGTCACCATGGTCGTCCAGGCGCTGTACGACGCGGCGGACGACGACTCCGCCACCGGCGGCCCGGACCTCGCCCGCAAGATCTTCCCGATCGTCTCGCTGATCACCGAGGACGGCTTCCGCCGGCTCACCGAGGCGGAGGTCACGGAGGTCGCCGTCGCCGTCACCGACGAGCGCCGGGCCCGGCCCAACGGCCCGCAGGCCCCGCTGATCTAGCCACCACCTCACAGGAAAGGGACGACCGCCGGTGTCGACACCGTTCTACGTCTCACCCCAGCAGGCCATGGCGGACCGCGCGGAGTACGCCCGCAAGGGCATCGCGCGCGGCCGCAGCGTGGTCGTGCTCACCTACGCCGACGGCATCGTCTTCGTCGCGGAGAACACCTCCAGGGCGCTCCACAAGGTCTCCGAGATCTACGACAAGATCGCCTTCGCGGCGGTCGGTCGCTACAACGAGTTCGAGAACCTGCGCATCGGCGGCGTCCGCTACGCCGACCTGCGCGGCTACTCCTACGACCGGGCCGACGTCACGGCCCGGGGCCTGGCCAACGTGTACGCCCAGACCCTGGGCACCATCTTCTCCTCGGTCGGCGAGAAGCCGTACGAGGTCGAGCTGATCGTGGCCGAGGTCGGCCGCTCCGGCGACAACGACCAGATCTACCGGCTCACGCCGGACGGCTCGGTCGTGGACGAGAAGAACTACGTGGTGGTCGGCGGCAACGCCGACTCGATCGGCAACTACCTGGGCCAGCGCCACCGGGTCGGCATGAGCCTCACCGAGGCGGTGAAGCTCGCCGTGGACTCGCTCGCCCGCGACCCCAACGGCGGCAGCCCGCGCAGCCTCACGCCGGAACAACTGGAGGTCGCGGTCCTCGACCGCCAGCGGTTCCAGCAGCGCAAGTTCAAGCGGATCCTGGGCAACCAGCTGGGCCGGCTGCTCGACGGGGACCAGTCCGCCGAGGCGGACGACGAGGAGAACCCGGCGGACGGCACGCCGGTGTAGCAGTGCCTGCGGAGTCCCGTACGGCGGTCCTTCCGCCGTACGGGACTCCGGTGCCCCTGCGGCGGCCCAGTCGTCGTGGAGGCGGTTTCGGACAGCTCCGACACGGAATGGAGTGCTCATGGACCGCCGGATTTTCGGGCTGGAGAACGAGTACGGCGTGACCTGCACGTTCCGCGGGCAGCGACGGCTGTCGCCGGACGAGGTGGCGCGGTACCTGTTCCGCCGGGTCGTCTCCTGGGGGCGCAGCAGCAACGTCTTCCTGCGCAACGGCGCCCGCCTCTACCTCGACGTCGGCTCCCACCCCGAGTACGCCACCCCCGAGTGCGACGACGTCGTCGAACTGGTGACGCACGACAAGGCCGGCGAGCGCATCCTCGAAGGACTCCTGGTGGACGCCGAGCGGCGGCTGCACGAGGAGGGCATCGCGGGGGACGTCTACCTCTTCAAGAACAACACCGACTCGGCCGGCAACTCCTACGGCTGCCACGAGAACTACCTGGTGGCCCGGCACGGCGAGTTCTCCCGGCTGGCCGACGTGCTGATCCCGTTCCTGGTCACCCGGCAGCTGATCTGCGGTGCGGGCAAGGTGCTCCAGACCCCGCGCGGCGCGGTGTACTGCGTCAGCCAGCGGGCCGAGCACATCTGGGAGGGCGTCAGCTCCGCCACCACCCGCTCGCGCCCGATCATCAACACCCGGGACGAGCCGCACGCGGACGCCGAGCGCTACCGCCGGCTGCACGTGATCGTCGGCGACTCCAACATGTCCGAGACCACGACACTGCTCAAGGTCGGTTCCACCGACCTGGTGCTGCGGTTGATCGAGGCCGGCGTGGTGATGCGCGACCTCACCCTGGAGAACCCGATCAGGGCGATCCGCGAGGTCAGCCACGACCTCACCGGCACCCACCAGGTGCGGCTCGCCAACGGCCGGGAGGCCAGCGCGCTGGACATCCAGGAGGAGTACTACACCAAGGCCCTGGAGTTCGCCGACCGCAAGGGGATCAACACCGGAACCGTCGCCCGGGTGCTCGACCTGTGGGGCCGCACCCTGGAGGCCGTCCGCACCGAGCGGCTGGACGGAGTGGCCCAGGAGATCGACTGGATCATGAAGTACAAGCTCCTGGAGCGCTACCGCGAGAAGCACCAGATGACCATGTCCAACCCGCGGGTGGCCCAGATCGACCTCGCGTACCACGACATCCACCGCCGCCGCGGCCTGTTCTACCTGCTCCAGGGCAAGGGCCAGGCGCAGCGGGTGACCACCGACCTCAAGACCTTCGAGGCCAAGTCGATCCCGCCGCAGACCACCCGGGCCCGGCTGCGCGGGGACTTCATCCGCCGGGCGCAGGAGCAGCGCCGGGACTTCACGGTGGACTGGGTGCACCTGAAGCTGAACGACCAGGCGCAGCGCACGGTGCTGTGCAAGGACCCGTTCCGTTCGGTGGACGAGCGGGTGGAGAAGCTGATCGCGGGGATGTAGTCCCTGACGCGGTGTGATCGAGGCGTCAAGATCAAGACGCTGGAGCCGGCCCCGGTGGTGTCTACCGGGGCCGGACGCGTGCCGGGCATACGCTGTCCGTCGAGTCAGGAGAGCCGACTTCGACCGACAGTTAGGACCACCGTGCGCCGCACCGCCGGTTTGCTTCTCACCCTGCCGCTGCTGCTCGCGGTCGCCTGCAGCAGCTCCCCCAAGGCGGCCGGCCCGGCGACGCCATCCCCGGCGAGCGCCGCCCCGACGGTGCCCGCGCCGGTCGGCGAGGCGTCACCGATGCCCGCTCTTTCGGGGGGCGGATTCGGCAGCAAGGCCACCATCACCATCCCCGAGGGCCAGCAGCCCAGCGGCCAGTTCGTGGTGAACACGGTCAGCGAAGGCGACGGCGCGACCGTCAACAAGGGCGACTGGGCGACGGTCAACTACACCGCCAAGGACTGGACCACCGGCAAGGACCTGCCCAGCTCGTACGACGCCAACGGCAAGCCGCAGCTCTACCAGGCCGGCAGCGGGCAGCTGGTGCCGGCGCTGGACCAGAGCGTGATCGGCAAGAAGGTGGGCACCCGGCTGCTGGTGGTGGCCCCGCCGGCGGCGGCCTTCGGCGAGCAGGGCTCCGGCCAGCTGGGCGTCAACAAGGGCGACACCGTGGTGTTCGTGCTGGACATCGTGGGAAGCCTGCCGCCCGACTCCACCCTGACCGGGACCATGACCGAGCCGCCCGCGACGATGCCGCAGGTCAAGGACAACGGCAAGGCGCCGGCGACGATCACGATCCCGGCCGGGCAGGCCCCTCCCACAGACCTCCAGCAGGCGGTGCTGATCAAGGGCGAGGGCAAGCAGGTCAAGAGCGGGCAGACCCTGGTGGTGCAGTACACCGGGGTGCTGTGGGCCAACGGCCAGCAGTTCGACTCCTCCTGGACGCACGGCGGCGCGCAGGCGGTGCAGATCGGCACCGGCAGCGTGATCGAGGGCTGGGACAAGGGCCTGGTCGGGCAGAACGTCGGCAGCCGTGTCCTGTTGGTGGTGCCGCCGGCGCTCGGTTACCAGGACAAGGCGCAGGGCTCGGTGCCGCCGAACTCGACCCTGGTCTTCGTGATCGACATTCTCGAAGCGGTCTAGGAAGTCACCCCCGGGATTCCGTACGCTTGGGCGGACGCTCGTACAACGAAGCGTCCGCCCTCATCCTGAGCTGTCATACTGCCCACGCACTGTGGCAGGCGCCGCCCGGTGCCGAGGTCCGGGGCGGGCGGTGCGACCGCAGGCCGGCGTGCCCACGCCGGGCGCAGACCTGGAAGACCTCGTGGCGAGATGGATGGGGAGTCATGACTGAGAAGACGCCGAGCCCGGGCGGGGCCGGCACCGCGGCGAACGACAGCTCTGCGGGTGACCCGGCCGCCTCTCGCCCCGGCGGCCCGGTCGGCGGCGACCGCGAGTCGATCGTCGTCCCCCCGGCGATCCTGGCGCAGCAGGCCGGCTGGGCGCAGCCCGGCGACGCGCCGCCCGCCGCGGCCGGGACCAAGACGGACGACGCCCCGCAGATCTTCGCCTCCAACGTGCGCAAGGCCGACACCTCGGAGGCCGGGTACGACGAGAACCCGCCCGGCGTCGGCAAGCTGGGCGTGATCCTCGGCACGGTGCTGGCCGTGCTGCTGGTCGGCAGCGGCATCACGCTCTACATGGTGAACAAGGACGGTTCCAAGGACAGCGCCTCGGCCGCCAAGCCGGACGCGGCCAAGACCGCGGCGCCCACGCCGACCGCCGACCCGGTGCCGCCGATCAAGGACAGCGCCAAGGTGTTGCCGACGGTCGCCGGCGACTTCGGCAAGAAGGCCGAGATCCAGGTGCCGGGCGAGGCCTCCGACGGCTCCTTCGTGGTCAAGGTGCTCACCGAGGGCACCGGCGCCAAGGTGGAGAAGAACTCCTGGACCTCGGTGGACTACACCGCCAAGGACTGGAACACCGGCAAGGACATCCCGAGCTCGTACGACGCCAACGGGAAGCCGCAGATCTTCCAGGCCGGCACCGACGCGCTGATCCCGGCCCTGGACCAGGCCGTGATCGGCAAGAAGGCCGGCAGCCGGCTGCTGGTGGTGGCCCCGCCGGCCGCCGCGTTCGGAGCCCAGGGCAAGGCTGACATGTCGATCGGCCCCAAGGACGACCTGATCTTCGTGATCGACATCCGCAACGCCAACGCGCCCGACGCCGTGGTGAGCGGTACCGTCACCCCGCCGCCGGCGGACTTCCCGCAGGTCAAGGACAACGGCAAGAAGCCGGCCGAGATCACCCCGGTGGCCGGGGCCAAGGACCCGACCGAGCTGAAGTCGCACGTCCTGATCAAGGGCAACGGGCCGAAGGTGGAGAAGGGCGAGAAGGTCGTCGTCCAGTACACCGGCGCGCTGTTCTCGAACGGCAAGGTCTTCGACTCCTCGCTCAGCAAGGGCCAGGCGTTCACCTTCCCGGTCGGCGGCGGCCAGGTCATCCAGGGCTGGGACCAGGGGCTGGAGGGCCAGACCGTCGGCAGCCGGGTCGAGCTGGTGATCCCTGCCGCGCTGGGTTACGGCGACAAGGGCCAGGGCGACATCCCGGCCAACGCGACGCTGGTCTTCGTGGTGGACATTCTGGACGCCGGTCAGGGCTGATCCACTTTCGGGTGACAATGGTGGACGTGTGACCTTCGGGTCCGGCCGCGTGGCCGGACCCGGACGGGCGGCGGGCGCCCGTACCGTGGTCCGGGATCGGACCAGGTGCGGGCGCCCGCCGCTTGGTCGTGAATGCAAGCGAATGTGAGAAGAGGGACTGTGAGCGTCAACCTCAACGAGAAGCCCGAGATCGACTTCCCGATCGGCGACGCCCCGTCGGAGCTGCAGATCCGCGACATCGTCGTGGGTGACGGCGAGGAGGCCAAGCCGGGCCAGACGGTCAGCGTCCGCTACGTCGGCGTGACCTTCGAGACCGGCGAGGAGTTCGACGCGAGCTGGAACCGGGGCACCGCTCCGTTCCAGTTCCCGCTGGGCAAGGGCCGCGTCATCAAGGGCTGGGACCAGGGCGTCGCGGGCATGAAGGTCGGTGGCCGCCGCGAGCTGACCATCCCGTCGCACCTGGCGTACGGCGCCCAGTCGCCGACCCCGGCGATCCCGCCGCACTCGACCCTGATCTTCGTGGTCGACCTGCTGGGCGTCTGAGCCCTTCGCACCGTGGGCCGGACCCCTCCGGGGGCCCGGCCCACGGGCACGTCCGGGCCCGAACGGCACGGCGCGGGGGTGGGGTGCGGGACGCGGCTTTTGCAGTGCGTACCGCTACCGGTACGGTCGGTCCCGCCGGGTGGTGATCGCCCGGTTGGCGCACCCCGCGCGCGGCGCGGCACACCGGAAGGGTCAGCGATGGCGATCGCCAAGGCAGAGCGGCTGATGAATCTCGCCCTGTGCCTGATGAACACCAGACGTCCGCTCTCCAAGAAGGAGCTGCGGGAATCCATCGAGGCGTACCGCGAGGCCTGGCAGAACAGCAGCGAGGACGCCTTCAACCGGATGTTCGAGCGGGACAAGGACGACCTGCGCGAGCTCGGCCTGGTGATCGACGTCGACGAGAGCACCCTGGACGGCGAGCTCGGCTACCTGGCCCGTGCCGACCGCAACCGGCTGCCCGAGATCGCCCTGGACGCCGAGGAGGCGGCCGCGCTGACCCTGGCCGCCCGGGTCTGGCAGCAGGCCAAGATGTCCGGCGCGGCCAGCGGCGCCCTGCAGAAGCTGCGCGCGGCCGGGGTGCCGTTCGCCGAGGCCGAGGGCCGGACCGCACTGGAGCCGCGCATCCCCGCCCGGGAGGCCGCGTTCGAGCCGCTGCTCACCGCCGCCCGGGACCGCCGTCCGGTCACCTTCGAGTACCGCAAGGCCGGCGCCGCCGCCGTCGAGCAGCGCAGTGTCGAGCCGTGGGCGCTGGAGTGCTGGCGCGGGCACTGGTACCTGGCCGGGTACGACCGCGACCGGGGCGACGCCCGGGTGTTCCGGCTCAGCCGGATCACCGGCAGGGTGAAGGCGAGGTCCGGGGCCTTCCTCGGCACCGTGCCCGAGCACGTGGACGTCCGGGCCACCGTGGCGAAGTTCGCCGGGGAGGGGGCCACCGCCACCGCGACCGTCCGGGTCCGCCGGGGCGCCGGCTTCCCGCTGCGCACCAAGGCGCTGGGCAGCACCCGGGTGGACGAGGCCTGGGACGAACTGGAGATCCCGTACGGCAACGGGCTGGGCGCGGACCTGGCCGAGTTCGGGCCGGACGTGCTGGTGCTCGGGCCGGAGGAGCTGCGGGCGGATGTGGTCGACCGGCTGCGGGCGGTCGCGGGGCTGGACTCGGAGGACGAGCGGGCATGAGTAACGCGATTGACCAGACGCGACGGATGCTGTCGCTGGTCACCTACCTGCGCGAGCGGCCCGGGGCCGAGGTCGCCGAGGTGGCCCGGGCGTTCGGGATCAGCGAGCGCGAGCTGATCGCGGACCTCAACGTGCTGCCGATGTGCGGCACCAGCTTCCGCGGCGGCGACCTGCTCGACATCGACACCGACGGCGAGCGGATCTGGTGGCACAACGTCGACGACGTGGCCCAGCCGCTGCGGCTGGCCGCCGACGAGGCGACCGCGCTGCTGGTGGCCGCCCGCGCGGTGGCCGGGCTGCCGGGCCTGCGGGCCGGGGACCGGGAGGCGCTGACCCGGGCCGTCGCCAAGATCGAGAACGCGGCGGGGGAGAGTGCCGAGGGCAGCGCCCGGGTCGGCGTGACCTTCGAGGCGGAGAGCCACGTGTTCGCCGACATCGACCGCGCGCTCAGCGAGGGCCGCCGGCTCTGGCTGCGCTACTACTCGCACGGGCGCGGCGGGATGACCGAGCGCGAGGTCGACCCGATCCGGCTGCTCACCGAGGGCCACACCTACCTCGAAGCCTGGTGCCGCACCTCCGAGGACCACCGGATGTTCCGGCTCGACCGGGTCGCCGAGATCCGCGTCCTGGACGTCCCGGCCGACCCGCCCCGGCGCGAGCCGCGCGACCTGAGCGGCGGGCTGGTCAACCCGGCGGCGGACGACCCCGAAGTGGTCGTCGAGGTCTCCTCCGGAGGGCGCTGGGTGGCCGAGTACTACACCCACGACCGGGCCGAGGAGCTGCCTGACGGCGGGCTGCGGATCACCCTGCGCAGCGCCGACCCCTCCCAGCTGCGCCCGCTGGCGCTGCGGCTGGGCCGGGACGGCCGGATCGTCTCGCCGCCCGAGCTGGCCGAGCAGGCACGCTCGGCCGCGCGGGAGGCGCTGGTCGCCTACGGGGAGGGGCGGGCCTGAGCGGTGGAACCCGGGACCAGATTCAAGGTGTACTGCTCCGAGTGCCGGGAGAAGGTGGAGCTCCCGGCCGAGGACTTCCGCCTGACCCTCGGTCGCACCCCGGCCCAGGCGTACTACAGCTTCGGCTGCCCGCGGTGCGGGTCGGCGGTGCGCAAGCCGGCCGGGGAGAAGATCGTCGAGGCGCTCACCGGGGCCGGGGTGCGCACCATGCGGCTCGTCCCGGTGGAGGGGTAGTGCCCGTATAGGGTGGGGCGCATGTCCTGGATGCTCGTCGCCGCCGTCCTGCTCGCCACCGCGGGCCTGCTGGTCCTCGGGGTCCTCGCGATCCGGCTCTGGCTCGATGTGCGGGCGCTGGCCAAGGGCGTGGACCGGGCCTCGCGGGCGCTGGCCGCGGCGGCCGGCGACCTGGCGGACGCGATACCCGGATCGGGCGCCCCGGCCGCGGAGCGCAGCGTCCCGGCCGCCTAGCACGACCGGGCCCGAGGTGGTACGGGGCTGCTGCGGCGGGTGGGGGCGGGTTACGCTCTCAGAAGGCTCCTGAACCGCGTACCGGGGGCCGCTGTCCTGTTCGGGCGGCCGTCGTCGTGGCGTCATCCGCAGCGGTTACCATCCGCAGCGGACGGCCCGTCGGGCCGCCATGACTGAAGGTGGTCGCGCATGCGCATCTCGATGACCGCGATCGTGGTGATCGTGGTTCTCGCCATCGTGCTGTTCGGAGCCAAGCGGCTGCCGGACCTGGCGCGCTCGCTGGGCAAGTCGATGCGGATCCTCAAGAGCGAGGCCCAGGCGATGCGTTCGGACGGCGAGCCCGAGCAGCCGGCCCGGCCCGCTCCGGCGCCGGCCCCGGTGGACGGCACCGCGGGCAGGACCATCCAGGCCGCTCCGGGCGCTTCGGCCACGGCCCGTCCGGTGAACGAGCCCGCCGCCGGGGCCTCCGCGCCCGACGGCGACCGTCCGCACTGAGCGCGGCGCACGTGACGCACCTGACGCGCGCCGCGCACACGACGTGCGCGACGCACGCGACCACGGAGGCCCGTCGACCGGCGGGCCCCGACGCACGAGTTGAGGACCGGGGTTGAGCAAGCTCTCCAAGGCGTCGAAGGCGCCAAAGGATCCTGAGGGGCGGATGGCCCTCGCCGACCACCTGCGGGAACTGCGCAACCGCGTGGTCAAGTCGGTCCTGGCGATCGTGCTGATCACCATCGTGGCGCTGGTGTACCACAAGCAGCTCGAAACCCTCCTGCTGAAGCCGCTGCCGCAGTGCACCACGGAGACCGCGGCCCAGTACCACGGCAAGTGCGCGCAGGTCTCCACGATCGGTCTGACCTCGGGTTTCACCTGGATGCTCAAGGTGGCGCTGACGGCCGGCGTGGTCGGCGCGGTGCCGATCTGGCTGTGGCAGGTGTGGGCGTTCGTGGCGCCCGGTCTGCACCGGCACGAGAAGAAGTACACCGTCATCTTCATGGCGTGCGGGGCGCCGCTGTTCCTGGCCGGTGTCGGCTGCGCCTTCCTGGTGCTGCCGACCACGATCGAGGTGTTGATCTCGTTCACCCCGAACGACACCACGCCGATCCTGCCGCCGGACGACTACTTCGACATCGCCACCCGGATGGTGCTGGTCTTCGGCCTCGCCTTCGAGTTCCCGCTGCTGCTCGTGATGATGAACCTGGTCGGCATGGTCAGCGGCAAGCGGCTGCTCGGCTGGTGGCGCGGCATGATCATGGCCATCACGGTGTTCGCGGCCTTCGCCACGCCGAGCGCCGACCCGTTGAGCATGCTCGCGCTGGCCGCGCCGATCTGGGCGCTGTACTTCATCGCCGTGGCCATCGCGCTGATCAGCGACAAGCGCAAGGCGCGCCGCAACCCGGACGCCGGGCTGGACGACGAGGAGGCCTCGCAGCTGGACCTCTCGGTGCAGCCGGTGGCCGGTGCGGAGACCGTCCAGGCCTCGGCGGCCCCGGCGGCCGGTGCGGCGGTGCCGGCGTCCCACCGCGAGGAGATGGACGACATCACCTGAGCCGGTAGGCCCTGAGGAGCCCCGGTCCGCCGCTGCCGAGCGGTGGGCCGGGGCTTTTCGCTGCCGGCGTTCCGTCCTGTGACCCGCTCGTCGGCCGGTTTTCCACCGGTTTCGACGGGTCGGTCTTGGCAGGGTAGATGGCATGTGACATATTACTGGCGTGCTGAAGACCGAGAGACCTCCCCTGGACGTCGTCGTGGTCGGCGCCGGAGTGGTCGGCGCCGCCTGCGCCTACTACGCCGCCCGCGCCGGGCTCGCCGTCGCCGTCGTCGACCGCGGGCCGGTGGCCGGCGGCACCACCGGCGCGGGCGAGGGCAACCTGCTGGTCTCCGACAAGGAGCCCGGCCCCGAACTCGACCTCGCCCTGCTCAGCACCCGGCTCTGGCGCGAACTCGCCGACCGGCTCGGCGCAGCGATCGAGTACGAGCCCAAGGGCGGCGTGGTGGTCGCCTCCACCCCCGCCGGGCAGGAGGCGCTGCGCGCCTTCGCCGCCGAACAGCGCTCCGTCGGGGTCGAGGCCGAGGAGGTGCCCGGCGACCGGTTGCGCGAGCTGGAGCCGCACCTCGCCGAGGGACTGGCCGGAGGCTTCCACTACCCGCAGGACGCCCAGGTCCAGCCCGCCCTCGCCGCCGCCCACCTGCTGCGCGAGGCGCGCCGGATGGGTGCCGAGCTGATCACCGGGGAGAGCGTCACCGCCATCGACCGGGGGCCGGACGGCGCCGTGCGCGGCGTGCGGACCGACCGGCGGAGCCTGGCCGCCCCCGCCGTGGTGAACGCGGCCGGCACCTGGGGCGGCGAGATCGCCGCACTGGCCGGAGTCCACCTGCCGGTGCTGCCCCGGCGTGGCTTCGTGCTGGTCACCGAGCCGCTGCCGCGGGTCGTGCGGCACAAGGTCTACGCCGCCGACTACGTGGCCAACGTGGCCAGCGGCTCGGCCGGGCTGGAGACCTCCGCGGTGATCGAGGGCACCCCGGGCGGGCCGGTGCTGATCGGCGCCAGCCGGGAGCGGGTCGGCTTCGACCGCACCCTCTCCCAGGAGGTGCTGAGCCGGCTGGCGAGCCAGGCCGCGGCGCTGTTCCCGGTGCTCGCCGGCGTCACCGTGATGCGCACCTACCGGGGCTTCCGCCCGTACCTGCCGGACCACCTGCCGGCCATCGGCGCGGACCCCCGGGTGCCCGGGCTGTACCACGCCTGCGGGCACGAGGGGGCCGGCATCGGGCTGGCCCCGGCGACCGGACTGCTGATCAGCGAGCAGCTCACCGGCAAGCAGCCGGAGCAGGACCTCGCGCCGTTCCGCGCGGACCGCTTCCCGGCTGCGTGAGCGCCCGTACCGGAACGCCTTCCGGACACTTCCTGGACCCGTGAGATTGGAGAGGCCGCCGATGAGCCGCCGCACCCCCGCCGGGCTGGTCGAGGCCGAGCCCGGGCCCGCCCACCACATCGAGTTCGACGGGCGGCCCGTCCCCGCGCTGCCCGGTCAGTCGATCGCCGCCGCGCTCTGGGCCGACGGCGTGCTCGCCTGGCGCACCACCCGGGTCGGCGGCAAGCCGCGCGGCGCGTTCTGTGGCATCGGCGCCTGCTTCGACTGCCTGGCGACCGTGGACGGCCGCCCCAACCAGCGCACCTGCCTGCTCCCCGCCGAGCCCGGCACCACCGTCACCACCCAGGAGGGCCACGGCCGTGCCGACCTCGCCGTCTGAACCCCTCGACACCTTTCCGTACGACCTCGTGGTGGTCGGCGCGGGCCCGGCCGGGCTCGCCGCCGCCGTGACCGCCGCGGACCTCGGGCTGCGCTGCGCCCTGCTGGACGGCGGGCAGAGCACCGGCGGGCAGTACTACCGCCACCCGGCGCCCGGCCTCGGCGCGGCCCGGCCGGACCGGCTGCATCACCACTGGTCCGCCTACACCGGGGCGGCCGACCGGCTCGCCGCGCACGAGCGCGCCGGGCGGGCCGTCTTCCGGGCCGGGCACCAGGTCTGGGCGCTGGAGCGCACCGAGGACGGTTACGCGGTGCACGTCACCCGTGGGCCGGAGAGCACCGACCGGGCCACCGTCCGGTCCCGGTCGGTGCTGCTCGCCACCGGCGCGTACGAGCGGCAGCTGCCGTTCCCCGGCTGGACCCTGCCCGGGGTGGTCACCGCGGGCGGTGCCCAGGCGATGCTCAAGGCCGGGCTGGTGCTGCCCGGCAAGCGGATCGTGGTGGCCGGCAGCGGCCCGCTGCTGCTCGCGGCAGCCTCCTCGCTGGTCACCGCCGGGGCCGAGGTGCCTGCGGTGGTCGAGGCCACCGCCTACCTCGGGTACGTCCGGCGCCCCGGCGTGCTGGCGGGCGTCCCCGGCAAGCTGGTCGAGGGCGCGGGGCACGGCAGCGCGCTGCTGCGGCACGGGGTGCGGCTGCGCCCGCGCAGCGCGGTGGTCGAGGCGCACGGGACGGACCGGGTCACCGGCGTCACCGTGGCCCGGCTGGACGCCGACTGGCGACCGGTGGCCGGCACCGAGCGGCGGATCGACTGCGACGCGCTCGCGGTCGGCCACGGCCTGCTGCCGCAGATCGACCTGGCCACCGAGCTGGGCGCGCGGACCCTCACCGGGCCGGACGGCGCGGTCGCGCTGGAGGTCGACGCCCGGCTGCGCACCAGCGTGCCCGGCCTCTGGTCGGCGGGCGAGACCAACGGCGTCGGCGGCGCGGACCTGGCGCTCGCCGAGGGCGAGCTGGCCGCGCACGCGGTGGCCGGGGCGCGGCCGCGCGCCGCGCTGCTGCGCCGCCGCGCGCGGCTGCGGGCCTTCGCCGACCTGATGGCCGCCGCCCACCGGCCCGGCCCCGGCTGGACCGGCTGGCTGCGCCCGGACACCGACGTCTGCCGGTGCGAGGAGGTGCCGGTCGCGGCGATCCGGGAGGCCGTCGACGAGCTGGGCGCGGGCGATCCGCGCACCGTCAAGCTGCTCACCCGGGCCGGCATGGGCTGGTGTCAGGGCCGGATGTGCGGTCCGGCCGTGGCCTGCCTGGCCGGGTCGGGTGAGCCCGGGCCGGACCGGCGGCCGCTGGGCTGCCCGGTGCCGCTCTCCCAGCTGGCGGCGGGGCCGACCCCGGAGGCGTAACGAGCCCGTCGTCGAACGGCGGGCCGGGGACCTTGTCTCCGGCCCGCCCCCTCTAATAAAATGTCACACCTCATCAAGGAGCTCACGTGTCCATCACCCAGCACGACACCACCCGCCCCTGGCGCGGCATCATGGTCGCCACCACGCTGCCGCTGCGCCCGGACCACTCCGTCGACTACGACGCCTACGCCGAGCACGTCCGCTGGCTGATCGACTCCGGCTGCGAGGGCGTCGTCCCCAACGGCTCGCTGGGCGAGTACCAGACGCTCACCGCCGAGGAGCGCGCCAAGGTCGTCGAGGTCGCCATCGAGGCGGCCGGCGACGGCTCCCGGGTCATGCCGGGCGTGGCCGCCTACGGCAGCGCCGAGTCCCGCCGCTGGGCCGAGCAGGCCGCCGAGGCCGGCGCCGGCTCCGTCCTGCTGCTGCCGCCGAACGCCTACCGGGCCGACCATGCCTCGGTGCGCGCCCACTACGCCGAGGTCGCCAAGGCGGGACTGCCGATCGTGGCGTACAACAACCCGATCGACACCAAGGTCGACCTCGTCCCCGCGCTGCTCGCCCAGCTGCACGCCGAGGGCTCGATCGTCGCGGTCAAGGAGTTCAGCGGCGACGTCCGCCGGGCGTACGAGATCGCCGAGCTGGCCCCCGGGCTGGACCTGCTGATCGGCGCCGACGACGTGCTGCTGGAGCTGGCGCTCGCGGGCGCGGTGGGCTGGATCGCCGGCTACCCGAACGCCCTGCCGGCCGCCTCGGTGGCGCTCTACGACGCCGCCGTCTCCAAGGACCTGGAGAACGCGCTGCCGCTCTACAAGTCGCTGCACTCGCTGCTGCGCTGGGACTCCAAGACCGAGTTCGTCCAGGCCATCAAGCTGTCCATGGACATCGCCGGCCGCCCCGGCGGCCCGGTGCGGGCCCCGCGCCTGCCGCTCACCCCGGAGATCGAGGCGGCCGTGCGTGCGGCCACCGAGAAGGCGCTGGCCGACGGCCTCGTCTGAATTCCTGTCCGATTTCGGGTCTCCCGGCCGGCTGCGGCGGCAGCCGGCCCGGCCCACACCCAACCATCCGAACCTGTACGGGAGTTGTGACCCATGCGCAGCCGCCACGTGTTTCACGCCGTCGACTCGCACACCGAGGGCATGCCGACCCGGGTGATCACCGGCGGCTTCGGCGTCATCCCCGGCGCCACCATGGCCGAGCGCCGGGTGCACTTCCAGCAGCACCTGGACCAGTTCCGCACCCTGCTGATGTACGAGCCGCGCGGCCACGCGGCGATGAGCGGTGCCATCCTCCAGCCGCCGACCCGGCCGGACGCCGACTTCGGCGTGCTCTACATCGAGGTCACCGGACTGCTGCCGATGTGCGGGCACGGAACCATCGGGGTCGCCACCGTGCTGGTCGAGACCGGGATGGTGCCGGTGGTCGAGCCCGTCACCACCGTACGGCTGGACACCCCGGCCGGGCTGGTGGTCGCCGAGGTGCAGGTCGAGGACGGCGCCGCCAAGGCGGTGACCATCCGCAACGTGCCCTCCTACTCGGTCGCCCTGGACCGCAAGATCGAGGTGCCCGGCTACGGCACGGTCAGCTACGACCTCGCGTACGGCGGCAACTTCTACGCCATCCTGCCGCTCGCCGAGTTCGGGCTGCCCTTCGAGCGCGAGCGCAAGCAGGAGATCCTGGACGCCGGCCTGGCCATGATGGACGCGATCAACGCGAGCCCGGACCGGCCGGTGCACCCGGAGAACCCGTCCATCCACAGCTGCCACCACGTCCAGCTGCTCGCCCCCGGCTCCACCGCCGAGCACTCCCGGCACGCGATGGCCATCCACCCCGGCTGGTTCGACCGCTCGCCCTGCGGCACCGGCACCTCGGCGCGGATGGCCCAGCTGCACGCGCGCGGCGAACTGCCCCTCGGGCGGGACTTCCGCAACGACTCCTTCATCGGGACCACCTTCATCGGGCGCCTGGTCGAGGAGACCGAGGTGGCCGGGCGGCCCGCCGTGGTGCCCACCGTCACCGGGCGGGCCTGGATCACCGGCACCGCCCAGTACTTCCTCGACCCGAGCGACCCGTTCCCGGCGGGCTTCCTGCTCTGACCTTCCGTACCTCCTTCGTTCTCGTACCTCCCTCGAAGGGCTGCTGGCTGTGACCATCACCTCGTACAACCCCGCCGACCCGGACGACCTCGTGGTCGCCGTCGAGGAGCCCGGCGCCGAGACCGTGCGGGCCGCCGTCGGGCGGGCCCGGGCGGCGCAGCGCGACTGGCTCGCCGCCGGGGCGGGCGCCCGGTCGGCGGCGCTCGGCCGGATCGCGGACGCCGTCGAGGCACACGCCCACGAGCTGGCCGCGCTGATCGTGCGCGAGGTCGGCAAGCCGCTGGCCGAGGCGCTCGGCGAGGTCGCCCGCACGGCGGCGATCTGGCGCTACTACGCGCAGGCGCCGTACGCGCCCTCCGGGGCGGTGCACGAGACCGCCGCCGGGCCCGGCCTGCTGCTCACCCGGCGCCGCCCGTACGGGGTGGCCGGGCTGATCGCGCCGTGGAACTTCCCGCTGGCGATCCCGACCTGGAAGGCCGCGCCGGCCCTCGCCGTCGGCAACGCGGTGGTGCTCAAGCCGGCGCCCGAGGCGACGGCCTGCGCGCTGCGGCTGGCGGAGCTGGCCGGGCTGCCCGAGGACGTGTTCACGGTGCTGCCCGGTGGGGCGGAGGAGGGTGAGGCGCTGGTCGGCGCGGTGGACGTGGTCTCCTTCACCGGCTCGACCGGCGTCGGCCGGGCCGTGGTGCGGGCCGCGACCGAGCGCGGAGTGCCGGTGCAGGCCGAACTCGGCGGGCTGAACGCCGCGCTGGTGCTGCCGGACGCCGACATCGCGCAGGCCGCCGGGCACATCGCCGCGGCCATCGCCGGGTACGCCGGGCAGAAGTGCACCGCCACCAGCCGGGTGATCGCGGTCGGCGCCGCGTACGAGCCGCTGCGCGAGGCGCTGGTCAAGGCGCTGGCGGCGGTCGACGACGCGGTCTGCGGGCCGGTGATCAACGCCGCCGCCCGGGAGCGGCTGACCGGCGCCGTCTCCTCGGCCGTCGAGTCCGGGGCCGTCGTCCTGGCGGGCGGCGGGGTCCCCGAGCGGGCCGGCTGGTACGTCGAGCCGACCCTGCTCGCCGAGGTGCCGGCCGAACACCCTCTGGCACGCGAGGAGTTCTTCGGCCCGATCGCGGTGCTGCACGCCGCGGCCGACCTGGACGAGGCCATCGCGCTCGCCAACGACACCCCGCACAGCCTCTCCACCTCGGTGCACACCCGCAGCCTGGACGTGGCGCTGGCCGCCGCCGACCGGCTGGACGCGGGCATGATCCGGGTCAACGCCCCGTCCAGCGGCGTCGACTTCCACCTGCCCTTCGGCGGGGCCAAGGGCGCCAGCCACGGCGACCGCGAACAGGGCCAGGCGGCCCTGGACTTCTACACCGTCAGCCGGACGGTCAGCGTGCTGCCGGTCGGAGGTGCCTGATGCACGTGCGTACCGTCGACTACCACACGGCCGGTGAGCCGTTCCGGATCGTGCTGGACGGCGTGCCCGCGATCCCCGGCGACAGCGTCGCCGAGCGCCGGGCGATCGTGATCGGCGCGGGCGGCACGGCCACCGCGCCCCGCCCGTCCGAGCTGGACACCGTCCGGCAGCTGCTCACCCGCGAGCCGCGCGGCCACGCCGGCATGTACGGCGGCTTCCTGGTGCCGCCGGACGACGACGAGGCGCACCTCGGCGTGCTGTTCTGGCACAAGGACGGCTACTCGACGGCCTGCGGGCACGGCACCATCGCGCTCGGTGCCTGGGCGGTCGACTCCGGGCTGGTGGCGGCCCCCGAGGACGGCGTGGCCCGGGTGCGGATCGACGTGCCCTCCGGCCGGGTCACCGCGCTGGTGCACCGCTCCGGCGGCCGGACCACCGGGGTCACCTTCCGCAACGTGCCCAGCCGGGTGACCGCCCTGAAGCTGCCGGTGGAGACCTCGCGCGGCACCGTGGAGGTCGCGGTGGCGCACTCCGGCGCCTGCTACGCCTCGGTGCCGGCGGCGGCCCTCGGGCTCGCCGTGGAACCGGGACAGCTGGCCGAACTCACCGCCGTGGGGCGTGAGATCAGGGCGGCGCTGGCCGGTGAGCCGGCCGTCGCGCACCCGACGGACGCCCGGCTGTCCGGGGTGTACGGGGTCATCCTGTACGACGAGCTGCCCTCGGCCGACGGGGTGCTGAACCAGCGGAACGTCACCGTCTTCGCGGACGGCCAGATCGACCGCTCGCCCTGCGGCTCCGGCACCTCCGCCCGGCTCGCCGTGCTCGCCGCCGAGGGCCGGCTGGCCCCGGGCGAGCCGCTGCGCCACGAGTCGATCATCGGCACGGTCTTCACCGGCCGGGTCCTCGCGGGCGGCGACGCGCTGGGGGAGGGCGTGGTCACCGAGGTGACCGGCACCGCACACCGCACCGGCGAGCACGGCTTCGTGCTGGAGCCGGGCGACGAGCTGGGAACGGGGTTCCTGCTGTGAGTCCAACCGCAACGCCCGGCGCGGCTGTTGTGCCGCTCCAGTACGCCGTGGCGGGCACCGGCGGGGTCGGGCCCGCCGGTGCGGTGGGGGCGATCGAGCGGGTGCTGCTGGACGGGTTCGACCCGGAAGCGGCACCCGCCCGGTCGGCTGTGCCGGTACCTGCCGGCGAGCTGCTGATGATGCCGGCCGCCGCCGGGCCGTACGCCGGCGTGAAGATCGCCGGGGTCGCGCCCGCCAACCCGGAGCGAGGCCTGCCCCGGATCACCGGCAGCTACCTGCTGCTGGACGGGCCCACCCTGCAACCGCTCGCCGTACTGGACGGCGCCGCGCTCACCGCGCTGCGCACGCCCGCCGTCACCGCGGCCGCGCTGCGGCGGCTGGCGGTGCCGGAGGCCGAGCACCTGGTGCTGTTCGGCTCGGGGCCGCAGGCGTACGGGCACCTGGACGCCCTGCTCGCCGTCCGGCCGCTGCGCCGGCTCACCGTGGTGGCGCGCAACGCCGAACGGGCGGAGGCGCTGGCGGCGTACGGGCGGGAGCTCGGGCTGACGGCCGAGGTCGGCGGGCCGAAGGCGGTCCGCGAGGCGGACCTGGTGGTCTGCTGCACCACCGCGCGCACGCCGCTGTTCGACGGTGCGCTGGTGCCCGCGCACGCCGCGGTGGCGGCGGTCGGCTCGCACGAGCCGGATGCGCGGGAGGTGGACGAGCTGCTGGTCCAGCGGGCCGAGCTGTACGTGGAGGCGCGCACGGTCGCGGCCCGGGAGGCCGGGGACCTGCTGATGGCGGGCGTGGCCGGGCGGCAGCTGTGGAACCTCGCCGAGCTGGTGCGCGGCGACGCGCTGGTGCCGGACGGGCGGCCGCGGTTCTTCAAGAGCGTCGGGATGGCCTGGCAGGACCTGGCCGTCGCGGCGGAGGTGTACCGGCAGCAGTAGCCGCCCGGTCGCCGTCCCGGCGCCGTCCTGGGGCCGTCCCGGTGCTGCCCGGTCGTCGTTCAGTCGCCGAGGAAGGCGAGCCAACTGCCCGGGGTGGCGGCGCAGTTGGCGAGCAGGTTGCGCAGGTCGCGGACGGCCGCCCGCTGCTCCTCGGTGGTGCAGCGGGCGAGCAGGGCGGTGGCCTCCTCGAAGGCGGCGCCCGCGTCCTGCTGGTTGAACAGGGTGTCGCCGTACGGGTCGATCCGGCCGAGCCGATGGCGCGCCGGATCGGTGTGCAGGGCCAGGGCGGTGGTGAGGGCCTCGCCGTGGCTCGAAAGGTGCAGCATCCTGGGGCTGGTGCGGCGGCCGCTGTTCGGGCGGCCGTCGTACAGCGCCATGTCGATGGACAAGTCCGTTACTCCTGGCCGTGGTTGGGAGTTGTGAAACCGGAGCCGGCGCAGCGGGAAGGGATCCCCCGCTGCGCCGGCTCCTCACGTTGTCCGGCGGCGGTCGGGCTCCGCGGGTCAGGCCTGGTCGCCGGCGTAGCCGGTGAGCAGGCGGGACAGGTGATTGCCGGCGACCAGCAGTGGCTGTTCGCTGCGGGCGATCTGGGCGGCGAGCTCGGCGCCCTCCAGGGCGCTGATCACGGTGCCGGCCAGCTCGAGGGCGTCCTCCTCGCCGATGCCGGCGGCGAGCAGCCGCTCCGTCACGATGGCCCGCCAGTGGGCGAAGGCCTCGGCCACCGCCTCCTCGATCACCGGCACCCGGCCGACCGTCTCCAGGGCGGTGCTGGTGATCGGACAGCCGTCCTGCCAGTCGGACGCGCGCAGTTCCTCGGCGAGCAGCCGGGTGCAGGCGGTCATCGCGTCGCCCAGGTCCGGTGAGGAGCCGAGCGAGGTGCGCAGCATGACGGCGAACTCCTCGTCCCCGTGCCGGATCGCCTCGGCGGCCAGCTCCTGCTTGCCGCCCGGGAAGAAGTGGTAGACGGAGCCGAGGGTGGCCTCGGCCTCGCGGGAGATCTGCTTGATCCCGGTGCCCTCGTACCCCTGGCGTTGCAGCAGCCGGGAGGTGGCCCGGACGATCCGCTCGCGGGTACCGGGCTTCGCCTCGGCCTTTGCGGAGGTCTTCTCGGGCGTCTTCACGTCGCGATCCTAGCCGAATTTCTGAGTAGAGCGTTCGTTCCAATCCTGTGCTAGCGTCGGCTCGGCGCTCTAGTTAGAGCGTTCGTTCCAGAGGAGGGGAAGACGCATGTCCGTTGAGCAGCAGTCGAAGCGATCCGTGACGGTGATCGGGCTCGGCCCGATGGGGCAGGCCATGGCCGGGGCGTACCTGGACGCCGGGTACGCCGTCACGGTGTGGAACCGCACGGCCGCGCGGGCCGGCGGGCTCGTCGCCCGGGGAGCGCAGGCCGCGCCCAGCGCGGAGGCGGCGGTGGCGGCGAACGAGCTCGTGGTGCTCAGCCTCACCGACTACGACGCGGTGTTCGAGGTGCTGGAATCGGTCGCGCCGGCGCTGAAGGGGAAGGTGATCGTGAACCTCAGCTCGGACACCCCCGAGCGGGCCCGCGAAGCCGCGCGTCGGCTGGCCGGCCACGGCGCCGGGCACCTCACCGGTGGGGTGCAGGTGCCGCCCTCGGGCATCGGCAGCCCCGAGTCGTCCACCTTCTACAGCGGCCCGGTCGAGCTGTTCCGGCGGCACCGGGCGGCCCTGGAGGTTCTCACCGGGGTCGACTACCGGGGTGACGACCCCGGGCTGGCGCAGCTGTACTACCAGATCCAGATGGACCTGTTCTGGTCCTCGATGGTCGGCTACCTGCACGCCACGGCGATCGCCGAGGCCAACGGCATCTCGGCGGAGGAGTTCCTGCCGTACCTGAGCTCGACCGCCGCCTCGATGTCCGGCTTCCAGGCGTTCTACGCACCGCGGATCGCGGCCGGGAACCACCGCGGGGACGTCGACCGGATGGTGATGGCGCTGGCGAGCATCGAGCACGTCCGGCACACCGCGGAGGACTCCGGGGTGGACGGCGCCCTGCCGGCCGTCCTGGCGGAGGCGGTCCGGCGGGGCGTGGACGCCGGTCACGGCGCTGACAGTCTGAGCGCGCTGGTGGGCCGGTTCCGGCAGGCGTAGCCCTCTGTGGGAACCGGAAGATCGTGTGCCGTCGGCCGTTGTCACGGCCGACGGCCGCTGTCACCATGGCTTTCGCAGCCCCGGGGTGGCGTGGCGGGTGCGGGAATCAGCGGCTGTTGCATACGCAACGTAACGTGACATTGTACGCTGGTGTTCTGCATCCACCCGGAGGAACACCATGGCCGACCTCAAATCCCGCACCCTGATCTCCGTACAGGAGCGGCTTCGCGACCAGGTCGCCCACGCTCTCCGGGCGGCCCTGATCTCCGGCGAACTGCGTCCCGGCGTGGTCTACTCCGCGCCCGCGCTCGCCGCCGACTTCGGCGTCTCCGCGACCCCGGTCCGCGAGGCCATGCTCGACCTCGCCCGCGAGGGCCTGGTCGAGGCCGTCCGCAACAAGGGGTTCCGGGTCACCGAGCTCACCGACCGCGACCTCGACGACTACACCGAGATCCGCGCCCTGATCGAGGTCCCGACCGTCGGCCGGGTGGCCCGCACCGCCACCAAGGAGCAACTGGAGCGGCTGCGCCCGCAGGCCGAGGCGATCGTCGCGGCGGCCCGCAAGCACGACCTGATCGGCTACCTGGAGGCCGACCGCCAGTTCCACCTGGACCTGCTGGGTCTGGCCGGCAACGCGCGGCTGGTCGAGGTGGTCGGCGACCTGCGCAAGCGCTCGCGGCTGTACGGCCTCAACCGGCTCGACGAGCGCGGCGAGCTGGTCTCCTCCGCGCAGGAGCACCTGGAGCTGCTGGACCTGCTGCTCGCCGGCGACGCGGCGGCGGCCGAGGCCTGCATGACCCGCCACCTCAGCCACGTCCGCTCCCTCTGGGCCGACGACGAGAAGCCCGCCGAGCCGGAGCCCTCGGCCCTGCGTCTGCGGTCCCGGTAGGGGCTGGCGGGAGCCAAACCGCTCGTTCGGGTGAAGAGTGATGATCGGACGACGGAGGGTGCCCGAGCTCTACGATGATGGTCTCGACATCGGCAGTCAGGAGGAATTCCATGTCCGCCGCAGCAGTGGAAGAGCCCATGGAGCAGCCGACGCTGCTCGAAGCCGCTGAGCTGATCTCCGAACAGTTCCCTGGCTACCGGGTCGAGATCATCGGGAGCCAGATCACCGTGACGCCGCCGCCTAATCTCAAGCACGGTCGATCGATCAAGAGGTTTGACCGCCTGTTCGAAGCGGCGGGTCTGGATGGCGGAGAAACCGAAGTCTTTCAGGGCATCGGCATCTGGTTGCCGAACGGTCCGTGCGACTTTGCCGTGCCAGACCTGGTGGTCGTCGACGCCGAAAGTGATGACCGGATTCTTGAACACGGTTGCTACGACCCGGCGGTCTTCCGTCTTGTGCTGGAAGTGACGTCGTCGAACCACTTGGTCGACCTGAAGATCAAGCCGACGCTGTACGCGGAGGCAGGGGTGCCCGTCTACGTCATCGTGGACCGGACGAACCAGCGCGTGATGGTGCTGACCGACCCCAAGGACGGCGAGTACCGGGTGCACGCCGTCCACCACCCCGGGCAGTCCTTCACACTGCCGGAGTCGATCGGTGCGTCGGTGACGCTCTCGGTGGACGACGTGCTGACGGCCAAGAAGTAGGTCAGACCGCCGACGCGGGCAGCGTCAGCTTCCCGTCGTGGACCTCGGCGATCTGGTCGACCGCCGTCAGGTGGGTGCGGTCGTGGGTGACCAGGACGGTGGCGGTCGCCCGGCGGTGGGTGAGGTCGGTGATCAGGTCGAGGACGGCGGCGCCGCGCTCGTGGTCGAGGGCGCTGGTGGGCTCGTCCACCAGCAGGACGGTGGGGTCGTTCATCAGGGCGCGGGCGATGTTGACCCGCTGGCGCTGGCCGCCGGAGAGCTGGTGCGGGCGGCGGGCGGCCTGGTCGCGCAGGCCGACGGCGTCCAGGAGCTCCAGGGCACGGGGGAGGGCGGTGCGCGGGGAGCGGCCGTCGAGGTGGGCCATCACCTGCAACTGCTCCACGGCGGTGAGCGAGGGCAGCAGGTTGGCCTGCTGGAAGACGATGCCGATCCTGGTACGGCGCAGTTCCGTGAGTTCCGCCCGGCCGAGGCCCGTGGTGTCGGTGCCGTCGATGATCACCTGCCCGGAGTCCGGGGTGATCAGGGTGGCGGCCACCGCCAGCAGACTGGACTTGCCGGAGCCGGAGGGGCCGACGACGGCGGTGAGCGAGCCCTTGGGGACGGTCAGCGAGACCTCGTCCAGGGCGGTGAGCCGGCTGTCGCCGTCCGGGTAGGTGAGGGTGATGCGGTCGAGGGTCAAACTCATCGGGCGCTCCCCAGAGCGGTCAGCGGGTCGACGGAGGTGATCCGGCGGATGGACAGGGCCGCGCCGATCGCGCCGAGGGCGATCATGACGGCGGCGGGCAGGAGGACGGTCGGGGCGTCCAGGACGAAGGGCACGGCGGAGCCGATCAGCGAGCCGAAGCCGGCCGCGATCGCGGTCCCGACGAGGGTGCCGAGCAGCAGCAGCAGGACGGCCTGGCCGAGGGCGTCGCGCAGCAGGTAGCGGGTGGAGGCGCCGAGGGCCTTGAGGACGGCGATGTCGCCGCTGCGCTGGATCGTCCAGACCGTGAAGAACGCGCCGATCACCAGGGCCGAGATGGCGAACAGGAAGCCGCGCATCAGCTGGAGGGAGCCGTTCTCCGAGGTGTAGGAGCCGATCGCGGCGAGCGCGTCGTCGCGGGTCCGGGTCTCGGTGCCGTGGCGGGCGTCGGCGGCGGCCAGGTCGGCGCCCTTCGCGGTGAGGGCGATGACGGTGGCGTGGCCGGCGCCGCCGGGGGCGAACTGCTGCCAGTCGCCGAGGCTGGTCCAGATCACCGGGGTGTGGCTGTACGCGGCGTCGCCCTCGACGGCCGCGACCCGCAGCGGGTGCCCGGCCAGGGTGAACTCGGCGCCCGGGGCGAGGCCGCCCAGGTTCTCGGCGGCGGTCTTGGACAGCACCGCCTGGCCGGGGGCGATCCGGCTGCCCTGCGGGGCGAGCCCGGAGCCCTCGGGGACGCCGAAGGCGGAGAGCGCGGCGGTGCGCTGGCCGGCGGCGGCCTTGGTGGTGGTGATGCCCAGCGGCTGGGCGGAGGTGACGCCGGGCTCGCGGGCCCAGGCCTGCCACTGCTCCGGGGTGACCTGGGAGTCGGTGAAGGAGAGCTTCTGCCCGTCCGCCGGCTTGCCGAAGACCAGGTGGTCGGCGGGCAGGCCGGTGATCGCGGAGATGTTCTGCCGGCCGAGCCCGGCGGTCAGCCCGGACAGCAGGCCGACCAGTACGGTGATCAGCACGATGACGGTTCCCATCAGGGCGAACCGCCCCTTGGCGAACCTCAGGTCCCTCCAGGCGACGAACACGGTGGGCCTCTCTCTGCACAGGTGTTTTCCGACGCTTCCACCGTCGTTGATCCGGGGGCCCGGAGGCATCGAGCCGGGGATTGCATCCTGGGCATCAAAGGGAAGACGCCGAGTTCAACCTTTTGATTGATGCCGGACCGACGGTGCGGACTTAGGCTGGACGGATGGCGACCGAACGATCCAGAACCACCCCCGTCGCCCGCGTCCTCCAGGTCTGCCTGCACCTGCTCGTGGCGGGCCTGCTCGCGCTCGCCGTCGCCCGGGCCGTCTTCGTCGACCACGGGGGCGATCCGGCCGCCGTGGCCGCCGCGGCCACCGCGATGGCCGCCGTCTACACCGTCGGGCCGCAGCTGGCCGCGGTGCGCCGCTCGCGCCGGGCGGCCGGGCTCTGGCTGGCGCTGCTCGGCGTCACCTGGGCGGGCGTGCTGATCGCCACCCAGGACGGGGTCTGGCTGGCGTTCCCGCTGTACTTCCTGGAGCTGCACCTGCTGGGGCGGCGCGCCGGGCTGGTTGCCGTCGGGCTGACCGCCGCCGCGTCGATCGCCGCGTGGTCCTGGCACCAGCACAGCTTCAGCTTCGCCGCCTCGATCGGGCCCGCGCTCGGCGCGGCCGTCGCCACCGCCACCGTGCTCGGATACCAGGCGCTGTACCGGGAGAGCGAGGAGCGCCGCCGGCTGATCGACGAGCTGACCGCCGCCCGCGCCGACCTCGCCGCCGCGCACCACGCGGCCGGGGTGCTGGCCGAGCGCGAGCGGCTCGCCCGGGAGATCCACGACACCCTCGCGCAGAGCCTCAGCTCCATCCAGCTGCTGCTGCGGGCGGCCCAGCGGGCCCTGCCGGAGCGCACCGAGGCCGCCGCAGGGTACGTCGAGCAGGCGCGGCAGGCCGCCCAGGACAACCTGGACGAGGCCCGGAGGTTCGTCCGGGCGCTCACGCCGCCCGCGCTGGACGGCGATCCGCTGCCGGTCGCGCTGGAGCGGCTGTGCGCGACGACGACGGCGCACGGCACGCTGCCCGTCCACCTGCACGTCTCCGGCGACCCGGTCCGGCTGCCGGCCGCGCAGGAGGTCGCGCTGCTGCGGATCGCGCAGTCGGCGCTCGGCAACACCGTCCGGCACGCGGGGGCCTCGCGGGCCGAGGTGACACTCAGCTACATGGAGGGTGAGGTGGCACTGGACGTGTACGACGACGGGGCCGGGTTCGACCCGGCGGCGGTCGCCGGCCGCACCAGCGGGGACGGCGGGTTCGGGCTGCCCTCGATGCGGGCCCGGGCCCGGGCGCTCGGCGGCAGCTTCACGGTGGAGTCGGCGCCGGGGGAGGGGACGACGGTGGCGGTGCAGCTGCCGGTCACCCCGGAGGCCGGCTCGTGATCCGGCTGCTCATCGCGGACGACCACCCGGTGGTGCGGGCCGGGCTGCGGGCGGTGCTGGAGTGCGAGCCGGACTTCGCCATCGTGGCGGAGGCGGCCACCGCCGAGCGGGCCGTCGAGCTGGCCGCGGAGCCGGGCGTGGACGTGGTGCTGATGGACCTCCAGTTCGGGCCGGGGTCGGCGATGAACGGGGCGCAGGCCACCGCGGAGATCACCGCCCGGGCGGGCGCGCCGCGGGTGCTGGTGGTCACCACGTACGACACCGACGCGGACACCCTGCCGGCCCTGGAGGCGGGCGCCACCGGCTACCTGCTGAAGGACGCGCCGCCGGAGGAGCTGGCGCAGGCCGTACGGGCGGCCGCGGCCGGGCGCAGCGCGCTGGCGCCCAGCGTGGCGGACCGGCTGCTGGAGCGGATGCGGACGCCGGCGGTGGCGCTCAGCGCCCGGGAGACCGAGGTGCTGGGGCTGGTCGCGGACGGGCTGACCAACCAGCAGATCAGCCAGCGGCTGCACCTGAGCCAGGCCACGGTGAAGTCCCATCTGGTGCACATCTACACCAAGTTGGAGGTGGACTCGCGCACGGCGGCGGTGCGCGAGGCGCGGCGGCGGGGGCTGATCCGCTGAGCGTAGGGTGGGGAGCGGTCCGTACCCGCAGCAGTGTCCCCGTGCCCGCAGTGTGAGGAGACCCCGATGGCCGTCCGACTCGACGAACTCGCCGTACCGGTGATCGGCGCCCCGATGGCGGGCGGGCCCTCGACGCCCGGGCTGGCGGTGGCGGTGAGCCGGGCCGGCGGGCTGGGGTTCCTGGCCGCCGGGATGAAGACCGCCTCCGGGATGTCCGACCAGATCGCCGCCGTACGGAAGGCGACCGACCGGCCGTACGGGGTGAACCTCTTCGTGCCGGGCCCGCCCGGGGACGGTGCGGCCGTCGCGGCGTACCGGGAGCGGCTGCGGCCCGAGGCCGAGCAGTGGGGCGTGACGCTGCCGGAGGTGATCGGGCCGGACCGGGACGACTGGGAGGCCAAGCTCGCGGCCCTGCTCGCGGACCCGGTGCCGGTGGTGTCGTACACCTTCGGGCTGCCGACGGCCGAGGAGGCGGCGGCGCTGCGGGCGGTCGGCACGACGCAGGTCGGCACCGTCACCACGCCGGAGGAGGCACTGGCCGCGGAGGCCGTCGGGATGGACGCGCTGTGCGTGCAGGGCCCGGAGGCGGGCGGCCACCGGGGCACCCACCGGGTGGCGGACGAACCGGGGGAGCTGCCGCTGCTCGAACTGCTGCCCGCCGTGCGGCAGGTGACGGCATTGCCGCTGGTCGCCGCAGGCGGGCTCGGTGACGGTGCGGCCGTCGCGGCGGCGCTGCGGGCGGGGGCGGTGGCGGTGCAGCTGGGCACGGCGCTGCTGCGGTCGGACGAGTCCGGCGCCCCGGCCGCGCACCGGGCGGCGCTCACCGAACTCCCGGAGACGGTCGTCACCCGCGCCTTCACCGGCCGCCCGGCCCGTGGCCTGCGCAACGCCTTCATCGACCGCCACGGCCCGTACGCCCCGCCCGTCTACCCCGAGGTCAACCACCTCACCGCGCCGCTGCGCGCCGCCGCCGCCCGCCGCGGCGACACCGGCGCCATGCACCTCTGGGCCGGCACCGCCCACCACCTGGCCCGTACGGGCCCGGCGGAGACGATCGTCACCGAGCTGTGGCGGGCGGCGCGGGGGTAGTGCGCCGGGGCAGGCAGATTACGTCGAGGAGCAACGGAACGGAGCACGCCGATGAAGGGACGTAGCTGGACCGAGGTGCGAGCCGAGGTCATGAAGCGCTTTCCCGAGCTGGTCACACCGGAGGCGGAAGCGAGGCGGGCACAGACCCGCCAGGAGATGCTCGCTCAGATTCGGGGGCATGAGCTTGCCGAGCTGAGGCGCAAGGCCGGGCTCACGCAGAAGCACGTGGCCGAGTTGCTGGGGGTGAGCCAGGCCCGGGTGTCGCAGATCGAGCACGGGCAGGTGGACAGCCTGGACAACCTCCGGGCGTACGCGGCCGCCATCGGCGGCGAGGTCGAGGTCACCGTCCGGCAGGGGGAGCGGACGATCAAGGTGGCTTGATCGTCCGCTCCCGTTCTCAGGCCAGCAGGTCGGCCATCCACGACTCGATGTCGGGGGCCGTCCTGGGCAGGGCGCCGGACATCAGGTGGGCGCCGTCGGCGGTGATGACCAGGTCGTCCTCGATGCGGATGCCGAGGCCGCGGAGTTCGGCGGGGAGGGTCTCGTCGTCGGGCTGGAGGTAGAGGCCGGGTTCGACGGTGAGGACCATGCCCTCCTCCAGGGTGCCGTCGAGGTAGCGGTCGGCGCGGGACTTGGCGCAGTCGTGGTAGTCGAGGCCGAGCATGTGGCCGCTGCCGCAGAGGGTGTAGCGGCGGTAGAGGCCGTTGTCCTCGGCGAGGGCCTCTTCGGCGGAGACGGGCAGGACGCCCCAGTCGGCGAGGCCCTCGGCGATGACCCGCATGGCGGCGCGGTGGAAGTCGCGGAACTGCGCGCCCGGGCGCAGGGCGGCGATGCCGGCGCTCTGGGCGGCGAGCACGAGGTCGTAGGCCTGGCGCTGGACCGGGGTGAAGGTGCCGCTGAGCGGGAGGGTGCGGGTGATGTCGGCGGCGTAGAGGGTGTCGGTCTCGACGCCGGCGTCCAGCAGCAGCAGGGAGTTCGGGTCGAGCGCGCCGTCGTTGCGGATCCAGTGCAGCACGCAGGCGTGGGCGCCGGAGGCGGCGATGGTGGTGTAGGAGGTGCCGTTGCCCTCGGCACGGGCACGCAGGTCGAAGACGCCCTCGATCCAGCGCTCGCCGCGGTGGTGGCGCAGTGCGGTGGGCAGGGCGCGGACGACGTCCTCGAAGCCGGTGACGGTGTGGTCGACGGCCAGCTGGAGCTGCCCGATCTCCCACTGGTCCTTCACCAGGCGCAACTCGGCGAGTACGGCGGCCAGTTCGCCGTCCCGGTGGTCCTCGGACGGCCGCCCGGCGGCCTCGTCGACCAGCGGGTCGGTGCCGGCCAGCACCCGGGTGGGCGGCTGCGGGCCGGTGAGCAGCTTGCCGAGGTCGTCGAGGTGCTCGGTGCGCACTCCGGTGAGCCGGGCCGCCTCGCCGAGGTCGGGCCGGGAGCCGACCCAGAACTCGCCGTAGCGGCGGTCGCGGTAGAACTCGCCGCCGTCGCGCGGGGAGCGCGGGCGCAGGTAGAGGATCGGCTCGTGGCCCTCGGGGCCGGCCGGTTCGAGGACCAGGACGTGGTCGGCCTGGTCCTCGCCGGTGAGGCCGGTGAGCCAGACGTACGCGCTGTGCGGGCGGAAGCGGTAGTCGAGGTCGTTGCAGCGGACCTTGAGCCGGCCGGCCGGGACGATCAGCCGCTCGCCGGGGAAGGCGGCGGAGAGCCGGGCGCGGCGGCCGGGGAAGCGGTCGTGGCCGGGGACGCGCCGGTCGGCGGGGAGCGGGGTCGCGGCCCAGCTGGTGGCCATGAACGAGGCGAGGGCGGGGGAGACCGGGAGGTCGTGGCTCCCGGTGTTGAGGCCGGTCGGGGGAAGGGTCACCGGTGAACTCCTTGGCGGGGCTGGGGAGATGCTGGCACGGACACAGCTCGGTAACGGGAGCCGTCACCTCTTGTGCAGTGCAATTTCACATTACTATGTTACGGGTCACACAGCGCAGCGGCCGGATCAGGCGGATCAGGCCCCCCACAGCGGAGTTGCACATGACCAGGCGCACCCACGCCGCCCTTGCGGCGGCCCTCGCGGCGACCCTCACCCTCGGCCTCGGGGCCTGCTCGAACGACAAGAGCGACAGCGGCAGCGACGCCGCTCCCTCCGACGGCAAGGGCCCGGGCGCGGCGTCCGGCT
The DNA here is from genome assembly GCF_040683915.1 of Kitasatospora sp. NPDC093102. NCBI lineage: Bacteria > Bacillati > Actinomycetota > Actinomycetes > Kitasatosporales > Streptomycetaceae > Kitasatospora > Kitasatospora sp. NPDC093102. The sequence goes on along the minus strand of NZ_JBFBFA010000007.1, from coordinate 276,988 downwards.
CGATCATCGGCGGCACCCCGGCCAAGGGCGGCACCCTCACCGTCCTGACCAACCAGGACTTCGCGCACCTCGACCCCGCCCGCAACTGGGTGGTGCCGCACATGGACTTCGGCACCCGGTTGATCTACCGGACCCTGACCACCTTCAAGTCCGAGCCGGGCGCGGCCGGCAGCGAGATCGTCCCGGACCTCGCCACCGACCTCGGCAAGTCCTCCGAGGGCGGCAAGGTGTGGACCTTCACCCTCAAGGACGGCCTCAAGTACGAGGACGGCACGCCGATCAAGTCCGCCGACATCAAGTACAACGTCGAGCGCTCCTTCTCCCCGGACCTCACCGGCGGCCCCGACTACGCGGCCCAGTACCTGGCGGGCGGCGAGAACTACAAGGGCCCGCTGGGCGGCGAGCACCTGGCGAGCATCGAGACCCCGGACGACAAGACCATCGTCTTCCACCTGAAGCGCCCGGTCGCCGAGTTCTCCGACACCGTCTCGCTGCCGACCTTCTCCCCGGTGCCGCAGTCCCAGGAGAAGGGCACCCAGTACGACTCCCGGCCGTTCTCCTCCGGCCCGTACAAGATCGAGACCTACGACCGCGGCAAGCAGCTGGTGCTGGTCCGCAACACCAACTGGGACCCGGCCACCGACACCGTCCGCAAGGCGTACCCGGACAGGGTCGTGGTCACCCAGGGCATCAAGGGCGGCCAGGCCGACGACCGGATCATCGCCAGCGACGGCGCCGACGCCAACGCCATCAACATGCCCTGGATGCAGCACGAGACCGTCGCCAAGGTGCTGCCCAAGCCCGACGTCAAGTCCCGCATGGTCGCCGAGGTGACCGGCTGTACCGACATGCTCTACCTGAACACCGCCAAGGCCCCCTTCGACGACCCGAAGGTGCGCGAGGCGATGATGTGGGCGGTCGACCGCGAGGCCCAGGTGACGGCCTTCGGCGGCCCCGCGGTGACCGACGCGGCGACCTCCTACCTGCCGCCCTCGCTGACCGGCGGCGTCAAGTCCGACCCGCTGAAGATCCCGGCCGCCGGTGACCCGGAGAAGGCCAAGGCGATGCTCAAGGACGCCGGCAAGAGCGACCTCAAGGTCGGGCTCACCGTCTCGACCGGCGACAAGACCCGTGCCGAGGCGATCCAGCAGTCGCTCTCCAAGGCCGGGGTTCAGGTCACCGTGAACACGGTCGACGCGTCCGCCTTCGCCGACACCGTCGGCGACATCAAGAACGCCCCCGAGCTGACCCTCAACGGCTGGTGCCCCGACTACCCCTCCGGTGCGACCTTCCTGCCGTTCGTCTTCGACGGCCGCACCATCAAGGAGAAGGGCAACCAGGGCAACTACAGCCAGTTCAAGGACCAGGCCACGATGGACCGGATGGACCAGATCGCGGCCATGCCGGACGTCAACGAGGCCAACAAGGCCTGGCAGCAGCTGGACGAGGACCTGATGAAGAAGGCCCCGGCCGTCCCGCTGCTGTGGGAGCGCCGTCCGCTGCTGGTCGGCACCAACGTGGCCGGCGCGTTCGGCAACGCGGGCTTCGCCGGCATGATCGACCTGGCCACCGTCGGCCTCAAGGACCCCGCCAAGGGCAAGTGAGGGACCGGCAGCGATGAGTACCACCACTGAGCCCGCTGCCGTGGCCGAGTCCACGGCGGCGGGCGCCAAGAAGAGTGCCGGGCGCGGGCCCTGGCGGCTGGTCTGGGACCAGCTGTGGGCCAAGGGCTCGGCCCGGTTCGGACTGATCACCGTCGGCGTGCTGCTCCTGGTCACCGCGCTGGCCGGCCCGCTGAGCGCGCTCGGCGGCTGGACCCCCGAGGAGTTCGACAAGCGCGCCATCGACCCGTACCTGGGCGGCCTGCCCCGGGGCGACTTCGGCGGCATCAGCACCCGGCACTGGCTCGGCGTCGAGCCGATCACCGGCCGCGACCTGTTCGCCCGGGTGCTGCACGGCGGGCAGGTCTCCCTGCTGATCGCCTTCACCGCGACCGCCGTCGTCGTGGTGGTCGGCACCCTGGCCGGCATCGCGGCCGGATACTTCGGCGGACGCGTCGACACGGTGCTGTCCCGGCTGATGGACCTCACGATGTCCTTCCCCTCGCTGATCTTCATGATCGCGATGATGTCGGTGGCCAAGGACGTCAACCGGATCCTGCTGATCACCCTGGTGATCGGGCTGTTCACCTGGCCGGGCATCGCCCGCGTGGTGCGCGGCCAGACCCTCTCGCTCAAGCACCGCGAGTACGTCGAGGCCGCCAAGGTCGGCGGGGCGCGCTCCTGGCGCATCCTCACCCGGGAGATCCTGCCGAACGTCTCCGGTCCGATCATCGCCTACACCACCCTGCTCATCCCCGGCATGATCGCCACCGAGGCCGCGCTCAGCTACCTCGGCGTGGGCGTCCGCCCGCCGACCGCGTCCTGGGGCCAGATGATCGCCGAGAGCATCGTGCACTACGAGACCGACCCGACCTACTTCCTGATCCCGACCGCCTTCCTGTTCGTGGCCGTGCTCGCCTTCACCCTGCTCGGGGACGCGCTGCGCGACATCCTCGACCCCCGGGGAGGCCGGTCGTGATCCTCTACCTCGGCCGCCGACTGCTCGGCGTGGCGGGCATCCTGCTCGCCATCTGCGCCATCACCTTCACCATCTTCTACCTGCTGCCCAACGACCCGGCCGCGGCCGCCTGCGGAAAGACCTGCAGCCCCGAGCGGCTCGCCGACGTCAAGGCGGCCATGGGCCTGGACAAGCCGGTCTGGGACCAGTTCCTCGCCTACCTCGGCGGCATCTTCGCCGGCCGCGACTACGGCTCCGGCCCCAGCGCGGTGCACTGCGGCTTCCCCTGCCTCGGCTACTCCTACGAGTACGGGCTGCCGGTCTGGGACCTGCTCACCGACCGCCTGCCGGTCTCCATCTCGCTGGCCCTCGGTGCGGGCGTGCTCTGGCTGCTCCTCGGCCTCAGCGCCGGTGTCACCTCGGCGCTGCGCAAGGGCAGGCCGATCGACAGGACGCTGATGGTGCTGTCCGTCGGCACCGCCTCGCTGCCGGTCTACTTCACCTCGATCATGCTGATCTGGGGCGTCGTCAGGACGGCCGGCGTGCTGCCCTACCCCTCGTACCACAAGTTCACCGAGAACCCCCTGGAGTGGGGCTCCAACCTGCTGCTGCCGTGGATCGCGCTGGCACTGCTGTACGCGGCCATGTACGCCCGGCAGAGCCGGAACTCGATGATCGAGGCGATGGCCGAGCCGTACATCCGCACCGCCCGGGCCAAGGGCCTGCCGCCGCGGACGGTCACGGTCAAGCACGGGCTGCGCTCCGGGATGACGCCGATCCTGACCATCTTCGGGATGGACCTCGGCGGCCTGCTGGCCGGCGCGGTCATCACCGAGTCGATCTTCGGCCTGCCCGGTGTCGGCCGGCTGTTCTACGACGGTCTGGCCCGTTCCGACCAGCCCGTCATCCTCGGCGTCACCCTGCTCGCGGCCTTCTTCATCGTCGCGGCGAACCTGCTGGTCGACCTGCTCTACGCGTTCGTCGACCCGAGAGTGAGGTACTGATGACCAGGCTGTTGGAGGTCGAGGACCTCAAGGTCGCCTTCGACACCCCGCGCGGCACCGTCCGGGCGGTGGACGGGATCTCCTTCACCGTCGAGGCCGGGCAGACCCTGGGGCTGGTCGGTGAGTCGGGCAGCGGAAAGTCCGTCACCTCGCTCGCCGTCATGGGCCTGCACCGCGGCGCCACCGTCACCGGCTCGATCCGGCTGAACGGCCAGGAGCTGAACGGGCTCGGGGAACGGGAGCTGGGCACCGTCCGGGGCCGCCGGATCGCGATGATCTTCCAGGACCCGCTGTCCAGCCTGCACCCCTTCTACACCGTCGGGGAGCAGATCGCCGAGCACTACCGGGTGCACTTCAAGGCGAACCGCAAGGCGGGGAAGGCCAAGGCGGTCGAGATGCTGGCCGAGGTCGGCATCCCGGAGCCGGCCCGCCGGGTCGACGAGTACCCGCACCAGTTCTCCGGAGGCATGCGCCAGCGCGTCATGATCGCCATGGCGCTCGCCTGCGAGCCCGAGCTGCTGATCGCCGACGAGCCCACCACGGCGCTCGACGTCACCGTCCAGGCACAGATCCTCGACCTGATCGTGCGGATCCAGCAGGAGCGCGGCCTCGGCGTCGTGATGATCACCCACGACCTCGGCGTGGTCGCCCGGGTCGCCCACGACGTGCTGGTCATGTACGGCGGCCGGTCCGCCGAACAGGCCCCGGCGGACCGGCTGTTCGGGCAGCCCGGGCACCCGTACACGCGTGGCCTGCTGGACTCGCTGCCACGCCTGGACGACACCGACGACGCCCCGCTGCGGGCCATCCCCGGCAGCCCGCCGTCGCTGATCGCCCCCGCCCCCGGCTGCTCCTTCGCCCCGCGCTGCGCCCGCACCACCGCCGCGTCCGCCGAGGAGCACGCCCGCTGCCTGTCCGAGCGCCCCGTGCTCGGCCCGCTCGCCCCCGGCCACCAGGCCGCCTGTCACTTGCCGCTGGTGCCGGAAGGGGTGCTGTGATGACCACGCCTTCGACGACGGCCACGCCGCCGACGTCCACGCCGTTGCTCTCGGTACGGGACCTGGTGAAGACCTTCCCCGGCCGGCGCAGCCGCACCGGGCGGCCCGGTGCGCCGATCCGGGCGGTGGACGGGGTGAGCTTCGACGTCGGTGCGGGCGAGACGCTCGGCCTGGTCGGCGAGTCCGGCTGCGGCAAGTCCACCACCGGGCGGATGATCGTCCGGCTGCTCGACCCGACCTCGGGCACCGTCACCTTCGACGGCACCGAGATCGGCGGGCTCTCCCAGGCCCGGCTGCGCCCGCACCGGCGCGACCTCCAGATGGTCTTCCAGGACCCGTACTCCTCGCTCAACCCCCGGCAGACGGTGGCCCGGATCATCTCCGAGCCGCTGCTGGTCCAGGGCGAGAGCGCGGCGGACGCGCGCAAGCGGGCCGCCGAGCTGATGGAGCTGGTCGGGCTGATCCCCGAGCACCTGGACCGCTACCCGCACGAGTTCTCCGGCGGCCAGGCCCAGCGCATCGGCATCGCCCGCTCGCTGGCCACCTCGCCGCGGCTGGTGATCGCCGACGAGCCGGTCTCCGCGCTGGACGTCTCCATCCAGGCCCAGGTGGTCAACCTGATGGAGCGGCTCCAGCAGGAGCTGGGGCTGGCGTACGTGTTCATCGCGCACGACCTCTCGGTGGTCAAACGGGTCTGCGACCGGGTCGCGGTGATGTACCTGGGCAGGATCGTGGAGATCGGCGACAAGGCCGAGGTGTACGGCAACCCCGCGCACCCGTACACCGAGGCGCTGCTGTCCGCCGTCCCGCTGCCGGACCCGGAGGCGGAGCGCAACCGGGAGCGGATCGTGCTGCTCGGCGACCCGCCGAGCCCGGCCGCCCCGCCGCCCGGGTGCACCTTCCACCCGCGCTGCCCGAAGGCCCAGGACCTCTGCCGGACCGAGCGGCCGCTGCTGAAGATCGCCGGACCCGGCGAGCGGCAGGCGGCCTGCCACTTCCCGGACGCCTGAGCCGGGCACACGAGACCCCCGGTCGGACGCGGCGGGGAACCCTGCGAGGGCCGCGTCCGGCCGGGCTTCGGCCTTTCCCCCGCCCGCTCACTCCTCGACGGGCAGCAGGCCCTCCTCCGGCAGCAGCCGGCGCGGGCCCGGGCCCTGTGCGGCCAGCTCGTCCCCCGGGTTGAGCACCCGGCAGCGGCGCAGCGACACGCAGCCGCAGCCGATGCAGCCGGTCAGCTCACCCTCCAGCCGCTCCAGCTCGGCCCGGCGGGCGCGCAGCTGCTCGGCCCAGCGCCGGGAGATCCGCTCCCAGTCGTGCTTGCCGGGCATCCGGTCCTCGGGCAGGCCGGTGAACACCTCGGCGACCTCGGCGAGCGGGATGCCGAGCCGCTTGGCGACCAGGATGAGTGAGATCCGGCGCAGCACGTGTCGCCGGTAGCGCCGCTGGTTGCCCGTGGTGCGTTCGGAGGAGATCAGCCCCTGGTCCTCGTAGAAGCGCACCGCGGAGGTGGCGATCCCGGCCCGCCGGGCCACCTCGCCGACGCTCAGCAGATCGACCGGCGCGGTGGTCATGGCGGCTCCTTGACTTCAAGTTTTGTTGAAGTCCTAGCGTACCGGACGTGACCGAATCAGCTGCTGTCGAGAACGACACCACCATTGCCGAGCTGGATAGTTACCCGTCGGAGTCGCCGCCTGCGGGGGCCTCCGGCGGGTGGCGCGAACTTTTCTCCCGCCAGTACGCCGCCTCCGCGTCGATCCTGGCCGGCGGCGTCGCGCTGTACGCGATGAACCTCTACTTCACCGCCGCCCTGATGCCCTCGATCGTCGCCGGCATCGGCGGCGGGCGGTACTACGCGTGGGTGGCCACCGGCTTCCTGACGGCCGCCGTCATCGCCTCGATGCTGGTCAGCCGGCTGCTGGACCGCCTCGGTGCCGCCCGCGCCTACGTGCTGGGCTTCCTGGTCTTCGGAGCCGGCGCGGTGGTCAACGCGCTCAGCCCGTCGATGGCGGCGCTGATCCTCGGCCGGGTGGTGCAGGGCCTCGGCGGCGGACTGGTGGCCGGACTCGGCTACGCCGTGATCCGCAGCGCCCTGCCGGAGCGGCTGTGGACCCGCGCGGCCGGACTGGTCTCCGCGATGTGGGGCGTCGGCACCCTGGTCGGACCGTCGCTGGGCGGGCTCTTCGCCCAGTTCGGCGCCTGGCGCTGGGCGTACGTCCTGCTGCTGGTCGCCGCGCTGGTGCTGGCGGCGCTGGCCCGCCGGGTGCTGCCCGGGCGCTCCGGCGCGGGGCACGGCAGCGGCCCGGTGCCGCTGACCTCGTTGCTGCTGCTCACCCTGGCGGCGGCCGCCTTCAGCGTCAGCTCGACCGTGCCGAGCGGCTGGCCGACGGCGGTCTGCCTGCTCGCCGGACTGGCGCTGCTGGCGGGCTTCGTGGCGGCCGAGCGGCGCGCGGCGGCGACGGTGCTGCCGCAGCAGACCTACCGGGCCGGAAACCCGCTGAAGTGGCTCTACCTGACCGTCGCGGTGCTCTGCGCGGGCGTGGTGGCGGAGAACTTCATCCCGCTGTTCGGCCAGCAGCTGGGGGGCCTCGGCCCGCTGGTGGCCGGGTTCCTGGGCGCCGCGATCTCGGCGGGCTGGACCACCGCCCAGCTGTTCAGCGTCGGGATCGAGTCGGCCCGCGGCCGGGCCCTGGCGATCCGCACCGCCCCGCTGGTCCTGGTCGGCGGCCTGCTGGTCTACGGGCTGTCGCAGACCGGACACGCCTCCGGGCTGCGGGTGGTGCTCTGGGCGGTGGCGCTGTTCGGCGCCGGCACCGGGATCGGACTGGCCTTCCCGCACCTGAGCGTGGCGGCGATGCGCAGCAGCGGCGACCCGGCCGAGGGCGGCAAGGCGGCCGCGGCGATCAACACCACCCAGCTGATCGCCTTCTCGGTGACCTCGGCGCTCGCCGGGACCCTGGTCAACCTGGGTGCGGACAGTCCGGTCTACTCGGCCCGGTACATGACCTTCGGGATCGCCGCGATCACCGTCCTCGGGGTGGCCACCGCCACGCGCACCGCGCGCGCCCTGGGGAAGTGAGCCGGGCACACACATGAGCAGGCCCCGGATCCCTTTTCGTCGGGGGGATCCGGGGCCTTTCCCACGCGTTCGTCGGACGCGCGCTCTTCGGGTCAGGAGGCCGGGCCCACCCGGACGGTGGTGATCTTCCCGCCCTGGGACTCCCGGACGACCTCGATCCTGGTGTTGGTGTCCGGGACCTTCACCGTCAGCTGCGGCGTGGCCGCGTCGCCGTACACCCCGGTGTGGTCGTTGAACACCGGGACGGCCGGCTTCGACGGGACGCGCACCGCGACGCCGCCCTTGTGCAGGGTGAACGGCGTGGTCGGCTTGAGCGAGAAGGCCGCGTCGTAGGTCTGCGCCCGCCCGTTGACCAGCGCCCCGTCGGCGAAGCGGATCGGCGCCGGGTGGGCGTCGATCGGCAGGATCAGCCCGCCGCCGGGGTGGTCCTTGGTGTTGTTGTCGCCGTACGAGGTGTCCCACAGCCAGATCAGGACGCCCTCCTGGTACGGGTAGTTGTCCACCACGTTGGTCTTGCCCGCGACGCCGCTGTAGCCGAAGTTGTACGGGCCGGTCTTCAGGAATTCGCCGTAGCCGGTGTAGCGGCGGTTCTCGGCGATGTACGCGCGCGGGTGCTGCTTGACGGCGGTGCGGCCGGTGACGACCGTGAAGCCGGTGGCGGTCCAGCCGTTCGCACCGTTCTCGGCGCCGTCGGCGAACAGCTCGACGCCGCCGGCGGTGGCCTTGACGGCGTCCACCAGCACGCCCCTGCCGTGGGTGTTGCTGTCCGAGGTGACGTGGAAGCGCAGCCGGACCTGCTGGCCGAGGTAGCCGTCCAGCGGGATGTGCAGCTGCTTGTAGCTTCCGGAACTACCGCTCAGGCCCGGCGTGTTGGCGTTGGTGTTGCCGATCGGGGCGCCGTCCACGGTGCCGCCGAGGGCGGTCCAGTGCTTGCCCTGGTCGGTGGAGGCCTCGACGGTCAGGAAGTCGTAGTCCTGCTCGGTGTCGTACCAGACCGCCGCGTCCAGGGCGGCCGGGCCGGCGGCGGTGCGCAGGTCGACCTCCCGGGCGAGGGAGTTGTCGAGGTTGTCGCCGGTGTCGCTCCACCACTGCCGGCCGCCCTCGTACGGGTCGGCGAGGTCGGTCCTGGTGGTGCCGTCCGGCAGGTGCACCAGGACGGCCTGGGCCTGGTCGGTGTTGTAGCTGCTCACCCCGAGGGCGTGGGTGGAGCGGGTGGCGGCCTGTGCCTCGTCGTAGTCGAGCCAGCCGAACTGCAGCTTGCTCCAGGCGTCGAGGTCGCCGGGGTAGCCGCCGGTGGTGTTCGGGCCCTTGCCGAGGTACGAGCCGGAGGACATCAGCGACCAGAAGTTGACGCTGTTGTCGCCGCCGGTGGCGGGATAGAGGTCGGGCAGGCCGAGGTTGTGGCCGAACTCGTGGGCGAACAGGCCGACGCCGCTGTTCTCGCCCGCCTGGACGTAGTCGTAGACGTACAGGCCGGTGTCGCCGACCGGGGCGCCGCCGATCTTGTTGCCCTCCGGGCCGGTCTGCCCGGTCGCGTCCGGGAAGGTCCAGCTGCGGTGCGCCCACAGCGCGTCGGCGCCCTGGGCGCCGCCGCCCCAGGTCTCGTCCACGCCGGCGTGCACCACGACGACGTTGTCCAGGTAGCCGTCCGGCTCGTTGAAGTCGCCGGTCTTGTTGTGGTCGTAGCGGTCGTAGACGTCGTACTGGGCCAGCTGCGCCTTGATGTCGGCGACGCTGCGGCCCTTGGCGATCTCGCCGTCGTACCAGGCCTTGACGGCGTCCCGGATGAACTCCTGGCCCTGGGTCCAGGCACCGGAGCCCTGCGGGCCCTTGTTGCTGCCGTAGCGGGCCTCGTTGTACGGCACGGTGACCCAGTCGCTGACGGTGCCCTCGATGTCGTACCGGCCGGAGGACTGGGTGCGGTAGTAGTTGCGCATCGACACGGCGCCGGGTGTGTCGTCGAAGAACATCTTCTGGTAGTAGTCGCGGTTGAAGTCCGGCGACCACAGGGTGTGGTTGTCGTCCTTGCCGGGCTTGGGAATCCGGTTGTGGGCCGGGCCAGGGGTGCCGCCGTAGCGCGGCTGGCCGTTCCACTGGGTGGTGTTGTCCACCTCGTCGCCGAACTGGGCGAGGATCACGAAGACCTTGTCCGTGCGCTGGTGCGCGAGCTGGACGTAGTCGTTGCCGACCTTCACCTTCGCCGGGGCCCGCTTGCCCGCGGTCTTGGCGACGGTGCCCTTGTTGAGTTGCTCCAGGGCCTTGCTGCGCAGGGCCTGGCGCTCGCGCTCCTGGGGCACGAGCGGTGCCGGCGGGGCCTCGGCGCCCTGTTCGGCGTCGGCCGACGCGGCGGCGGTGAGGGGGACGGGGGGAGCGGCCTGGGCGGGGGTGCCCAGCAGGGTGGCCGCTATTGCGCCCGTGGTGAGCGCGGCGGCGAGGGCCGCGGACAGTCTGCGCAACTGACCGGTCCTTTCCGGGGGATGGGGGTGGTTCAGGTCATCAGTCAGTGAAGCGCAGGTAATATTTCACATGTGACCGGTCACGTGGAAGAGGCGTGAAGCAAGCGAAAGGGCGCCGCACCCGGAGGCGCGACGCCCTTCAACTGCCGGACCGTCAGCCGGTGGTGTACTCCAGGGTCACACTGATCACCACCAGTGCGCCGTACACCACCGCGACGGTGGTCCGTCCGGCGGCGTGCAGCGCGAGCGCCCCCGTGCCCAGGACCACCAGCTTGGTCACGATCTCGGCGGCCGGCGGCAGCCGGAACGTCGGTCCGCCGGCGGCCAGGAACAGAGCCCAGACCGCGGCCGCCAGGGCCGGTGCGCCGAGCCCGAGCAGCAGCCGCAGGCCCAGGTTGGGGCCGGTCTTGAAGCCCCAGTAGCAGAGCGACGCCAGCAGGGCGAGCTCCAGCCCGAAAGCGAGTCCGGCGTTGCCGGCGGTCAGTGGCGTCCACTGCCGCTGCCCGACCGGGCCGGGTCGGTCGATCCTCATCCGTCTGCTCTCCCCCGTTGCGCTGTTCCACCCGGGCCGGGCGGCGATCGTGCGGAGTGTGGCACTCCGGCCCGGGCGGCGCAATGGATCACCCCAAGGAGGTCCGCAGGAAGGCGAGTTCGGACTGGGCCAGCTGTTCGAGCAGCCCGCCCGGGGTCATGTGGGTGGCGCCGGGCAGCGGCAGCACGTTGTGCGGTCGGCCGGCCCGGGTGAGCGCCTGGGAGAGCAGCAGGGTGTGCGAGGGGTGGACGTTGTCGTCCGCCAGCCCGTGGATCAGCAGCAGCGGCCTGCTCAGGCCGGGCGCGTCGGTGAGCAGGCAGTCGTCGGCGTAGCCCTCGGGGTTGTCCTGCGGCAGGCCCAGGTAGCGCTCGGTGTACGCGGTGTCATAGAGCCGGAAGTCGGTGGGCGGGGCGCCGGCGCAGGCGGCGTGGAAGACGTCCGGGCGGCGCAGCACGGCGAGCGCCGCGAAGTAGCCGCCGTACGACCAGCCGCGCACGCCGACCCGGCCGAGGTCGAGGTCCGGGTGCTGCTCGGCGAGCGCGTGCAGGGCGTCGACCTGGTCGTCCAGCGCCACCTGGGACATGCGGCGGAAGATGGTGCGGGTGAAGTCGGGGGAGACGAACGGGGTGCCGCCGTTGTCGACGGTGACCACCGCGAAGCCCTGGTCGGCCCACCACTGCTTGAGCTGCCAGCGGCGCGGCTCGTTGGCCACCGCCTGGTAGCCGGGCCCGCCGTAGACGTCCAGCAGGACGGGCAGCCGCCGGCCCGGAACGTGGTCGCGCGGGTACACCACGGCGCTGGGCAGGGCGCGCTCGGTGACCCGGGCGAGCTGCGGGCGCACCTGGTACGGCAGGGCGGCGCTGCGGTCGGTGAGCGGCAGTTCGCGGCCGTCGCGGCTGATGACGCGTCGGACGCCCTCGGCGGTGGCCGAGGTGAGCAGCAGGGTGTCGGCGGTGGCGAGGGCGGAGTGCATGCCGGGGCCGGAGGTGAGCAGCTCGGGTGCGCCGCCGTCCGGGTCGACCAGGTGGACGTACTGGTCGAAGGGGTCGCCCTCGCCGGTCTCGCAGAGCAGCCGGCCGTGCAGCCGGCCGACCACCCGGCGGATCTGCAGGCCGGTGGTGTCCAGCGGCTTGCCGTCCAGCGCGAGGCCGCGGGCCTGCGGGGTGTCGTGGACGGTGAGCAGCCGGCCGTCGGCCAGCCGGGCGGGGGTGCCGGGCAGGTCGTCCACCCAGAACTCGTCGGTGGTGCGGGAGAGTTCGTCGGTCCTGCCGGTGGCCGGGTCGGCGCTCAGCAGCAGCACGTTCTGCTGCAGGCGGTCGGCGACGGTGAGCAGCACCTCCTCGGTGGAGGCCCAGGAGACGGCGCAGACGTACGGGAACTCCTCGCTGTCCCACTGCAGTCGGACCCGGGTGCCGTCGAGGCCCAGCACCCAGAGCTGGACGTCCGCGTTGGGACCGCCGGCCTGCGGGTAGGCGAAGTCCTCGGGCGCCTCGCCGGGGTGGGCCGGGTCGGCGAAGTACCGCCGGGGGACGGCGGATTCGTCGACCCGGGCGGCCAGCAGCGCACCGCCGTCCGGGCGCCACCAGTGGCCCCGGGGGCGACCGAGCTCCTCGGCGGCCGCGAACTCGGCGACGCCCCAGCGGGCGCCGTCGGCGGGGGAGAGCGGGTCGAGGCCGGGGGTGACGTACAGGGCGTCCTCGGCGACGTAGGCGACGCGCTGTCCGGTGGCGTCCGGGCGGGGGTCGAACGCGGGCCCGGCGACCGGGAGTTCGTCGCTGGTACCGGCTGTGGTGTCGGTGCGGAACAGCCGGCCGTCCAGGGTGAAGACGGCGGTGGCGAGGTCGGTGGTGGCGGCGTACGTGCCGATCCCGGCGGCGACCAGCCGGGTGCGCTCGCGCAGCCGCCGCTCGACGGCGGGCAGGTCGTCGCGCCGGCCGGTGCGGCCGGGCAGCAGTGCGGCCGGGTCGGCGACCAGCCGCTCCTCGCCGGTGGCGGTGTCGAGCAGGTGGAGGCGGTCGACCGGATCCTCCGGACCGGTCGAGCGGAGCAGCAGCAGCCGGGTACCGTCCTCGGCGAGGGTGTACGCACGCGGCGCACCGAAGGCGAACCGGCCGGTACGGGCGCTGAGGGCAAGGAAGGGGTCGGTGATGGTCACGGCCCGATGGTGGTCGCGAGGTGCGTGCCCCGACCAGTAGTCTGTCATGTGAAATGTCACACATCAGTCTGCGTGCCGGCCGGAGCGTCAGCCACCGGCACGTCAGCCAGCGGAGGAAACCGTGAACGAGGACCTGCGGACCGCCGAACCCCCGGCCCCGCTGCCCGCCGCCGACGGGCTGTTCAGCGTGTCGGCGCAGACCGCGCACCTGAACCACGGCTCGTTCGGAGCCGTGCCCGTCCCGGTGCAGCGGGCGCAGGACCGGCTGCGCACCGAGCACGAGCAGGACCCGGACGGCTTCTTCGCCGACCTCCCGGTGCGGATCGCCGCCGCCCGCGTCCTGATCGCCGCCGAGCTGGACACCGACCCGGAACGGCTCGCGCTGGTCTCCAACGTCACCGAGGCGGTCGCGATCGCCCTGGACAGCATCCCGTTCGCGCCCGGCGACCGGATCCTGGTCACCGACCACGGCTACGGCGCGGTGACGCAGGCCGCGGCCCGCAAGGCCGCCGAGACCGGCGCCGAGCTCGTGGTGGCCCCCGTCCCCCTGGAGGCCCCGGACGAGCAGGCCGTCCGGGAGGCGGTGCTCGCCGCCGTGGACGGGCGCACCACCGTCGCGATCCTGGACCAGCTGACCTCGCCCACCGCCCGCCTGGTGGCCGGCCCGGCCCTGCTCGCCGACCTGCGCGCCCGCGGCGTGACCACCGTGGTGGACGGCGCCCACGCGCCCGGCATGCTGCCCGCCCCGATCGACCCGAACGCCGACTTCTGGTTCGGCAACCTGCACAAGTGGGCCTTCGCCCCGCGTGCCACCGGGGTACTCTCCGTCCGACCCGAGTGGACCGGCCGGGTGCGCCCGCTGTCGCTGTCCTGGGAGCACGACAAGGGCTTCCCCGGCAACGTCGAGTGGCGCGGCACCTGCGACTACACGCCCTGGCTGGCCGCCCCGGCCGGCTTCGAGCTGCTGCGCGGACTCGGCCACGCGGCGGTGGCCGCCCACAACACCGCCCTCGCCGCGTACGCCCGCCGGGTGCTGGCCGAGCGGGCCGGTCTGGCCCCGCTGCCCGCGACGCCCGGGGTGTGGATGAGCACCGTCCGGCTGCCGGCCGGGTACGGCGAGACCGAGCCGCAGGTGAAGGCGCTGATGGCCGAGGTGTGGCACCGGCTGGGCACCCGGATCGCCGTCCGCCCGTGGGCCGGCGGCGGGGTGCTGCGGGTCAGCGCGCAGCTGTACAACCGGCCGGAGGAGTACGAGCGGCTGGCGGAGGGGCTGACCGAGCTGCTGAAGGGCTAGTCGCCGGAGGCCGGCGGCTCCGCCGGCAGCAGGTCGGGCGACGTCGCCGCCGGCCGGCGCGTGGACCACCGTGCTGCCGCCCCGGGAGGAACAGCCCGCGCCCGCCGGGCGTCGTGATCGGCCGGACCATGTGGGAGCAGTCACCGGGCCTCACCAGGAATGACCGGAGACGTTCGAACCTGACTCCGTACCGATCACTTGAAGACATTTGCAACTATGGATCTGAGAGAGGAGTGACCTCGTCGCACGGAAAAACGGTGCTATCGATGTCAGTCCTCCCGGGTAACCTCTCGCTGAGATGCGAGATCACACCAACCACATCCGGACGGCGATGAACACCCCCGATCCAGAGCTCCAGGACGACCGGGAGCTCAGCCCCGCCGAGGCGTACGCGGCCAGCCGTCGCCGGGCCCAGGAGCAGGCCACCGCCCTGTACGGCTTCCAGCAGCTGTACGACTTCCCGCTGGACGACTTCCAGCTGGAGGCCTGCGAGACGCTGGAGGCCGGATCCGGCGTGCTGGTCGCCGCCCCCACCGGCTCCGGGAAGACCATCGTCGGCGAGTTCGCCGTGCACCTGGCCTTGGCCGCGGGCCGCAAATGCTTCTACACCACGCCGATCAAGGCACTCTCCAACCAGAAGTACGGGGACCTGGTCAAGCGCTACGGCGCCGCCAAGGTCGGCCTGCTCACCGGTGACAACACCGTCAACGGCGACGCACCCGTGGTGGTCATGACCACCGAGGTGCTGCGCAACATGCTCTACGCGGGCTCCAGCACCCTCGACGGCCTCGGCTACGTCGTGATGGACGAGGTGCACTACCTCGCCGACCGCTTCCGCGGCGCGGTCTGGGAGGAGGTCATCATCCACCTCCCCGAGTCGGTCACCCTCGTCTCGCTCTCCGCGACCGTCTCCAACGCCGAGGAGTTCGGCGACTGGCTGGACACCGTGCGCGGCGGCACCAAGGTGATCGTCTCCGAGACCCGCCCCGTGCCGCTGTGGCAGCACGTGATGGCCGGCAACCGGATGTACGACCTGTTCGCCAACCCCGACCGGGACGGCCGCCCCAAGAACAACCTGAAGAACCCCGGCAAGGCCGTCAACCCCGAGCTGGTCCGGCTCGCCCGCTCCGAGCTCGACCGCAACCCGCGCGACCGCTTCGGCCGCGGCCGGGGCCGCTCGATGCCCAACGGCCGTCCCGGCCGGGTCTGGACGCCGGGCCGGGTGGACGTCATCGACCGGCTCGACGCCGAGGGGCTGCTGCCCGCGATCACCTTCATCTTCAGCCGGGCCGGCTGCGAGGCCGCCGTCCAGCAGTGCCTCAGCTCCGGCCTGCGGCTCAACAAGGACTCCGAGCGCGCCCAGGTCCGGGCGATCGTCGAGGAGCGCTGCGCCGACATCCCGGACGAGGACCTGCACGTCCTCGGCTACTTCGAGTGGCTGGACGGGCTGGAGCGCGGAATCGCCGCCCACCACGCCGGGATGCTGCCCCGGTTCAAGGAGGTGGTCGAGGAGCTCTTCGTGAAGGGCCTGGTCAAGGCCGTCTTCGCGACCGAGACCCTGGCGCTCGGCATCAACATGCCCGCCCGCTCGGTGGTCATGGAGAAGCTGGTCAAGTGGAACGGCGAGACCCACGCCGACATCACCCCCGGCGAGTACACCCAGCTCACCGGCCGGGCCGGGCGGCGCGGCATCGACGTCGAGGGCCACGCCGTGGTGCTCTGGCAGCGAGGCCTCGACCCGGAGGCGCTGGCCGGCCTGGCCGGCACCCGCACCTACCCGCTCAAGTCCAGCTTCCGGCCCTCCTACAACATGGCCGTCAACCTGGTCTCCCAGTTCGGCCGGCACCGCTCGCGCGAGCTGCTGGAGACCTCCTTCGCCCAGTTCCAGGCGGACCGCTCGGTGGTCGGCATCGCCCGCCAGGTGCAGCGCAACGAGGAGGGGCTGGAGGGCTACCGCGAGTCGATGACCTGCCACCTCGGGGACTTCGACGAGTACATGGGGCTGCGCCGCAAGCTCAAGGACCGCGAGAACGAGCTCGCCCGCGAGGGCACCAGCCAGCGCCGCGCGGCCGCCGTCGAGTCCATCGAGCAGCTCAAGCCGGGCGACGTCATCCACGTCCCCACCGGGAAGTTCGCCGGCCTCGCCCTGGTCCTCGACCCGGGCCTGCCGCCGGTCAACCGCTCCGGCCGGGGCGGCCCGCGCCACCCCGACTTCCAGGACGGCCCGCGCCCGGTGGTGCTCACCGCCGAGCGGCAGGTCAAGCGGCTCGCCATGATCGACTTCCCGCACCCGGTCGCCGCGATCGAGCGGGTGCGCATCCCCAAGTCCTTCAACCCGCGCAGCCCGCAGTCCCGGCGTGACCTCGCCTCGGCACTGCGCACCAAGGCCGGCCACCTGGAGCCCGAGCGCTTCCGGCGCGGCCGCGCGGCCGCCGCCGACGACCCGGAGATCACCCGGCTGCGCACCGAGCTGCGCCAGCACCCCTGCCACGGCTGCTCCGACCGCGAGGACCACGCCCGCTGGGCCGAGCGCTACCACCGGCTGCACCGCGACACCGAGCTGCTGGAACGCCGGATGCGCTCGCGCACCCACACCATCGCCCGCACCTTCGACCGGGTCTGCGCGCTGCTCACCGACCTCGGCTACCTGAGCGGGGACACCGTCACCGACGGCGGTAAGCGGCTCGGCCGGCTCTACGGCGAGCTCGACCTGCTGGCCTCCGAGTGCATCCGCGAGGGCGTCTGGAACGGCCTGGCCGCCGCCGAACTCGCCGCCTGCGCCTCGGCGCTGGTGTACGAGGCCCGCCAGTCCGACGACGCCGGCGCCCCCCGGGTGCCGGAGGGTGCGGCCAAGGAGGCGCTCGGCAAGATGGTCCGGATCTGGGGCCACCTGGACGCCCTGGAGGAGCAGCACCGGATCAACACCGCCGAGGGCGTCGGCCAGCGCGAGCCCGACCTGGGCTTCGCCTGGGTCGCCTACCGCTGGGCGCTCGGCCACAGCCTCGACCAGGTGCTGCGCGACGCCGACATGCCGGCCGGCGACTTCGTCCGCTGGACCAAGCAGCTGATCGACGTCCTCGGCCAGATCCAGGACGCCGCCGGCGAGGACGCCGAGCTCCGCAGGACCGCCCGCAAGGCCGTCGACGGCCTCCGCCGCGGCATCATCGCCTACTCCTCGGTGGGCTAGCCACCCCCCATCTCAGGGGCCCGCCGCTCACCCGAGCGCGCGGGCCCCTTCGTTTCCCAACGATGAAGCGGGCCCCTTCGTTTCCCAACGATGAAGGGGTGGGGAAGCGCCAGTCCTCCGGCCAAGGCGCTTCCCCACCCCCCACCCCCGTGCGGCTTCGGCTTCGCCTCGCCGCTTTGGCCTTCACGGTGTTGCGCAGGAAGTCGGGCCGGCGACTCTGCTGGCGAAGTATTTGATCTAGGTCAGGCCGCTGTGGCGATGCCGTGTTGGGTGCAGAGTGTGTGGATGCGGGTGGGGCGGCGGTTGGGTCTGGTCGTGGTGTCGAAGTGGGTGCCGAGTCGGCGGATGTTGATCGCTATGCCGGTGAGGACGTTCTGGAGGTGGGTTTTGGCGAGGCCTCGGTAGCGTGAGCGTCGCAGGCCGGGGCCTCGGACTGCTTGTGAGACGGTGCCCTCGACGCCGGCGCGGGCCCGGTAGGCCTCGCGCCATTGAGGGGTGTCCTGTTCGGCCTGCATCCGCATCCGGGCCGTGTGGATCGGTTCGGGATGGATCTCCAGGCTCCGGCCGAGGTGGGGGCGGCGGTGGTGCACTGGGCGCGGATGGGGCAGGGCCGGCAGTCCGCGCGGGAGAAGGCGACCCGGATCAGGCCGTTCTTCTTCGGCCGTATGGAGATGCTGGTGGCCCCGGCAGGGCAGCGGGCGGTGCCGGCCTGCCAGTCGACGTGGAAGTCCTTGGGGGTGAACGTGCCGCCCCGGGCGCCTCGGCCGGTCTGAACGGTGACAGGTGCGATGAGAGTGATGCCGCGTTCCAGGGAGACGCCGATGTTCGGCCCGCTGGGGTAGCCGGAGTCCGTCAGGTGCTCGCCGGGTTTCAGGTCCCGGGCGATGAGTTTGTCCTGGATGGGGGTGGTGGCGCTGACGTCGGGTTCGGTGGCGCAGGTGGTGTGGACGTCGGTGACCAGGTCCGGTAAGTCCTCGTCGCAGGACTCGGTCAGGTGGACCTTGGAACCGGTCCATTCCACGGTGGCGGCGCCAGTGCCTTTGGTGCTGAAACGGGCATCGGGGTCGTGAGGCGAGCGCACGCGCTGCGCGGAGGGCGGCAGTTCCTTGGTGTCCCGGTAGCGCAGTCGGCCGGTGGCGGTGGCCTCGAAGTGCTGCTCCCACAGCTGGCGCAGGATCCTGACCTGCGGGAGGTCGTTCATCCACCCGGCGGTGGCGTCCGTGTCGATGGCAGTCATCAGGCTCCGGCCGTCGGCGCCGATCTGCTCGGCGAGTTTGACGGCGGAGGCGTTCTTGCGGCGCAGGAGCCTGCTGGTCTCGACCTTGCGGCCGTAGCGCTCGTCCCAGCCCGGTTCGAGCAGCGGCACGATGAACGCGGGGCTGGTGCGGGCGATCTCCTCCAGGGCCATGCGCAGGGCCTCGCCCAGGCACTCGATGCGGTTCAGCCTGCGCACGCAGGCCAGGACGTGGGTGGAGTCGGTGCGCTGACGGCCGCCGGAGCGCACCAGGCCGGCGGCCTTCAGGCGCTCCAGCATCAAGGTCAGCAGGGCATCCGCCCGGTCCCCGGCCGCCAGACGGGCGCGGAACTCGCACAACACGCTGGCATCGAAGCCCGTGTATCCCAGCTCCAGCCCCAGCGTGTACTTCCAGGAGATCCGGTCGGCCACCGCCACCGCGGCGTCCCGGTCGGAGAGGTTGTGCAGGAACTGCAGAATCGTGACCATCACCAGCAGGGCCGGCGAGATGCCAGGCCGCCCCAGGTCCGCGTACATCTCCTCGAACTCACCCACGGCGAAGTCCTCGTCGCTGAACAACGGACCCAGCACATCCCGCACCCGCATCTCATCCGTCCCACCCGGATGAACCCTGCGAGCCAACGCCACGGTCTCCGACGGAATCCCCGACACACCACCAGGACGCAACACGACCCACCCCCACAGACAGCCAACCCGCCCAAACCGGACGGCACTTACTGTCCCGCACCCACCCCGAGCGACTTCGCCAGCAGAGTCGCCCAGCCGACTTCCTGCGCAGAAGAAATGCCTCTGCCCCCGCCGTCGGAGGGGGCAGAGGCATTTTGACGACGAAGGGAGTGGCCGTTGCCGCTTCGGCGGGGCCGAAGCGGCAACGGAATGGTGAGAGGCTGCGTAGGAAGTCGATATGGTCGACTTCTCATGGAGAAGGAGAACTCGACTACCGCGCCAGACACATCTCATGTCATTTCGAGGACCGCCTTCACGATGTGGGGCCCGTGCACCATCAGGTTGTGCAGTGCGCTGACCTGCCGGGCACTGGCCCACACTCCCGTGGTCGGTACGCTGAACTGCCGCAGTTCGACCCGTCCGGCCGTGAACAGGTCCGGCTCGATGTACCTGCTGCCGCCCGTGCCGCACAGGTACGTATCCGCGCCGACTGTCCGACACAGGTCCACGAGGCGCTGCGTCCGCCCGGATCCGGCGGACAGGGTACTGCTGCGCACCGCTGCTCCTGACCAGCCAAGGACACGGAGCAGTAGCAGGGTGGAGGCTTCGGCGATCTCCGCCGTCCGGTCGGTACGCCTGAAGAGCGTCAGGAGCCCCAGCAGGTCCGCCGCCAGTCGAGGCCAGAAGGGACTGTCCCCGTAATGCCGGCGAAGGACGTGTTCCACCCGGCGTACGCTGCGCGGGATTTCGACGAGGCGGGCGTCGCGGATCAGTGTTGCCCTTCCGGCCGGAAGGTGCGTGGGGACGGACAACCACCGGGTGGGGCCGCTACCGTCGACCGGCCCCAGCCGGGCCCGGTGCTGGTAGTCACGACGGTTGAACTGGACATCATCGAGGACCACCCAGACGTCCGCGGCGGCCAGCTTCGCCACGGTGGACAGTCGGGGGAGGAAGTTGGGTTGGTGGACAGCGCACACCAGCCCGGAGGGCGGCGCCGCGTCAGCTGAGGATCTTGCTGTCGAATCCGTCGGCCAGAAGCCGCTGGTACGCATCATGAACCGTCTCCGGAACATCCTGGGCGACGGCGAACCCGCGCCTCGGGTACTCGATCACCCGCTGGAGGTCGCCCACGAGGCTGTCAATCACGAGCTTGTCGTCGCCGATGCTTTTCACGTAGTCGTTCAGGTTCATCGGGGCCGAGGCGCACACCACCTCGACCTCCGGCCACACCTTGCGGCACGTCGCGTACGCCCGGCGCTCCATGTACGGCATGCTCACGAGCAGTACCGACCGTGCCTCTACCCCGGCGGCCTCCAGGACCTCACGGGAGAACTGGATGTTCTGCCCGGTGTTGCGGGCGTGAGGCTCCTGGTGGATCGCATGCTCGGGGACCCCGAGGGCGGTGGCGTGCTCGGTGAAGTGCACGGCCTCACCTCGGGGGAAGATCTCCGGCCGGGACGGGTTCGGCCCGCCCGTGAACACGATCTTCTGCGCCAGGCCGTCCAAGTACAGGGCTGCCGCCTCGGCCGCCACTCCGAGGTCATGGCAGCCCAGACCGATCGCCACATCGCACGGCCGCCGCTCGTGCCCCATCTGGTGGTATTCCCAGATCAGTGTGGCGTCCGCCCACTGCCGGTCGGTGATCTCGCACTGCTGCGTGTCCGCCACGTTCTTCTCCCACTCACTGAAGGCACCGTGCCCGCTGGAATCCAGACCGGATGCCTCGGATGCTCCTTCGCTGGTGGGTCATACCGTACTTGTCCGCCATCACCTCGGCCCTGTCCAGCAGAGCGAGCCCCTCCCCGGCAGTCGCGTGGTCGGTCAGCAGGATGTGGCCGTGCGCAGTGGTCAGCCGTACCTCCTGCATGGGCGCCGAACCGTTGGTGTTCGTCCTCGCCACCTCGATCAACCGGACCGCCTCCCCAAGATTCCCCGCACCGCGGTACGCGAGCGCGAGCTTTTGGTTGCCTGTCGCCCAGTCCTCCACCTCACCGAGGTTCTCGAACACCTGGATCGCCGACTCGGCGATGCTGATGGCCTGTTCGTGCTCGCCCTGCTTGTCGAGCGAGGTTCCCACCCACAGGGCCGCCCGAGTCCGGTCCCGTGCGCTGAGGCGAACGTCACCGGAAAGATCCGAGTATCGATCCGCCGCAGCCGAGAGCTGTCCGGACATCTCCGTCACCACGGCCATCGCCAGGTCCAACTGGGCCGTTCGCCGGGGGATGTCGAGCTGGGTGTACAACAATCGGGCCTTGGCGTACGAGGCCGACGCCGACAGTGGGCCGAGCAGTGCGCCCTGATCACGGCGGAGGTCACCCACCAGGACCGTCGAGCGGGCCAACAGGTAGAGGCCGCGGTCGTCGAGTTCGGCTGTCGGCCAACGTGACCGCCAACGTTCCAGCAGGGCTCCCGCTAACGCGAATTCCTGCCGGGATGCCGCCAGTACCGCCCTCTCGATGTCCTCCGCCCACGACTCGTACTCCCACGTCCGCGGCCCGGCCTGGATCTCCGCGAGCACCGGAGTGCCGACCTGTTGCGCCACCAGCGCCTCGAATCGCATGCGAGCATCGGGATCGCACTGGCGCAGCACCGTGTCGAAGATCGCCTGGGTGTCCGGCCTCGGCCTGGTGCACAGCCCCAGCTTCTCCCAGTTCGACACCGCGCGGACCGACATGCCCAACTGTGCCGCCCAGTCCCGAACGGACTTGCGGCACGCCAGCCGCAGAGCCCTCGCTTCGAGCCCGGTCCACACGATCACTGCCGCCATCGCCATACCTCCCGCTCCGGGGTGCCATCGAAGCACCGCAGGTCGTGGTGGTGCGGCGAAACTGCCACGGAACTGCCACGGCACGCGATTCCGCGACGACGGCGCCTCCCGCAGTCTGGAAGCCGACAACCCCGCTGACCGGGAGGAATCGCCCAGCATGCTCACCGAGCAACTATCGGTCCCACCGCCCGTCGTCATTGGGCTGCTCCGCACAGCGGTCGCTGCGGGGCTACCTCGTCGGCGAGCTCTGACCGGGGTCCTCGACGCCTTCTGCGAGCGGCAGGAACTCCACCTCGTCGGTGTGATCACCGATGAGGGTGCCGAGCCGGACGCCCTCATCGCCGGCATCGATGAGCAGCGCGATGTGTACGCCGTCGTGCTGCCCACGATCGCGCACCTCGGCGACCAGGCTGCCGCCAACAGACGACGCAAGCACCTTGAGGACGTCGGCATACGCCTCTTGGTCACTCGTACCTAGAAGACTGCGATCATGCCGAACTCTTTTGTCAGATCGGCGAGTTTGGCTCGTGCAGCAGCAGTTTTCCTGTTTGCCTCCCGGCTCCTGGCGCGGCGATTCCCTGCGAACACGCGATGAGCATCACTCGCCCGCCAGCGGCCCGGGACCACCTCCCCACGTCCAGCCCGGAGGAACATCCATGATCCGCGTCCTGGAGTTCAGTGCCACGGTCACAACCGCGTCTCTCGGCGCGATGCGCAACCGGTTGTCCGAGGAGGTCATGAGAGCCGGCATCGTCCTCGACGAGTCCCGGGAGTACGCGCTCCGCGTGTGCTCGTCGGAGTTCATCGACAACGCGATCAAGCACTCCGCAGGTCAAGCGCCCTACAGGGAAGCCGAGTTGTCGATCGAGGTCGGCGTTGATCGGGAGCGCAGCCGTTTGCGGATCACCGTGACGGACCCGAGCGTGGTTGAACCGGCGATGAACAGCAGCATCGACGACCTCGACGCGACCAGCGGCCGCGGACTGGTGGTCGCCGACGGCTACGCGGACGCCATCGGATGGCACCAGCGGCTCGACCTACAGGGTCGGCCCACCGGCTGGTCCGTCTGGTTCGAACTCGACGTGGAACCGCAGACCTTCGACCAGGCCACCGCCACCGAGGCGGAAGTGCAGCCGAAGACCGCCGTGCGGTCCCCTGAGCGGTGCCTGAAGGTCGGCTCCTGGTACGCACCCGGGAACGCGCCGAGGTCGAACCGGCCGGCTCAACGGCCCGGGGAACGCACCGTCGTGCCGACGGCCGCGAGCCGACGTCTCCACGGGCCGGGCCGGGCGGCCACTCCCGTCCACCCGTCCACTCCGTACCCGAGGACTGCGCCGTGAGCGTCGGAACGCGTACCAAGACACTGCTCAAGACCATCAGCCCCGCCCGCAGACTGGACATCGCGGCCTCCTACGAGGCCCTGACCCAGGCCTGCGTGGCCACCGGCGACGACCCCGCGAAGGCCGAACTGGTCAGCGACAGCCCGAACCACCTGTGGTCGCTGCCCGACTCCCGGGCACTCGCCATCGTCCACCCCGACCTGGACGAGGCCTGGGCCCTGATCAGAGGCGCGCAGTTCCTCCGGCAGCACCGGCTGCCCGTCGTCTGCCCGTACTACACCGATGTCCGCGCGTCCGCCGACGGCCGGGCCGTGACCTTCTGGCAGGACCCCGGTAGGCCCAGCACGGACACCTCCCTGTCCGCCTGGGTGACCGCCCTCGCTCACCGCGTCGACCCCGGAACGGCCCCGTGGCTGCGGGAGCACGACCCGTTCACCGGCCTGTTGGACGGCCTGGACGATTCCCTGCTGGACGAAACCGCCCGCCGCTTCCTGCGCGGGCATGCGGCTCTGCTGCACGAGGAATGGGACTACCTGGACTGGCCGACCCCGGAAGCCGTCGTCCTCGGCGCCCTCGGCATGGTCCCCTGCCACGACGACGGCGTCCACGTCGGCCTCCTGCTGCGCCGCCCGCTGACGCGCGGCCACCGCGAGTGGGACCTGGTCGCCGCCCGCTGGCGCTCCGAACTGCTCACCGGCCCGCGCGAGGACCACCGGACCTACGCCGACACCTACCTCTCCTACGAGCGGGAGGGCCGGCTCCCGGATCACCCCTACATCGGCGCCTGGTCCGGCTACCAGGTCGTGCGCGACGTCGTCGTCCTCACCGCGGTGATGGACACCGTGCGCCGCGCCCACCTCGACGCCGCCGCCCGCCGCCAGGCCGCCCACCGCGTCGCGTGCCTGCGCGGCGCGCAACCCGCCCCGTGGAACTGGGGGCCGCGATGACAAGCCTGAACGAGGAAACGGAGTTCACATGGACGTGACCCGAGGGTTCTTCATCACCATTGACGGTCTCAGTGCGAGCGGTAAGACCACCGTCGCCCCGCTGGTCGCCGCCTTGGTCAACGGCGTTCACCTCACCGACGGGACATTGCCGACGTTCCCCCGCCTGCGTGCGGAGGTGGACGCCGTCGGCATCCTGCCGGCGCGGTTCCACTGGTGGATGATGGCCAACCACATCAAGTCCGAGACCGCTCGGGCACTCATCGAGTCCGGTCGGACGGTGGTGGTCGAGTCCTACTTCCCGCGCACGATCGCCACGCACAGGGCGATGGGGCACGACTGCCTGCCGGAGTATCCGGACGGGGCCCTCGTGCCGCACGTGCCGATTCTATTGGAGGTGAACGAACGCGTTCGCCGGGAGCGACTTCGTCGGCGGGCCGAGTTGGGAACGCTGAGCTCCTGGCATCGGCGGGAGGAACAGAACGTGGCCGAAAGCTCCTGTGTGTACCGGGCGTTCGGACTGCTGCCGGTGGACGGCACCGACTGTGCGCCTGATGAGGTGGCTCGCAGCATCGCCGATACCGTGCGCTCGCATGCTCGTACCGCATCGAGGAAGGCAACTTTCCATGACCGCAATTGAGTTCGAGGTGAAGGTCCTCAACATCGAGCCGGAGGCCATGCGCGCGCTCCTGGCCGAGGCCGGGGCGGAGCACCTGTGCGATCGGTTCCAGCGCCGCTACGTCTACGACATCCCCGGCCGGCCGGGTGCGTGGGTCCGGCTGCGTGACACGGGCACCGGCGTCACCCTGTGCGTCAAGGAGATCCACTCCGACACGATCGACGGCGTGACCGAAACGGAGACGACGGTCGGTGACTTCGACGCGACGAACGCGCTCCTCGGCAAGCTCGGCTATCTGCCGAAGGCGTACCAGGAGAACCGCCGGTCCTCCTGGAGGCTGGGCGGCGCGGCCGTCGAGATCGACCACTGGCCGCTGATTCCCCCCTACCTGGAGATCGAGGGCGACAGCGCCGAACACGTCCACGAGACCGCTCTCGCGCTCAAGCTCCCTCCGGAGGAGCTGACGAGCGAGAACACGACCAAGGTCTACCGCCGGTACGGGATCGACATCGAGGCGATCCCCCGGCTCACGTTCGAGTGACAGGAGACGAGCCTTGTCAGCTACCCATCGTCCCGCGGTCAGGGTCGTCCGGGACCGGACCATCCGCGTCAAGGTGATCGACGACTGCGGATTGGCCTGCACGTTCTGCCACAACGAGGGAACGCCGGTCACCGCCGACAACCGGGGCCGCACCGTACTGCCCTTCGTCGCGGGCCCGGGCAGGACCGGGCGCGTGTCGATCTACAGCGAGATGAACGGAGTCGGCTTCCTCGCTGCCAGGATGGCCCCGGACATGGCCTTCCGACGGGCGGTGCGAACCGTGGCGAGGGCGTTCGACGCCGACGAGGTCCACCTCACGGGAGGGGAGCCCACGCTCCACACGGAGGTGCCCGCGCTGGTCGCGGCGCTCTCCGGTATGGGGCTGAGCGTCGGGATGACCAGCAACGGGGAGCGCGGCCGACAGGTCATGCCGGAGTGTTCGGGGGCCGGCCTCAACCGGGTCAACGTCTCGGTCTTCGGCACGACCGCCGAAGAACTCCAGGCCGTCCAGTCCGAGCGCTTCAGGTCGGCGGGTCTGGCCGAGGCGAAGATCCGCGCGGCGGAGCAGACCATCCGTGCCGCTGTCTCCCATGGCGTGAAGGTCTCCGTGAACATCGTCGTTCCCGGCATGGCCCACGTCGGCCGGGTCGTCAACCTGGTCGAGTCGTACGGCCAGTTCGCGGACGTGCGGATGCTCACCAGCATCCAGGACGGACCGGAGTCGGTCGCGGCGATCTCCGAAGTACTGGCCCGGGTCGGTGCGGAGCCGGTGCTCCGGACGTTCACGGCCGGCACCTCCGATGAGCGCACCCTCTACCGGGCGCTCGGCAGCCGGGCCGTGTACGTGAAGCGGCTGCTGCCCGTAAGGCTCCCGGACACGTGTGCGTCGTGCCGGTTCAACAACGACACGGACTGCGAGGAGGGCTACTACGGCATCCGCCTGTACCTCACTGATCAGGGGGAGTACATGGTCGGCGTCTGCATTCAGCGCATGGACCTCTGCGTTCCGGTGGCCGATCTGCCGAAGAGCGGGATCGTGGAAGAGGTACAGGCCTTCAAGGAGGCCGAAGTACGGCGGCTGACAAGCCGGTACGGTACCGCCGCCTGAGTAGCGGGCCCTGTTGACAGGGTTTTCGTGGCCTCGCCCGATCCGAGCGAGGCCACCACCCGCAGCTCTCCCTGTCGCGACGGCGGATGGCGGGTGACGCCGGCGACGCGCAACAATCGGCTGCCTCCACGACCGCTGGAGGTCATTCACCTGCTCCGCGGTGACGCCGGGCCGTCGGGAACGATGTCCAGGACGGCCATCATCCCCTTGTCCTCGTGGTTGAGGATGTGGCAGTGCAGGACGGTCCTGCCCGTGAAGTCGTCGAAGCGGACGCGCAGCACGGCGTTGCCTCTGGCCGGGACGTTGATGGTGTCGTACCAGCGGTGGTCGGGCGGGGTGGGTGCGCCGTTGACGCTCATCAGCTGGAAGTGGTCGGTGTGGAGGTGGAAGGAGTGCTCCTCCTCGGTGTTGTTGACGACGCGCCACTCCTCGACGGTGTTCAGCTTCGAGGTGATGTCGACCCGGTTGGGGTCGAACTGCTCGCCGTTGATGTAGAACTCGGTGCCGGCCGTGTTCTCCGTGTAGACGATGTCGTGCCGGGCCGCGACGGGGGCGCCTGCGAGGTCGTCGTTGGGTGCGAAGCGGACGGGCAGTTGCGCCGGCTTCACCGGTGTGCCCGCGGAGATCACGGTGGCCAGGTCCACCTGGGGGAACTGGTTCCCGCTCGGTCCGGTGTCGTAGGCGAGCGTCTGGAGCCGGGTGGTGCCGGGCGGGCCGCCTTGCACCAGCACGTCGAAGCGGGAGCCTGCCGGAATGACCAGGGAGTCGGCGGAGTAGACGCGTCCGACCGGATAGCCGTCCTGTGCGATCACGTGGAACGTCCGGCCCGGCAGGTGGAGTTTGTAGTAGATGTTGGCGCCGATGTTGGCCAGCCGCCACAGCTGGGTCTCGCCCGGCCGGATGCTGATGACCGGGTGCTGCTGGCCGTTGACGGTGCGGTTGGTCGGTGCGCCGATGCTCAGGTTGTCGGTCTTGACGGAGTCGCCCTCGACCTGGTCGTCCTTGAGCGCGACGACGTGCTCGGTGATGTGCCGCAGTGGGCGGGGCAGGTACTGCTGCAGCCCGTCGACGATGATGATGCCCGATTCGCCGCCCGCCACCTGGGCGGCCGAGCGCATGTGCTGGTGGGAGTGGTACCAGTAGGTGCCCGGCGTGACATTGCTCGGGAAGCGATAGCTGTAGTGGAAGGTCTCACCGGGTTTGATGGCGATGAAGATGTCGTCGGAGGGGTTCTCGGGCGACACGTGCAGGCCGTGGACGTGGAGGTTGGTGTCCTCGGATCCGGCGTTCGTCATGGCCAGTTCCACCCGGTCACCCGGGCGGATCCTCAGGGTGGGCGGCATGTAGCGGCCGTCGTACGTCAGCGCGTACAGCCGGCGGTCGCCCACCACGACCTTTTGTCTGGCAACGAAGATCCGTGCCCTGAGCACGCCGTCGTGGCTCACCAGCTCCGGGGGATCCTGGAGGTGTGGTCCGGATTCGGCCGCTGGTGACTGGGCGGACGGACGGGCCGGCTGTACGGCCCAGGACACCGGTGCGTTGCCGACGGCGAACGCCAGGGCGAACGCCAGCCCGGCGGTGAGCCAGGCTGGGGAGAATCGAGGCCGCATGAGGTACGTCTCCATCAGGGAGGCCGCGGAGCGGGGATGGCGATGGGCAGGACACGGCGGCTGCGGTGTCTCCTGCGGTGGGCCGCGAACGGGAAGCCGGCGCGTTCTGGCCGGGCACGGTCGGGCGGCGCCTCCATCCAACCCCGGCCGTCCTCGGGCCGCCCGCCCGAATCGGCCATCCGGCGGGTTCGCTCGGCCCGAGCGGGGCCGCCGACCACCGCGGACGCCCGGCCATGGGGCGGAACACGCCGGGGCCCGCACGTTCGACGCGAACGTGCGGGCCCCTCGGCGTGCGGCGGCTCAGCGGGTGGCGAGGGCCTCCAGGAGGCGGTCGAGGGAGGTACCGAGGCCCCAGCGGGCGGAGAGTTCCTCCAGGGTCATCGGGTAGAGGGGTTCGCGCGGGAGGGCCGGGTCGAAGGCGGGGAGGGGGGCGTCCTCGGCGACGCGGACGACCGTGGGGGCGACGTCGAGGTAGGCGGAGCCCTCGACGATGTTGCGGCGGCGGGCCGGGGTGAGCTTGGAGCCGACGTCGAGGGCGGCGGCGCGGATGGCCGCGAGGTCGCCGTACTCGTTGATCAGCTGGGCGGCGGTCTTCTCGCCGATGCCCTTGACGCCGGGCAGGCCGTCCGACGGGTCCCCGCGCAGGGCGGCCATGTCGGCGTACCGGGCGCCGCGCACGCCGTACTTCTCCAGCAGCAGCGCGTCGTCGGTGACCTGGAGGTTGCCCATGCCCTTGACCGGGTAGAGCACGGTGATCCCGCGGGCGTCGTCCACCAGCTGGAAGAGGTCGCGGTCGCCGGTGACGATCTGCACCGGCCCGGCGGCGCGGGCGGTGAGGGTGCCGATCACGTCGTCCGCCTCGTAGCCGGGGGAGCCGACCCGGGCGATGCCGAGCGCGTCCAGCACCTGCTCGATCACCGGGACCTGCGGGGCCAGCGTGTCGGGCACCTCCTCCTCGCCGTCCTCGGCCGCCTCGGCGACCCGGTGGGTCTTGTAGGAGGGGACGAGGTCCACCCGCCACTGCGGGCGCCAGTCGGCGTCCATACAGGCGACGAGTTCGTCGGGGCGGTGGTCGTGGACCAGCCTGGCGATGAAGTCCAGCAGGCCGCGGACGGCATTGACCGGCTCGCCCTGCGGCGAGCGCAGGGTGTCCGGTACGCCGAAGTAGGCCCGGAAGTACAGGCTGGCGGAGTCGAGCAGCATCAGTCGCGGTGCGGTCACGATCAGCATCATGCCGCACCGCGGTGACGGACGGGGGGTGTCAGTGCTCGTGCGGTCCGGCGCGGTGGACCGGGCCGTGCGCGTCGGCGCAGTGCTCGGCGGCGGAGTCGTCCGGGGTAGTGATCTGCAGCAGCGCGCCGGCCTCGTCCTCGCCGACGTGGTCGACCTGGAGGGTGGAGTGGGTGATGCCGTACTCGTCCGAGAGCCGGCGCTGCAACGAACGGCGCACGGCGTGGCAGTCGCCGCCGGGGGTGACCAGGATGTGCGCGGACAGGGCGGGCTGGCCGGAGGTGATCTCCCAGATGTGCAGGTCGTGGATCTCCTCGACCAGTGGCTCGGTGACCATCCGGTCGGCCACCGCGTCCGGGTCGATCCCGGCGGGGGCGGCCTCCAGGAAGATCCGCCCGGAGTCCCGGACCAGCGCGATGCCGGCCTTGAGCATCAGCGCGACGACGATCAGCGAGGCGATCGCGTCGGCCCGGGCGAAGCCGGTGGTCAGCACGACCGCACCGGCGACGGCGGTGGCGATGAAGGCGTAGAGGTCGGTCAGCACGTGCTGGAAGGCGCCCTCGACGTTCAGCGAGCTGCGGTTGGCCTTGGACATGCACCAGGTGGCGGCGAGGTTGACCACGATCCCGGCCAGCGCGGTGATCAGCACCAGTGAGCCGGTGACCTCCGGCGGTTCGAGCAGCCGGGTGATCGCCTCGTAGCCCAGCCAGGCCGACAGCACCAGCAGGGTGACCCCGTTGGCCTGCGCGGAGAGGATCTCGGCGCGCTTGAGGCCGTAGGTGTAGCCGCCCCGGGCCGGGCGGGCGGCGAGCCGCATGGCGATCAGCGCGAGCACGATCGAGGCGGCGTCGGTGAGCATGTGGGCCGCGTCCGAGATCAGCGCCAGGGACTGGGCGGCGAAGCCGACCACGACCTCGCCGGCCATGAAGACGACGATCAGGGAGAGGGCGCCGAGCAGCCAGCGGCGGTCCGCGTCGGCGGCGACGCCGTGCGAGTGGCCGCCGTGCCCGCCGGACCCGTGTCCGTGGCCGCCGTTCCCGTGCGAGTGCTTGTGGTCATGCGCATGATCATCGTGCGAATGCTCGTGCCCGGCCATGGAAGTCCTCTCTGGGCGCACGGGTGTGAAGGGGGGCGCGGCGCGACCGGCCCGCAACCGAAGTGAACCGCAGAATCGACAAAGATCCAAAGGTTGTACTGGTGACCGTTGTCGTTCCCGTTCGGGCGGCCGGACCCGGCGCACACCACAGCCGGCCGGCGGCCCGAACTCACCTTCCCCCGCGCCCAGTTGCGCTACCCCAGCGCCAGCGCGTCGAGAGTCGCCGCAGTGGCCGCCCGGGCCAGGGCCCGCATCAGCCGCAGATCGTCCCCCTGCTCCGGGTGCCACTGCACCCCGAGCGTGAACCCCGGGCCCTCCACCGCCTCCACCGTCCCGTCCGGCGCATGGGCGCTCACCCGCAGGCCCGCCCCCACCCGGCCGACGGCCTGGTGGTGGAAGGTCGGCACCTCCAGCTCGCTCTCCGGCAGCAGCCCGCCCAACAGCGTCCCCGGCACCGGCCGCACCGGGTGCGAGCCGTAGCGCCCCGGCGATCCGGCGTGCACGTCCACCGGCACCACGTCCGGCAGGTGCTGCACCAGCGTCCCGCCGCACACCACGTTCAGGATCTGCATCCCCCGGCAGACCGCCAGCAGCGGCATCCCCGCCGCCAGCGCCGCCCGCAGCAGCGCAACCTCCCAGGCGTCCCGCTCGGGCGAGTCCACCTCGGTGGCCGGATGGGCCGGCTCCCCGTAGTACGCCGGGTCGATGTCCGGCCCGCCCGCGATCACCAGGCCGTCCAGCCGGGCCAGCACCTCCGGCGCGCGCTCCGGGGCGTCGGGCGGCAGCAGGACCGCGATCCCGCCGGAGTCCCGGACCTGCGCGGTGTACCGCTCGGGCAGCAGGGCCACCCGGCGGTCCCGCCAATCGCCCCAACTCGCGTCCACCAGGTAGGTGCTGACGCCGATCAAAGGCCTGCGATCCATGGCGCGCATTCTCCCCCCGAACCGCCCGATCCACCGTCAGCCACGCGCGTCGGCGCGCCACGGGCCGCCGACACCAGCCCGCCCTCTTCCGCCCCGCGAGCGGCAGGCCGTACGGTTCGCTGTGACCGCTTGATCTCGAAGAGTGATCGAGGAGGAGGGTTCGGCCATGTCCGAACAGACCGCCGCGGGCTCGCCGCCCCGGCCCCCGCTGACCCTGGCCGGGCTGCGCACCCTGGTGGACGCCGGCGAGGTGCACACCGTCGCCCTCGCCTTCACCGACATGCAGGGCCGCCTCCAGGGCAAGCGCTTCGCCGCCCGGTTCTTCCTCGACGAGGTCGCCGAGCACGGCGCCGAGGCCTGCGACTACCTGCTGGCCGTCGACGTCGACCTGAACACCGTGGACGGCTACGCCTTCTCCTCCTGGGCCACCGGCTACGGCGACTTCGCGATGCGCCCCGACCTCGGCACCCTGCGGCTGACCCCCTGGCAGCCCGGCACGGCCCAGGTCACCGCCGACCTCGCCCGGCACGGCGGCCACCCGGTGGACGCCGCCCCGCGCCAGCTGCTGCGCCGCCAGATCGCCCGGCTCGCCGAGCACGGCCTGACCGCCGACATCGGCACCGAGCTGGAGTTCCTGGTCTTCCGCGACACCTACGAGCAGGCCTGGCTGGGCGGCTACCGCGGCCTGACCCCGGCGAACCTCTACAACGTGGACTACTCGATGCTGGGCACCGCCCGGGTCGAGCCGCTGCTGTCCCGGATCCGCACCGAGATGGCCGGCGCCGGCCTGGTGGTGGAGTCCGCCAAGGGCGAGTGCAACCTCGGCCAGCACGAGATCGCCTTCCGCTACGCCGACGCCCTCACCACCTGCGACCAGCACAGCGTCTACAAGACCGGCGCGAAGGAGATCGCCGCCCAACTCGGCTGCGCGCTCACCTTCATGGCCAAGTACGACGAGCGCGAGGGCAACAGCTGCCACATCCACCTCTCGCTGCGCGATGCCGTCGGCGCCCCCGCCTTCGCCGACCGGGACGGCCGGATGACCGACACCATGCGGCACTTCCTGGCCGGCCAGCTGACCGCGCTGCGCGAGTTCAGCGTGCTGTACGCGCCGAACATCAACTCCTACAAGCGCTACCGCCCGGGCTCCTTCGCCCCGACCGCCGTCGCCTGGGGCCGGGACAACCGCACCTGCGCCTACCGGGTGGTCGGCCACGGCCCCGGCCTGCGGATGGAGAACCGGGTGCCGGGCGGCGACGTCAACCCGTACCTCGCGGTGGCCGGGATGATCGCGGCCGGCCTGCACGGGCTGCAGCGCAAGCTGGAACTGCCCGCGCCCTGCCTCGGCAACGCCTACGCGGTCGAGGAGTACGCCCGGGTGCCCGGATCGCTGCGCGAGGCGGCCGAGCTGTGGGCGGACAGCATGCTGGCCCGCGAGGCCTTCGGCGACGACGTGGTCGAGCACTACCTGAACATGGCCCGGGTCGAGCAGGCCGCCTACGACGGGGCGGTCACCGACTGGGAGCGCTACCGATCCTTCGAACGGATGTGACGCATGACCGACGGATGTGACGCATGACCGACGGACGTGAGGCATGACCGAGCCGACCGCGAACACCGCCCCCGCCGCGAGCACTGCGAGCACCGCCCCCGACGCGAGCACCGTCCGCAACCCCGCCACCGGCGAGGTGCTCGCCACCGTCCCGGACACCACCCCCGAACAGCTGGACGCGGCCGCCCGGCGGGCGGTGAAGGCCCAGGCCGGCTGGGCCGCGCTCGCCCCCGGCGAACGCGCCCGGCTGCTGCGCCGGTTCGCCGACCAGGTCGAGGTGCACGTCCCCGAGCTGGCCGCCCTGGAGGTGGAGGAGGCCGGCCACCTCCAGGGCAACGCCCGCTGGGAGGCCGGCAACGTCCGCGACCTGCTGGAGTACACGGCCGGGGGAGTGGAGCGGCTGACCGGCCGGCAGATCCCGGTCCCCGGCGGCCTGGACGTGACCTTCCACGAGCCGGTCGGCGTGGTCGGGGTGATCGCGCCGTGGAACTTCCCGATGCCGATCGCCGCCTGGGGCTTCGCCCCCGCCCTGGCGGCCGGCAACGCCGTCCTGCTCAAGCCCGCCGAGGCCACCCCGCTGACGGCCCTGCGGCTGGCCGAACTCGCCCTCGCGGCGGGCCTGCCCGAGGGCCTGTTCCAGGTCGTCCCGGGCGCGGGCGCCGGCACCGGCCGGGCCCTGGTGGACCACCCGGCCGTCCGCAAGATCGTCTTCACCGGTTCGACCGTCGTCGGCAAGGAGGTCGCCGCCCGCTGCGCCGCCCGCGCCAAGCGGGTCACCCTGGAGCTCGGCGGCAAGAGCCCCAACATCGTCTTCGCCGACGCCGACCTGGCCCGCGCCGCCGACCCGATGTCCTTCGCCGACAACAGCGGCCAGGACTGCTGCGCCCGCAGCCGGATCCTGGTCCAGCGCGAGGTGTACGAGGACTTCCTCGCCCTGCTGCTGCCCGCCGTCGAGACCCTGCGCACCGGCGACCCGGCCGACCCGCAGACGCAGCTCGGCCCGCTGATCTCGGCCGCCCAGGTCCGCCGGGTGGCCTCCTACCTCACCCCCGACCTGCCCGTGCTGGCCCGCGGCAAGGTCCCGGACGGAGCCGGCTACTGGTACCCGCCCACGGTGGTCGCCCCCGGGAACCCGGACGTCCCGGCCGTCACCGAGGAGATCTTCGGCCCGGTCGCCGCCGTCCTGCCGTTCACCGACGAGGCAGACGCGCTGCGGCTGGCCAACGCCACCCGCTACGGCCTGTCCGGCTCGATCTGGACCCGGGACGTCGGCCGGGCGCTGCGCCTGGCCCGGGGCGTACGGGCGGGCAACCTGTCGGTCAACTCGCACTCCTCGGTGCGCTACTGGACGCCCTTCGGCGGCTTCGGCGAGTCCGGGGTGGGCCGCGAGCTGGGGCCGGACGCGCTGCGCCACTTCACCGAGACCAAGAACGTCTTCATCCACAGCGAGGAGTGACAGCCCATGAGCGAGAAGCACGCCGCGCCCGACGACGTCGTCTGCCGCCGGCTGGTCGGCCGCACCGCCGTGGTCACCGGCGCGGGCAGCGGGATCGGCCTGGCCGCCGCCCGACGGCTCGCCTCGGAGGGGGCGAAGGTCGTCTGCGCCGACCTCGACGAGGAGACCGGGCGGGCCGCCGCCAAGGAGGTCGGCGGGCTGTTCGTGCACACCGACGTCACCGACCCGTACATGGTCGAGGCGCTGTTCGACGAGGCGTACGAGACCTGCGGCAGCGTGGACGTCGCGTTCAACAACGCGGGCATCTCGCCACCCGAGGACGACTCGATCCTCACCACCGGCCTGGACGCCTGGCGCAAGGTCCAGGAGGTCAACCTGACCTCGGTCTACCTGTGCTGCAAGGCCGCGCTGCCGTACATGCGCCGGCACGGGCGGGGCTCGATCATCAACACCGCCAGCTTCGTGGCCCGGATGGGCGCGGCCACCTCGCAGATCTCCTACACCGCCTCCAAGGGCGGGGTGCTGGCGATGTCCCGCGAGCTGGGCGTGCAGTTCGCCCGGGAGGGCATCCGGGTCAACGCGCTCTCGCCCGGGCCGGTGGACACCCCGCTGCTGCGCGAGCTGTTCGCCGAGGACCCGGAGCGGGCCGCCCGCCGGCTGGTGCACATCCCGCTCGGCCGGTTCGCCCGGGCCGAGGAGATCGCCGCCGCGGTGGCCTTCCTGGCCAGCGACGACTCCTCGTTCATCACGGCGAGCGAGTTCCTGGTGGACGGCGGCATCTCCGGGGCGTACGTGACCCCGCTCTAGGGTCCGTCCTCGCCGCCGCACCGGGGTTCTCACGGGAATCTCATCGAAAACGGCCGGAATTCCCGGCTGCGCTGATTTCGCGTTTATCCGGCTGCCTTTAGATTCTCTACCGTGAGCGAGCAGATCCCCGCCGGGTGGTACCCGGACCCGAAGGACACCACCAGCGACCCGAGGCCGCAGCGATGGTGGGACGGCAAGGGCTGGACGGCCGACACCTGGCCTGCACCCTCGGACACACCGGCACCGGAGGCTCCGCAGGCGGAGCCGACGGCCGCCGCGGCCCCGGGGCCGGGAACGGCCGAGCAGCCCAGGGTGCTGGAGGGCGAGGTGCTGGAGAGCGGCCCGACCGTCCGCTACCCGGAGCCGCCGCCCTTCGGCGCGGCCTACGGCTCGCCCGCCGGGCTGCCCGCCGGGCCGCCGCGCAAGGCCCGGCGCAAGCCCTCCAAGCTGGTGCTGGCGACCACCGCCGCCGCCCTCCTCGGGCTGGGCGCAGGCTCCGGCATCACCTACCTCGCGGTGGACGGCCACGGGGACCGCGCCCCGCGCAGCGCCCGTTCGGCCCCGCAGGGCGGCTACGGCCCGTGGGGCGGCCTCCCGGGCTTCGGCGACCCCGGCAACGGCGGTGGAAACGGCGGTAACGGCGGGAGCGGCAACGGCGGCAGCGGGGACGGCAAGGGCGGCGGCAAGACCCGCCCGAGCGCCGACAAGGCGATCGACCTGGTCAACCGGCTCACCCTGCCGGCCCCGTCCGGCTGGGAGGCCGGCAACACCCGTGAGGGCTACGCCTCGCTCACCGTCGGCTCGTACACCTGCGCCGACGGCACGAGCGAATGCTCCCTCGGCGGTGTGAACACCGGACGGATCGACGGCGGCGGCTCCGACGTCCAGGCGGCGGCCAAGGCCGACATCGCGTCGGCCGCCAAGGCCGCGTACGGCGACATCACCGGGCACCAGGAGCTCAAGTCCGAGGCCGTGAAGGTCAACGGCCAGGACGGCTACCTGGTCCGCTGGAAGGTGGACGCGCCCAAGGGCAACAACGGCTACGTGCAGACCGTGGTCTTCCCGTCCGCCGACGGGAAGTCGCTGGTCTCGGTGCACTTCGGCTTCGACATCGCCGACAAGGCGCCGGACGTCGCGGTGATGGACACCATCGTCAAGGGCATCACCGACTACAAGGGCAAGCTGCCGAGCATCCCGGGGCTGCCCGGGACCGGCTCCGGCGGGTCCGGTGCGGGCTCCGGCGGTGTCGGAGGCACCACCACCTGAGCCCCGCGCTCCTCACACGGCGGCGGCCCATCCGGAGGGAACCCTCCGGATGGGCCGCCGCCGTTCGCTGTCGCACGGGGTGGTGTCACGGGAACCGGGCCGGACGGGGGTGTGGCCGGCCCGGTCCCGCGCCCGGCGTCAGGAGTCGCGTCGAACAGCCTCGACGCGACGGCGCCGGAGTACCGTGCCGGCCCAGCCGACACCGATCGCGGCGGCACCCGCGAGCAGCAGCGGACCGGTGGCCGAGGTGCCGCCCACGGCCGCGGAGGCGGTCGGGATCACCTGACCGGCGGGGGAGTCCGGGTCCCCGCCGTGGCCGTGGTGGGCGACCGTGGACTTGGACGCGTCGGCCGCGATCTGGGCGTCGCTGGGCGCGGCCGGGGCCTGGGCGGCGAGCGCCGACACGGCCGTGGTGGAGGTGCCGAAGTCGACGTCGGAGCAGGCGTAGAAGGCCTCCGGGCTGTCGCTGCGCTGCCACACCGTGTACAGGACCTGGCGGCCGGTGCGCTGCGGCAGGGTGCCGGAGTAGGTGTAGGAGCCGTTGACGGCGTTGCGGTCGACCTGAACCTGGGCCACCGGGGTCGGGTCGAGGTCCGACCACTTCAGCGGCTTGGCGGGGTCGTAGCCCGGCTTGGTGATGTAGACGGTCTGGGTGCCGACGTGCGGCGCGGTGGTGCGGAACTGGAAGGTGAAGGCGCCGGCCTTCACCGCGGTGGCCGGCCAGTCGGTGCGCGGCCAGTCCAGCGCCGCATACTTGTCGCGGTTGGCCGAGCAGAGCTTGCCGTCCGGGATCAGTGCCTGGTGGTTGCCGTTGGCGTTGGCGATGTTGACCTCGTTCCAGTCGTACAGCGGCTGGGTGCCGCTCGCGGCGACGAGGTCCTTGCAGACCTGGGACACCGGGTGCTCGGGGCCCTCGGCGTAGCAGGCGGCGACCCGGCTCACGGGGTTGGTCATCGTGCCGTGGGCGCTGGCGGTGCCGGCGGTGGCACCGGCCACCGCGAGGACCGCGGCGCCGATCACGCCGACGGACAGGGCACTTCGCTTGATGGACATGGGGGTGGGGACTCCTTGACCGTCGTTCCGGGCGAGTGTGGGGGAACGGGCACGCCTGCCCGTTCGGGAGCCGCCGGCCCGGCGTGCGGCCCCCGGCCAGAGCGTAGGATTGGTCTGGACCAGAAGGCAATAGCCGTGCGTGCTGTCCTCGTTGACGGACTGTAGGCTCCCGAGCAGCGCAAAGGCCCGACGGACGGCTGTGGTTAGCCGTTCCATCGGGCCCCGTTAAGGCTCCGGAAAGGTCAGAAGTTCAGGTTGCCGTTGATCGTGTCGGCCTGGACGACCTTGCCTTTGCCGACCTGGATGACGGTGCCGTGGACCGTCATGTCCTTGAGTTCGTTGTGGTATACGGTGAGCGCCTGCTCGGCCGCTTCGGGTGCGAACTCGTCCAGGATGGACTTGAGCTCGGCGGCCATGGCCGGGTCGCTGGCCAGCAGTCGGCGCAGCTTCGGCTGCCACTCGCCCTGGGCGCTCTGGATCGCCGACTCGCGGTCGCCGTCCGGCACTGCGGCCAACTCGGCCTGGGTCTCGTCCAGTTCTTCGGAGACCGACTCCGCCCGCCGGCCGAACATTGCGGCAACGCGCGGCTTCACCCGGTCCCAGGCCGAGGTGACCATGAGGCCGGCCAGAGCGGTCGCACCCCTCGTGGCAATGTCCGTGAGCTCGGGGTCCATGCTGCTCCCTTGTCGTGCCGTCGTGTCGGCACCACGGTAGGGCAAAGGCGGACGAAGCGTCAGAGGAACGTCTTCCCCTCACCCCGGTACGTCGGCACGGTCCGTACGATCCGGTCGCCCTCGATCAGGTGCAGCTCGGCGAAGCGTTCGCACAGCTCGCCCGCCTTGGCGTGCCGGAACCAGACCCGGTCGCCGATCAGCAGGTCGTCCGCGGCCGAGCCGAGCAGCGGGGTCTGCACCTCCCCGGCACCCTCCGTCGGGTCGTAGCGCAGTCCGGCCGGCAGGTAGGGCACCGGCGAGCGGTCCGGGCCGGCCGCCCCCGAGGCCGGGTAGCCGCCGCCGAGCACGGTCACCACGCCGAGGCCGGGGCGGCGCACCACCGGCTGGCCGAACAGCGCGGCCGGACGGCCCCGGAAGGAGCGGTAGTTGTCGAACAGCTGCGGCAGGTACAGCCCGGAGCCGGCGGCGACCTCGGTGACGGCGCGCTCGGCCACGGTGGACTCCACGCTGCCGGTGCCGCCCCCGTTGACGAACTCCAGGTCGGCCACCTGTCGCAGCCGCCGGACCGCCGCCGCACGCCGCTCGGCCAGCTCGGTCCGGGACTTGGCCTGCATCAGTCGGATCAGCTGCGAGCGCACCGGCCGTCCGGGCACCCGGTCGCCCACCCCGGCGACGTGCCCCTCGTACGCCATCAGGCCGACGACCCGGAAGCCCCGGCGGCGCTGGACGAGTTCGGCGAAGGCGCCGAGGTCCTCGGGGGTGCGCAGGGGCGAGCGCCGGGCACCCACCCGGACCCGGCCGCCGAGCAGGTGCAGCGAGGTGTCCAGCTCCAGGCAGACCCGTACCTCGGCGTCGCCTCCGCGGGCCGCGTCGATCAGGTCCAGCTGGGCCGGGTCGTCCAGGACGACGGTGATCTCGCGGGCGGCCTCCGGGTCGGCGGTCAGCTCGGCGAAGCCGGCCCGGTCGGCGGAGGGGTAGGCGAGCAGGACGTCGCGGATGCCGGTGCGGGCCAGCCAGAGCGACTCGTCCAGGGTGAAGCTCATCACCCCGAGGAAGCCGTCCACGGCCAGTGCCCGCTCCAGCAGCGCCCGGCAGCGGACCGACTTGCTGGCCAGCCGGATCGGCTTGCCGCCCGCCCGGCGGACCAGGTCGGCGGCGTTCGCGTCGAACGCGGCGAGGTCCACGACGGCCACCGGCCCGTCCAGGTGGGCGGTGGCGCGGTCGTACCGGAGGCGGTCGGAGACCGGGGCGGGTGCGGTCGCGGGCGCGTCGAGGATCACCATGGGCGCAGAGTGCCACACCGCGCTACCGGTGGGTAGGCCCCGCGTGCAGGGAAATGGGGCCGCTCACGCGCGGTGGCATAGGGTCGGACGGGTGGACCGCAAAGACTTCTCCAACCCGGCGTTCGTCGGCAAGAGCATCCCGAACCCCGGCTTCTCCGACGACGACGGCACCGCCGACCCGGCGCTCACCGATGCCCTCGCCCGCTGGTCGCAGGACCGCGCGGCCGAGCCGGAGGTGCTGGCGGCGCTGACCCCCAGCCGGCTGATGGTTCCGATCGTCGCGATCCTCGGCGAGGTCGAGGTGGACCAGCACGGGCACCGGCACGAGAAGACCAGCGACATGGCCGTCCCGGTGCTGGAGGCCCCGGACGGGCGCCGCGCGCTGCCGGCCTTCACGTCGCTGGAGTCGCTCGCCCGCTGGCGCGCCGATGCCCGCCCGGCGCCGACGGCGGCCCCGCAGGCCGCGATGGTGGCCTTCTCGGAGCGTGCCGACACCCTGCTGATCGACCCGGCCGGGCCGGTGCCGTTCCCGCTGGGCGGTGCCCGGCTGCGGGCGCTCGCGGAGAACCGCCCGTTCCTGCCGCCGGTCCGGGACCCGGAGGTGCGCGAGGCGGTCCGCGGGCTGCTGGCGGCCGAGCCGCAGGTGGTCACCGGGCTGCTGACGGCCTCGGAGGGCTCGGACGGGATGCTCGCGGTGGTGTTCGACCCGGCGCTGGACCAGGCGGGGCTGCAGGCGGCCGCGCAGCGGGTCGGGCAGGCGATGGCCGCCGATCCGGTGCTGCGGGTGCGGCTGGACCGGGGGCTGGACCTCGCGGTGCTGCCGGCGGGCACGGAGCTGCCGGGGGAGCCGCTCTACAAGCGGTAGGAAGCGGTCAGGGGCAGTGAACCACATGGTTCACTGCCCCTGAGGCGCGTCCGGATCAGGAGTAGACCGGCCCGGTGAACTTCTCGCCCGGCCCCGCACCCGGGGCGTCCGGGACGATCGAGGCCTCGCGGAACGCGAGCTGGAGCGAGCGCAGCCCGTCCCGCAGCGGCGCGGCGTGGAAGTTGCTGATCTCCGGGGCGCCGGCGGTGACCAGCCCGGCCAGCGCGGTGATCAGCTTGCGGGCCTCGTCCAGGTCCTTGTCCTTCTCGCCGCCCTCGGCGAGACCGCACTTGACGGCCGCGGCGCTCATCAGGTGCACCGCGACGGTGGTGATCACCTCGACGGCCGGGACCTCGGCGATGTCGCGGGTGAGGTCGTCGAAGCCGATCGCGTCGTCGTCCGCGCCGGGGGTCTGGGTGGGCTCGCTGCTCAAGGGGGGCTCGTTCCATCGGGTCGGGTGTCCGTACCCATGGAGCGTACAAGGGCCCCATCCGCACCAGGACACGGCCGTAGCCGCACCGGACACGGCCGTGCGGAGGGGCGGAATAGCGTTCGACGGCGTGACGCTGTAGGCTTCGAGACTGACCGGCCGGGCTCCCTCACGGGTCCCTGGCCAGCAAGTGGAGGCTCCACCGAGGAGGCCCGAGAGGGCAACCGCGAAAGTCTCCCACCTGATCGGCCTTGCGGTCGACGGGTCCCGGTCCGCGACGGGCGCCCCTGGCGCCGAGTCGCCGCAGCGCCCCTCACCGGGCGCAGCCCCGGTTGTGTGGAGCCCCGCTTGTACCGAGCGGGGCTTTTTTCGTGTGGCGGTGTACGTACCGGACAGCGCAGCACGAATGAAGCCCCGCCCAGTGGTCGAGTCCACTACGTGCGACCGCCGTCCGACGGCCGCATCGCAGAAGGTGCAACCGAGGAGGCCCCATCAGCACCGAGCCCCGCATCAACGACCGGATTCGCGTCCCCGAGGTGCGACTCGTCGGTCCCAGCGGCGAGCAGGTCGGCATCGTGCCGCTTGCCAAGGCGCTGGAGCTCGCGCAGGAGTACGACCTCGACCTGGTCGAGGTCGCGGCGACCGCCCGGCCGCCGGTGTGCAAGCTCATGGACTACGGCAAGTTCAAGTACGAGTCGGCCATGAAGGCCCGTGAGGCGCGCAAGAACCAGGCGCACACGGTCATCAAGGAGATGAAGCTCCGGCCGAAGATCGACCCGCACGACTATGACACCAAGAAGGGTCACGTCGTCCGGTTCCTCAAGCAGGGCGACAAGGTCAAGATCACGATCATGTTCCGCGGTCGTGAGCAGTCCCGCCCCGAGCTGGGCTTCCGTCTGCTCCAGCGGCTCGCCGACGACGTCCAGGAGCTGGGCTTCGTCGAGTCCTCGCCCAAGCAGGACGGCCGGAACATGATCATGGTTCTTGGCCCGCACAAGAAGAAGACCGAGGCGATGGCCGAGGCCCGCGCCCTCGCGGACGCCCGCAAGGCCGAGCGTCAGGGCCGCACCGCCGGCTCCGACGCCCCTGCGGAGACCGCGGAGCAGGACGCCGTGACCGAGGCACAGGACGCCCCGGCCGAGGCGCCGGCCGTCGAGGCCGACGCTCCGGTCGAGCAGCCGGCCGCCTCCCAGGGAGCCTGAGCCCTCACCGGCCAGGAGGCCCGGGAGACCGGCCCACAGGGTGACGGGGCGTCCCGCCCGGTCACCGCAGATCCATCCAGTTCACGCCCGCGTGGCAACCGCCGCGCGGGCGTGGACGGGACCGACGAGGAGATACGGCGAAATGCCGAAGCAGAAGACGCACAGTGGCGCCAGCAAGCGCTTCAAGATCAGTGGCTCTGGCAAGGTGCTGCGCGAGCGCGCCGGTCGCCGCCACCTCCTGGAGCACAAGCCCTCGACGCTGACCCGCAAGCTGGCCGGGACGATCGAGCTGGCCCCCGCTGACGCCAAGAAGATCAAGAAGCTTCTCGGCAAGTGATCGCCCTCCCGCCCGGCGCGAGTCGCGAGCGGGGCAGCTGATCCTTCCCGACCCATTCGAATGACGGACCACGTGAAGTAGTCCGTGGTCCAATCCAAGGAGTAATCAAGTGGCACGCGTCAAGCGGGCAGTCAACGCCCACAAGAAGCGCCGGGTCATCCTGGAGCGCGCCAGCGGCTACCGTGGCCAGCGTTCGCGCCTGTACCGCAAGGCCAAGGAGCAGGTCACCCACTCGCTGGTCTACAACTTCAACGACCGCAAGAAGCGCAAGGGCGACTTCCGTCAGCTGTGGATCCAGCGCATCAACGCTGCGGCCCGTGCCAACGGCATCACCTACAACCGCTTCGTGCAGGGCCTGAAGGCCGCCAGCGTCGAGATCGACCGCAAGATGCTGGCCGACCTGGCCGTCAACGACCCGGGTGCGTTCGCCTCCCTGGTCGAGGTCGCCCAGAAGGCGCTGCCGGCCGACGTGAACGCCCCGAAGGCCGCCGCCGACGCCGCCTGATCTTCCGAGATCGGTTGAGCTCTGACCGGACCCGCAGGCTCGCCTGCGGGTCCGGTCCTGCTTTGCCCCCTCCTTCAGCGCCTCCGGAGAACGAGACCATGCCGAGCACCGACACCCCCCTGCTGACCTCCCTGCGCTCGCCGCGCGTCGTCGCCGCCCGCCGGCTGGCCAAGCGCAACCAGCGCACCAAGGAGCGCCGCTTCCTGGCCGAGGGCCCGCAGGCCGTCCGGGAGGCCGTCGCCTTCGGCAGGCTGCCGGGCACCGGCGAGCACGCCGTGGTCGAGGTCTACGTGGGCCTGGAGGCCGCCGAGCGGCACGCGGACATCGTCGAGGACGCCCTGGCCGCGGGGCTGCCGGTGCTGACCGCCACCGACGAGGTGATCGCCGGGATCTGCGACACGGTGACCCCGCAGGGCATCGTGGCACTCTGCCGCTTCATCGACACCCCGTTCGCCGAGGTGCTCAAGGCCCGGCCGAAGCTGGTGGCGATCCTCGCCCACGTGCGCGACCCCGGGAACGCCGGGACGGTGCTGCGCACCGCCGACGCGGCCGGCGCGGACGCCGTGGTGCTCACCGACGCCTCGGTGGACCTCTACAATCCGAAGGCCGTCCGGGCCTCCGTGGGCAGCCTGTTCCACCTGCCGGTGGCGGTCGGCGTCCCGGTCGAGGAGGCCGTCGGGAAGCTGCGCGAGGCCGGCGTCCGGGTGCTCGCCGCGGACGGCGCGGGGGAGCGCGACCTGGACCAGGAGCTGGACGAGGGCACCCTGGGCGCGCCGGGCGCATGGGTGTTCGGCAACGAGGCGTGGGGGCTTCCGGAGGAGACCCGAGCGCTCACCGACGAGGTCGTGCGCGTCCCGATCCACGGCCACGCCGAGAGCCTCAACCTGGCCACTGCGGCCGCGGTCTGCCTGTACGCCTCGGCCCGCGCCCAGCGTTCGCCCGGCGGCTGCCGCTCGAACGCC
Organism: Kitasatospora sp. NPDC093102; assembly: GCF_040683915.1. Lineage (NCBI taxonomy): Bacteria > Bacillati > Actinomycetota > Actinomycetes > Kitasatosporales > Streptomycetaceae > Kitasatospora > Kitasatospora sp. NPDC093102. Next base: position 233,236 of record NZ_JBFBFA010000007.1, on the reverse strand, counting down.
TGACGCACCAGGGGGCGCACCGGGATCACCCCGTTGCAAGCCCTACTGCGGGCGCGTGCGAGGCGCTAGGGTCTGCGTCGGTGGGGAGAACGGCACGGTGGGTAATCGGGGAGGCAACCCATGGTCGGCAGCGGGCCCGAGCTCGACCCGGACGACCTGCCGGACGGCCTGGTGGTCGCCGACGCGCTGGGCCGGGTGGTCTGCTTCAACCGGGCCGCGGCCCGGCTCACCGGCGTGCTCCCGCAGGCCGCGCTGGGCAGCGGGCTGGAGGACGTCCTCCCGCTGGAGGACCTGGACGGCCGCCGCTGGTGGCAGCTGACCGACCCGTACGGCGGCCTGGCCATCCGCACCCGCCAGCCGGAGCGCAACCTGCTGCTGCCCGGCGGGCGCGAGGTGCTGGTCTCCGCCCGTTACGTGCGCAGCGCGCCGGGCGGGCCGCTGGAGCGCCTGGTGATCGCCCTGCGCGGCACCGAGGCCCGGCGCCGCACCGAGCGCAGCCACGCCGAGCTGATCGCGACCGTGGCGCACGAGCTGCGCTCCCCGCTGACCAGCGTCAAGGGCTTCACGGCGACCCTGCTGGCCAAGTGGGAGCGGTTCACCGACGGGCAGAAGCGGCTGATGCTGGAGACCGTGGACGCCGACGCCGACCGGGTCACCCGGCTGATCGCCGAACTGCTGGACATCTCCCGGATCGACTCCGGCCGGCTGGAGCTGCGCAAGCAGGTGGTCGACCTGGCCGCGGCGGTGCGTCGGCACGTCGAGCGCAAGGTCGCCACCGGCATCCCCGAGGACCGCTTCGACATCCGGATCGGCGGGCCGCTGACCGTGCTGTGGGCCGACCCGGACAAGGTCGACCAGGTGCTCGCCAACCTGCTGGAAAATGCGGTGCGGCACGGCGAGGGAACTGTCACGATCGAGGTGGCACCGGCCAAGGAGGTCGTCGAGGCGCCCGTCTGGGAGCGCAACGGCACCCCGCCCCGCATCGTGGAAGGCACAGCGGTCACCGTGAGCGACGAAGGAAGCGGCATCCCCGAGGAGTCGATGCCGCGCGTCTTCACCCGCTTCTGGCGCGGCTCCAAACGCGGCGGCACGGGCCTGGGCCTCTATATCGTCAAGGGCATCGTGGAGGCCCACGGCGGCTCGATCCGCGTCGACCGCGCGCCCGGCGGCGGCGCCCGGTTCCGATTTATCCTGCCCGCCGGGGTGCCCGACTTCATGCTCTGAAGGAGCATGAACGACAAGCACGGCATGCTCTGCACGACGACCGGAGCATGCCGTGGCCGGGTCCGGACGGGCTTGACGGCAGTCGCACTACGCGCTGCGACTACACTCGACCTTTGGCGTTGCGCAACGCCCTGCGCGGCTGAGCCGCGGACACCACTCCCGTGAGCCTCCGGTGAACGGAGACCGGCTGCCCGTGCCCCGGCCCCGCCGATCGTGGCGCGTTGGGCCCCTCCTGCCCGATGGCGGGCAAGGAGGGAGAGCCCCCACACACCTGAGCACGGACGAGCAGGAGCACGGGAAAGATAGAGATGTCGGCACCCAACAAGTCGTACGACCCGGTCGAGGTCGAGGCCCTCAAGCCCGAGGTGGTGGAGCAGGCGCGGGACGAGGCGGTCGCCGCCTTCGCCGCCGCCGGCTCCCTGGACGAGCTGAAGCAGGCCAAGGTCGCCCACACCGGCGACCGCTCCGCGCTCTCGCTCGCCAACCGCGAGATCGGCGCCCTGCCCCCGCACGCCAAGGCGGCCGCCGGAAAGCTGATCGGCCAGGCCCGCGGGGCCGTCAACCAGGCCCTCGCCAAGCGGCAGGCCGAGCTGGAGGCGGAGCGCGACGCCCGCGTGCTGGTCGAGGAGGCGGTGGACGTCACGCTGCCGTACGACCGCGCCCCGCGCGGCGCCCGGCACCCGCTGACCACCATGGCCGAGCGCATCGAGGACACCTTCGTCGCGATGGGCTACCAGGTCGCCGAGGGCCCCGAGGTCGAGGCCGAGTGGCTCAACTTCGACGCCCTCAACCTGGGCCCGGACCACCCGGCCCGCTCGATGCAGGACACCTTCTTCGTCCAGGCCCCGGACGGCTCCGCCGACTCCGGCGTGGTGCTGCGCACCCAGACCTCCCCGGTCCAGGCCCGCACGATGCTCGACCGCGAGCCCCCCGTCTACGTGGTCTGCCCGGGCCGGGTCTACCGGACCGACGAGCTGGACGCCACCCACACCCCGGTCTTCCGCCAGGTCGAGGGCCTCGCGGTGGACGAGGGCATCACCTTCGCCGACCTCAAGGGCACCATCGAGGTGCTGGTCGAGAAGCTGATCGGCGGCGGCCTGGAGCTGCGCTGGCGCCCGTCGTACTTCCCGTTCACCGAGCCGAGCGCGGAGATCGACCTCCAGTGCTTCGTGTGCCGCGGTGCGAGCGTCGGCAACCCGGACCGGCCGTGCCGGACCTGCTCCTCCGAGGGCTGGATCGAGCTCGGCGGCTGCGGCGTGGTCAACCCGCGGGTGCTGGTCGCCTGCGGCGTCGACCCCAACCGCTACAGCGGGTTCGCCTTCGGCCTGGGCCTGGAGCGGATCCTGATGAATCGTCACAACGTCGCCGACATGCGCGACATGGTCGAGGGTGACGTCCGCTTCACCCTCCCGTTCGGGATGGAGATCTGATGCGCGTCCCGCTTTCCTGGCTGCGCGAGTACGTCGACCTGCCGGCCGGCGAGACCGGCCGTGACGTCGCGGAGCGCCTGGTCCGGGCCGGCCTGGAGGTCGAGACCGTCGAGCAGCTCGGCGCGGACCTCAAGGGCCCGCTGGTGGTCGGCGAGGTGCTCTCCATCGAGGAGCTGTCCGGCTTCAAGAAGCCGATCCGGCACTGCTTCGTGAACGTCGGCGACGCCAACGGCACCGGCGAGCCGCAGGAGATCGTCTGCGGTGCGACCAACTTCGCCGTCGGCGACAAGGTCGTGGTCGTGCTCCCGGGCGCGGTGCTGCCCGGCCCGTTCCCGATCTCGGCCCGCAAGACCTACGGCCAGACCTCGGCCGGCATGATCTGCTCCGCCCGCGAGCTGGGCATGGGCGACGACCACAACGGCATCATCGTGCTCCCGCCGGAGTTCGAGCCCGGCACCGACGCCATCGAGCTGCTCCAGCTCGTCGACGAGGTGCTCGACATCGCCGTCACCCCGGACCGCGGCTACTGCCTGTCCATGCGCGGCGTGGCCCGCGAGGCCGCCGCCGCGTACGGGCTGCCGCTGGCCGACCCGGCGCTGCTCGACGTGCCGCCGGCGAACTCCTTCGGCTACCTGGTGAAGGTCGGCGACCAGGCCGGCTGCGACCGCTTCGTGGCCCGTACGGTCGTCGGCGTCGACCCGAACGCCAAGTCCCCGATCTGGCTGCAGCGCCGGCTCCAGAAGTCGGGCATCCGCCCGATCTCGCTGACCGTCGACATCACCAACTACGTGATGCTGGAGGTCGGCCAGCCGCTGCACGCCTACGACAAGCAGCGTGTGGACGGTCCGATCACGGTCCGCCGGGCGGAGCAGGGCGAGACCCTCACCACCCTCGACGGGGTCGAGCGCAAGCTCTCCGCCGAGGACCTGTTGATCTGCGACAACAGCGGCCCGATCGGCCTGGCCGGCGTGATGGGCGGCGCCTCCACCGAGATCCTCGACCCGGCCGCCGGCCCGGGCACCACCGAGGTGATCATCGAGGCGGCGCACTTCGACCCGGTCGCCATCGCCCGCAGCGCCAAGCGGCACAAGCTGCCCTCCGAGGCGTCCAAGCGCTTCGAGCGCGGCGTCGACCCGGAGGCCGCCCGCGCTGCCGCGCAGCGCGCCGTCGACCTGCTGGTCCTGATCGCCGGCGGCACCGCCGAGGCCGGGGTCACCGACATCGCGGCCCCGCACCCGGTGCGCACCATCACCATCGCCGCCGACCTGCCCGACCGGGTGGCCGGCACCGCGTACGGCCGCGAGACCGTCACCCGGCGCCTCCAGGAGATCGGCTGCTCGGTCGCCGGCGCCGACGTCCTGGAGGTCACCCCGCCGACCTGGCGCCCCGACCTCACCGACCCGTACGACCTCGCCGAGGAGGTCATCCGGCTGGAGGGCTACGACAACGTCCCCGCCCGGATGCCCGACGTGCCGCCGGGCAAGGGCCTGACCGAGGCCCAGCGGACCCACCGCCGGATCGGCGTGGCGCTGGCCGCGGCCGGCTACGTCGAGGTCAACAACTACCCGTTCCTCGGCGAGGCCGCCTTCGAGGCGCTCGGCCTGGAGACGGACGACCGGCGCCGCCGCACGGTGAAGCTGGTCAACCCGCTGAACGACGAGGAGCCGGCGCTGCGCACCACGCTGCTGCCGGGCCTGCTCGGCGCGCTGCGCCGCAACGTCGGCCGGGGCAACACCGACCTGGCGATCTTCGAGACCGGCACCGTCTTCCTGCCCAAGGACGAGCTCAGCGTGGCCCCGCGTCCGGCGGTCGACCACCGGCCCAGCGACGAGGAGCTGGCCGCGCTGGACGCCGCGCTGCCGGACCAGCCGCGCCGGATCGCCGTCGCCCTCGCGGGCGAGCGGCTGCCGTCGGGCTGGTGGGGCAAGGGCGCCCAGGCCTCCTGGGCGGACGCCGTCGAGGCGGCTCGTACGGTGGCCCGCGCGGCCGGCGTCGAGCTGACCGTCCGCCAGGGCCGGCTGGCGCCGTGGCACCCGGGCCGCTGCGCCGAGCTGCTGGTGGCCGGCACCGACCGGGTGGTCGGCCACGCCGGTGAGCTGCACCCGCGGGTGGTCAAGGCGCTCGGGCTGCCGGCCCGTACCGCCGCGATGGAGATCGACGTCGACCTGCTCACCGCCGACGGCGCCGAGCGGGTCGGCGGCCCGGCCGTCTCCAGCTTCCCGGTGGCGACCCAGGACGTCGCGCTGATCGTCGACACCGCCGTCCCGGCCGCCGACGTCGAGGCCGCGCTGCGGGCCGGCGCGGGCGAGCTGCTGGAGGCCATCCGGCTGTTCGACGTGTTCACCGGCGAGCAGGTCGGCGAGGGCAGGAAGTCGCTGGCGTACGCGCTGCGCTTCCGCGCGGTCGACCGCACCCTGACCGCCGACGAGGCCACCGCCGCCCGTGAGGCGGCCGTCGCCGAGGCCGTCGCCCGCACCGGCGCGGTGCTGCGCGGCGCCTGAGCCGCCGGCACGCCGCAGGGCCTGAAGGGCCCCGCCCGGACCATCCCGGTCCGGGCGGGGCCCTTTGCCCTTTCTTGGGTTGACGACCCGTCATCATGCCTACTTAACTCATTAACTATGGAACTAGATAAAGGTGCGGACCAGCCCTCCCCGATCGAGTTCCGCCTGGACCCGGCCTCCGGCGTCCCGACCTACCTGCAACTCGTGCAGCAGGTCGAACAGGCTTTGCGGATGGGCTGGTTGGCCGAGGGGGACCGGTTGCCCCGGGTGCGCGAGGTGGTCGCCGGGCTGGCGATCAACCCCAACACCGTGCTCAAGGCCTACCGGGAGCTGGAGCACCGTGGCCTGGCGGTCGGCCGGCGGGGTCAGGGCACCTTCGTGCGCGGGCTGCCCGCCGGGGTGGTGCCGCTGCGTGAACGGGCCGCGCTGCGGCGGGGGTTGCTGGACTGGATGCGCTCGGCGCGGACCGCCGGGCTCGACGAAGGGGGGATGGTCGCGGTGTTCGAGGACGCGCTGCGCGACCTGCGCGAGGGGCGCGACGGGGTGGTGGCGTGATGACCACGGACACGGTGATCGACTGCGGCGGGATCGGCAAGCGCTACCGCCGCTCCTGGGCGCTGCGGGACTGCCACCTCACCATCTCGGCCGGGCACGTGGTGGCCCTGGTCGGCCCGAACGGAGCAGGCAAGACCACGCTGCTCAGCCTGGCCGCCGGTCTGACCCTGCCCAGCGAGGGTGCGATGACCGTCCTCGGCGACCAACTCCCCGGCTCGCCAAGGGCCTTGGACCGGATCGGCTTCGTCTCCCAGAACGCCGCGCTCTACCCCGGCCTGCCCGTGCGCGACCTGCTCGCGATGGGCCGCCACCTCAACCGGCGCTGGGACGACGCCCGGGCGCGCGACCACCTGGAAGGTCTCGGCATCCCGCTGGAGCGCAAGTACGGCCGGCTCTCCGGCGGTCAGCAGGCCCAGGTCTCGCTCGCCCTGGCCCTCGCCAAGCGGCCCGAACTCCTGCTCCTGGACGAGCCGTTGGCCGCGCTCGACCCGCTCGCCCGGCATGACTTCATGGCCGTGCTGCTCACCGCGGTGGCCGAGGGCGGCCTCTCGGTGGTGTTCTCCTCGCACGCCGTCAACGAGCTGGAGCAGAGCTGCGACTACCTGGTGGTGCTGGCCGGCGGCCGGGTCCAGGTGACCGGGGAGGTGGACGACCTGCTGGGCGGCCACCGGATGCTCACCGGCCCGACCGCCGAGGCGGACGCGGTCGCCGAGCGCCTGGCGGTGGTCCGCGACCGCCGGGCCGGCGCCCAGTCCCACCTGCTGGTGCGCACCGGCGGCGTGGACGCGCCGGTCTCCGACGGCTGGCGCCAACAGCGCGTCGGCCTGGAGGAGTTGGTGCTCACCTACCTCCGCGAGCCGACCGCCTCCGCCTTGCCCGGCCCGCGCGGCGCCGTCCGTACGAACCAGAAGGTACTGTCGTGAGCTCGACCACCCTCGCCCCGCCCCGCTCCGCCGTGCTGCGGGCCGCCGGGCTGCGCCACCGGCCCGCGCTGCTGACCCTGCTCACCGTGATGGGCGCGATCTCCCTCGCCCTGCTGGTGCACGGCTGGTACCTGCACACCGGCCTGGACCGTACTGGCGCCGCCGACTGCGATCCGTCCACGGACGCCTGCCTGGCCAAGTACAAGCAGTTCACGCGCACGTACGGCGACGGCCTGCTGGAGCTCGACACCGTGGTCTACGTCATCGGTGGCGTGTTCGGTGCGTTCCTCGGCGGCCCGCTGCTGGCGCGGGAGTTCGAGCACGGCACGGTGCGCTTCGCCTGGACCCAGGGTGCCGGGCGGGCCCGTTGGACGGCGGGCGGCCTGGTCGTGGGCGCCGCGGTGCTGGCCGTTGTGGCGGCGCTGTTCGGGCTGCTGCTGCGCTGGTGGAGCGAGCCGCTGGCGATCAGGGGCGGAGCGTTCAACCCGGACCTCTTCGCGCAGGCTCCGCCGGTGCTGGTGGGCCGGGTGCTGGTGGCCTTCGGGGTCGCGGCGCTGGCTGGTGCGGTGCTGCGCCGCACCGTGGTCGCGGTGGGCATCGGGATGGCGGCCTCGGTCGCCCTGCCGTTCCTCGCCCACGCCGTGCGCTCGCACTACATGACTCCCTTGGAGGAGCCCGTGCACACGCTGAACCCCCTGGCGCTGGACGACCGCTGGGTGCTGAGCGTGTGGTTCTCCGACCCGGCCGGGAACCGGATCTCCGCGGACGACTTCTACCACCGCGGTGATTCGACCGCCCAGTGGCAGTCGCTGCTGCGCGACGGCGGCTACACGGCGCACCAGGTGTACCAGCCGGCGGACCGGTTCTGGCCGTTCCAGCTCATCGAGTTCGGCTGGACGACTCTGCTCGCCGTGGCGCTGTGCACGGCGGCGGTCTGGTGGGTGCGGCGCCGGGCGGCCTGACCTGGGCCGTTTGCAGTTTTTTTGAAGTGCTTTTGTCAAAACCCTTGCAGGGGCGGGGTTCCGGGGCGTTTGCTTCTCGTTAGGAAGGTTTCCTAACCCACGAGGAACCGGAGCGTCCCCATGCGTCCCCAGCCCCGTCGTGCCCTCCGCACAGCCCTCGCCGCCGCCCTGGTGGCCGCGCCCCTCACCGTCGCGGCCACCTCGGCCGCCCAGGCCGTGCCCGTGCCCGCAACCTCCGTCCAGCTCAGGGGCGTCGGCCTCGACGACCCGCACAAGAAGGACATCGCGATGCGGCTGGTGTCCAGCGCGGAGAACTCGTCGCTGGACTGGAAGGCCCAGTACAAGTACATCGAGGACATCAAGGACGGCCGCGGCTACACCGCCGGCATCATCGGCTTCTGTTCCGGCACCGGCGACATGCTGGAGCTGGTCCAGCACTACACCGACCTCAAGCCCGGCAACGTCCTGGCCAAGTACCTGCCGGCCCTGAAGAAGGTCAACGGCACCGACTCGCACGCCGGCCTCGGCTCCGCGTTCGAGAAGGACTGGGCCACCGCCGCCAAGGACACCGTCTTCCGGCAGGCCCAGAACGACGAGCGCGACCGGGTGTACTTCAACCCCGCCGTCAAGCAGGCCAAGAGCGACGGCCTGCGCGCGCTCGGCCAGTTCGCGTACTACGACGCCATCGTCATGCACGGCCCGGGCAACAGCTCGGACAGCTTCGGCGGCATCCGCGCTGCCGCCATGAAGAAGGCCAAGACCCCCGCCCAGGGCGGCGACGAGGCCACCTACCTCAAGGCCTTCCTGGACGCCCGCAAGGTGGTCATGAAGAAGGAGGAGGCGCACGCGGACACCAGCCGGGTCGACACCGAGCAGCTGGTCTTCCTCAACGCCAGGAACTTCGACCTCAACCCGCCGCTGAAGTGGAAGGTCTACGGCGACAGCTACACCATCAACAGCTGACGCGGGAACGGGCGAAAGGGCCCGGTGGCCGGTTCACGGCCGCCGGGCCCCGCCGTTCGGGCGGCGCGCCGCCGGTGTCAGGCGCTCGCGGTGTAGTCGTAGAAGCCCCGGCCGGACTTGCGTCCCAGCAGGCCCGCGTCGACCATCCGGGAGAGCAGCGGGGGAGCGGCGTACAGCGGCTCCTTGTACTCGTCGTACATCGACTCGGCGATCGAGACGATGGTGTCCAGGCCGATCAGGTCGCACAGCCGCAGCGGGCCCATCGGGTGGGCGCAGCCGGCCTCCATGCCCTTGTCGATGTCGGAGGCGGTGGCCACGCCCGACTCGAACATCCGCACCGCGGACAGCAGGTACGGCACCAGCAGCGCGTTGACCACGAAGCCGGCCCGGTCGCGGGCGCGGATCGGCTCCTTGCCGAGCACCTGGGAGGCGAAGGCCTCGACCCGCTCGGTGGTGGTCGCCGAGGTGGTCAGGGTCGGGATGACCTCGACCAGCTTCTGCACCGGCGCCGGGTTGAAGAAGTGCAGGCCGATCACCTGCTCCGGGCGGGTGGTGGCGGCGGCCAGCTTCACGATCGGGATCGAGGAGGTGTTGGAGGCGAGGATCGCGTCGCGGCGCTCGACCACCCGGTCCAGGGTCTCGAAGATCTTGACCTTGATGTCCTCGCGCTCGGCGACGGCCTCGACCACCAGGTCGCGGTCGGCGAAGTCGGACAGCTCGACGGTGAAGGACAGCCGGGCCAGCGCCTCGTCCCGCTGCTCGGGGGACAGCTTGCCCCGCTTGACCGCCGTCTCCAGGGAGTTGGTCAGCCGGGTGCGGCCGAACTCCAGCGCCTCACCGCTGGCCTCCGACACCAGGACGTCCAGCCCGGCCCGGGCGAAGACCTCGGCGATGCCCGACCCCATCAGGCCGCAGCCGATCACTCCGACGCGCGCGATGTCAGTCACTCAGTTGCCCTTCGGTGGTGCTGGGGGTCGCCCAGCTACGGGTGGCCCAGCGAACTGCTGGACAACGGGCCGGTGGACCGGAATGGGTGCACCGGTCACCGCCCCGACGACGTTACTACTCCGTACTGGCCAGTAGGTCACCCCCTCCCCGGCGGAGTGCCACGGCTGGTAGTCCCCCGAACGAGTGAGGCGACGCCCCGGACCCGTGTGCCCGGGGCCGACTCCACCCGGCGGCCGACAGAATGCCGCAGACGGGGGCCGGGGGCGGAATCGGACAGGGCCGGGGACGCGAAGGGAGCACGGGGTGTCGACGGGATCGCTCGCAGGGCAGGTCGCCCTGATCACCGGCGCCGGCCGGGGCATCGGCCGGGAGGTCGCCATCGGTCTGGCCGCCGAGGGGATGCTCGTCGGCCTGGTCGGCCGCACCCACGAGACGCTCAGCGGCACTCTCAAGGACTGCGCCAAGCGCGGCTCCCGGGGCGTCGCCGTGACCGCCGACGTCACCCGCCCCGGCTCGGTGCGCGAGGCGGTCCGGGTGGTCGAGCGCGACCTCGGACCGATCGACCTCCTGATCAACAACGCCGGCCTGGTCGACCGCGCCGAGGTGCCGCTCTGGGAGACCGACGTCAACCAGTGGTGGCAGGTGATCGAGACCAACCTGCGCGGTCCCTACAACCTGCTGCACGGCGTGCTGCCGGGCATGGTCGCCCGCCGGCGCGGCCGGGTGGTCAACCTCAACTCCGGCTTCGCGCTGCGCCCGGACGGCAACTACACGGCGTACGCCACCTCCAAGGGCGCGCTGCTCCAGCTCTCCGACAACATCGCGGACTCGCTCGCCCGCAACGGCGTCGTCATCCTCGACATCAGCCCGGGCGCGGTGGCCACCGACATGACCGCCGGGATGCCGATGTTCGAGGGCACCAAGACCTGGGGTTCCATCCCGTACATGGTCGCGGTCACCGTGGACGCCGCCCGCGGCCGCTTCGACGGGCTGCACGGGCGGTTCATCCACGCCGGCCGGGACGACCTGGAGGAGCTGGTCAACCAGGCCGACGCGATCCGTGCCGCGGACGCCCGCACGCTGCGGCTGCGCCCGTACAAGGACGACGATCCGATGGTCTGATCACGCACTCAGGCGCAGAGCTGGCTGGCGGTCACCGGCTTGAGCCCCGCCTTCGCCAGGCCGTCCAGGACGGCGGGCAGTGCGTCCACCGTGCACTGGTGCCCCATGTGCAGGGCCACCACCGAGCCGCCGCGCACCGAGTTCAGCACCCGGCGCTGCAACTCGGCGGCCGGAGGGTCGTTGTAGTCGCGCGGGTCGACGTCGAAGGACAGCACGTGCTCGTACCCGACCGCCCTGGCCTGCTCGCGGACCATCGGGGTGGCGTACTGCGTGGCGGACGGGCGGAACCAGCGGCCGATCGATCCGGTGAGCCGCTGCAGGCGCTCCGCGCACTGGGCGATCTCGGCCCGTGCCTGGTCCGGCGGCATGGCCGAGATGTTCAGGTGGTTCTGGGTGTGGTTGCCCAGCTCGTGGCCGCCGTCCAGGATCCGCCGGGCCATCTGCGGCTGCTGGTCGAGCCAGCTGCCGACGACCATCACGGTCAGCTGGGCGCCGCGCTGCTCGGCGATCTCCAGCAGGGCGGTGGCCAGCTTCGGGTCGCCACTGCCGTGGAAGGTGAGCGCCACGTTCCGGCCGGTGCGCGGCCCGTACGCGACCTCGGCGGGGGTGCCGGGCGCGAGCGGCGGCAGCACGGGCGGGGCCGGCGGGACGGAGGGCTGGGCGGCGGCGGGGGTCGGCTCACCGTCGGGCCGGGGCTCCGACGGGTCCGTGGGCGCGGGGGAGGCAGGGCCCTCGGCGCCGTTCCAGGCGGGGTCGGTGGTGTGCTGCGGGTCCACGGTGCCGGGGTGCGCGGCGAGCGCCCCGGGGTCAGCCCGGCGGGGCGTCTCGGTGCCGCAGGCGGTGAGCAGGCCGCCGGTGGCGGCGAGGGCGGTGAGCCTGGCGGTGGTACGCAGTACGGTGCGGCGGTCGGCAGTCATCGGCAGCCAGCATAGAGAGGACGGTCCCGGCGGGCGATCCGGTACGGCCGGCCGCACCAGCCTTGACGTGCACACAATCCATCACCGGGTATTGCGTAAACCTGAACTCCCGCTGTTTCCGTGGTGTGTCCTTGGATACGATCACCGCGCACCGCGGGTCGACGGGCGGTGGCCAGACTCTTTCGGCACGGCGCATTGGGGGCGGACAGGATGTACGAGGACAGCGCGGCGAGCGGCCGGACCACGGACGCCGTGTGGGACTGGGCCGGAGCCGACGACTGGCAGCCGCCGAGCGAGCTGGACACCGGCGTCCCGCACACCGCCCGTATGTACGACTACTACCTCGGCGGCAAGGACAACTTCGAGGCCGACCGCAAGGCCGCCCGGGCCGCGATATCCGCCTACCCCGCGCTGCCGCTGCTGGCCCGCACCAACCGGCAGTTCCTCGGCCGCGCCGTCGAGTTCGTGGCGAGCAGGGGCGTGCGCCAGTTCGTCGACATCGGCACCGGCATCCCGGCGGTCGGCTCCACCAGCGAGGTCGCCCAGCGGGTCGCCCCGGACGCCCGGGTGGTGTACGTGGACAACGACCCGATCGTCGCCACCCACGCCCGCGCCCTGCTGGCGAGCCACCCCGCCGGGCACACCTCGGTGATCGAGGCCGACCTGCGCGACCCGGCCGCGATCCTCGGCCACCCCGCGCTGGCCGGCGCCGTCGACCTCTCCCGGCCGGTCGCGCTGATGCTGGTCGCCGTGCTGCACTTCATCCGCGACGAGGAGGGCGCGCAGCAGGTCGTCCGCACCCTGCGCGACGCGCTCGCCCCCGGCAGCGCGCTGATCCTCTCCCACGGCAGCCCGGACTTCGCCTCCCGGGAGAGCGCCGCCGAGGGCACCCGCATCTACCGCAGCGCCAGCGCCCCGCTCGTGCTGCGCCCGCGGGCCGGCGTCGAACCGTTCTTCGGCGACTTCGAGTTCGCCGGCCCCGGGCTCGTCCAGCTCCCGCTCTGGCGCCCCACCGCCGGCCACGTCCCCACCGCCGAACTCCCCGAGGGCTGGCAGGACGTCTCGGCGTACGCCGGCGTCGCCTTCAAGAAGTAGCCGCCCGCGCGCCCGGTCCCGGCGCCTCCCTCCTACGCCGGGACCGGATCGTCGAAGCCTACGGATCCCCACTGACAACCCCTCAGCGGCGGGGTTACCCTGCGGCGTGACCAGCGCCGCCCTGCCACCGCTGCCCCCCGACGTCGCCGAACTGCTGCGGGCCGTCGACGCCCCGCCCCGACTGGTCGCCCACCTCGCCCTGGTGCACGAGGTGGCCGAGGAGATCGCCGGGTTCTGCACCCGTGAGGGCCTGGTCTTCGACCGCGAGGCCGTCCGCTACGGTGCCGCCACCCACGACATCGGCAAGACCGTCCACCCCGAAGAGCTCTCCGCGCCCGGCTCCCTGCACGAGGCCGCCGGACACGCCCTGCTGCTCGCCCGCGGCGTACCCGAACACCTCGCCTGCTTCGCCCGCAGCCACGCGGGCTGGGACGGACCCGGCGTCACCGTCGAGTCATTGCTGGTCAGCCTGGCCGACAAGGCCTGGAAGAACAAGCGGGTCCAGGACCTGGAGGACCGGGTGGTCGACCTCCTCGCCGCCACCGGACGGGAGCGCTGGGAGGCTTTCCTCGCCCTGGACGACCTGCTCACCCGGATCGGCGAGGACGCCCCGCGGCGGCTCGCCGTCCAGGCCGCCCACCCGGTGCGCACCGGCTGAAATTGGCACGACACGGCGGGCGGGCCGGTGTTAGCTTCCGCGGCATGGAACCCCTGAGTGAGAACGAGATCCGCGCGTCCTTCGTCAACTGCTCCAAGGGCGAGGCACGCCGGCTCAACCTGCCCAGGGGGCTGGCCGAGCTGCCCTGGGAGCACCTGGACTTCCTCGGCTGGCGGGACCAGGGCGCGCCCGACCGGGCCTACCTGGTGGCGCCGTACGGGGGCGAGCCGGTCGGCGTGACGCTGCGCTCGCCGGTGATCCGGCGCAGCCTGACCAAGACCAATGTGTGCTCGCTGTGCATCACCGCGCACGCCGGGTCGGGGGTCGCGCTGCTCGCCGCCCGCCGGGCCGGGGCGGCCGGGCGCGAGGGCAACACGGTCGGCACCTACATCTGTGCCGACCTCGCCTGCTCGCTCTACGTGCGCGGGCTGAAGAAGTCCACCCTGGTGACCCGACCCGACGAGTCGCTGCCGCTGGAGCTGCAGATCGACCGCACGGTGGGCAACCTCGGCGGCTTCCTCGCCAAGGTGCTCGCCACCGCGGCCTCGTAACGGCCCCGCTCCGCTCAGTGCCCGCGCAGCTGGTCCAGCTCGCGGCGCTCCCGCTTGGTCGGCCGGCCGGTCCCGCGGTCCCGCGCCCCGGCCGCCGCGACGAACTCGCGCGGCGGCCGCGGCGGGCTGGTGTCGACCAGGCACTCCGCCGCGACCGCGGCGCCGACCCGCTTGCGGATCAGCTTCTGCACCACCACGACCCGCTCGTAGCCCTCCTCGCGGACCCGGACCTCGTCCCCGGGCTTCAGCGCCTGGGCGGGCTTGGCCCGCTCGCCGTTCACCCGGACGTGTCCGGCCCGGCAGGCGGCCGCCGCCAGCGCACGTGTCCTGACCAGCCGGACCGACCAGATCCAGCTGTCCACCCGCACGCTTCCCTCGTGTTCAGCCATCCTCGGAGCCTACCCAAGGCCTACGCGGCCCGTGGCGCCTCCTGGACCGCCCAGCCGTTGCCGTCCGGGTCGTTGAAGAACACGAAGTTGTTCCACGCCTCGCCGTGCCCGTCCACCCGGCCTCCCGCCACGAAGTGCTGGACCGGGCTGACCTGCACGCCCCGCGCCACCAGTTCGGCGTGCGCCTTCTCGATGTCGGGCACCACCAGCTGGAGGCCCTTGACCGATCCGGGCGGCGAGTCGATCACCCCCTTGCCCACCACGATGGAGCAGGGCGAACCGGGGGGAGTCAGCTGGACCACCCGGGTCCCGTCCCGCAGCAGCGTGTCATGGTCGACGGTGAACCCGGCCTGCTCCTCGTAGAAGAGCTTCGAGCGGGTCACGTCCGACACCGGGATCACCACGACTTCCAGTTTCCAGTCCATCGCCCTCACCTCGCTCGGTCGGGCTCTTCCAGTATCCGGCCGCAACTGCTCCCGGAGACCGTCGGATAGCCTGAGAACACGATGAATCCGCAGACCACGCCCGCCGCGTCCCCGTTCTCCACCCCGTGGGGTGCCTTCGACCTCACCCGCTTCCCGGTGGACCCGCGCGAGCGGCTGCGGGCCTGGGACGCCGCCGACGAGTACCTGCTGCGCCATCTCGCGGGCGAGGCCGACAGCGCGGCCGGCACGGCGACGGAGCTGGCCGGTCGCACGGTCGCCGTCCTCGGTGATCGCTGGGGCGCGCTGACCACCGTGCTCGCCGGGTACCGGCCGGTCCAGATCACCGACTCCCACCTCGGCCGGCAGGCCACCCTGGCCAACCTGGCCCGGGCCGGCGCCGCCGTCGACGAGGCCCGGCTGCTCTCCACGCAGGACGCCCCGCCGGAGCGGATCGACGTGCTGCTGGTGCGCGTCCCCAAGAGCCTGGCCCTGCTGGAGGACCAGTTGCACCGGCTCGCCCCCGCCGTCCACGACGGCACCGTGGTGATCGGCACCGGCATGGTCACCGAGATCCACACCTCCACCCTCCAGCTCTTCGAGCGGATCCTCGGCCCGACCCGCACCTCCCTGGCCGTCCGCAAGGCCCGGCTGATCTTCTGCACCCCCGACCCGGCGCTCGACCCCGGCCCCAATCCGTGGCCGCACCGCTACGCGCTGCCGTCGGACATCGGCCCCGCCTCCGGCCGTACCGTCGTCAACCACGCGGGCACCTTCTGCGCCGAGCGGCTCGACATCGGCACCCGCTTCCTCCTCGCCCACCTGCCCGTCCCGGCCCCGGGCGCGCGGGTGGTGGACCTCGGCTGCGGCAACGGCGTGGTCGGTACGGCCGCCGCGCTGGCCGGGCCCGGCGCGGAGCTGGTGTTCGTGGACGAGTCGCACCAGGCGGTGGCCTCCGCCGAGGAGACCTTCCGCACGAACCTGGGCCCGCAGGCCCCGGCCGAGTTCCTGACCGCCGACGCCCTGGCCCCGGACGTGATCGCCACCGGCTCGGTGGACCTGGTGCTCAACAACCCGCCGTTCCACTCCCACCAGGCCACCACCGACGCCACCGCCTGGCGGATGTTCACCGGCGCCAAGCGGGCGCTGCGGCCGGGCGGCGAGCTCTGGGTGGTCGGCAACCGCCACCTCGGGTACCACGTCAAGCTGCGCCGCCTCTTCGGCAACTGCCAACTCGTCGCCGGGAACCCCAAGTTCGTGGTGCTGCGGGCCGTCAAGCGCTGACCTGGGCGTCCTCGCCCCAGCGGGGTCCGGCACAGACTCCTTGCATGAATTTTCCGCCGCGCGTATATTCATGCCAAGACGAAGGAGGAACGCCATGGCATTGCGAGTCGCCGTCGCCGGTGCGAGCGGTTACGCGGGCGGCGAGGTGCTGCGCCTGCTGCTCGGCCACCCGGAGGTGGAGATCGGGGCGCTGACCGGCGGCTCGAACGCGGGTACCAGGCTGGGCGCGCTCCAGCCGCACCTCCTCCCGCTCGCCGACCGCGTCCTCGAAGCCACCACCCCCGAGGTGCTGGCCGACCACGACGTGGTGTTCCTGGCGCTGCCGCACGGCCAGTCCGCCGCCGTCGCCGAGGAACTCGGCCCGAACGTCCTGGTGATCGACTGCGGCGCCGACTTCCGGCTCAAGGCCGCGGCCGACTGGGAGCAGTTCTACGGCTCCGCCCACGCCGGCACCTGGCCCTACGGCCTGCCCGAACTCCCCGGCCACCGCGCCGCGTTGAAGGGCAGCAACCGGATCGCCGTGCCCGGCTGCTACCCGACGGCCGTCTCCCTGGCGCTGTTCCCCGCGTACGCCGCGCAGCTCGCCGAGCCGGAGGCCGTGGTGGTCGCCGCCTCCGGCACCTCCGGCGCCGGCAAGGCCGCCAAGCCGCACCTGCTGGGCAGTGAGGTGATGGGCAGCGTCAGCCCGTACGGCGTCGGCGGCGTCCACCGGCACACCCCGGAGATGGCGCAGAACCTCACCCCGCTCGCGGGCGAGCCGGTCACCGTCTCCTTCACCCCCACCCTCGTCCCGATGCCGCGAGGCATCCTCGCCACCTGCTCGGCCAAGGCCAGGCCCGGGGTGACCGCGCAGAGCCTGCGCGCCGCCTACACCGAGGCGTTCGCGGGCGAGCCCTTCGTCCACCTGCTGCCCGAGGGGCAGTGGCCGCAGACCAGCAGCGTCTACGGCGCCAACACCGCCCTGGTCCAGGTCGCCCTGGACGCCGCCGCCGGGCGGATCATCGCGATCAGCGCGATCGACAACCTGGTCAAGGGCACCGCCGGCGGCGCGGTTCAGAGCATGAACATCGCCCTGGGTCTGCCCGAGGAGCTCGGGCTTCCCGTGAACGGAGTCGCACCGTGAGCAAGAGCACGAACGTCGGCGTGACCGCCGCCAAGGGCTTCCGGGCCGCCGGAGTGACCGCCGGCATCAAGGCCTCCGGCACCCCCGACCTCGCCCTGGTGGTCAACGACGGTCCCTCGCTCGCCGCGGCCGGTGTCTTCACCGCCAACCGGGTCAAGGCCGCACCGGTGCTCTGGTCCGAGCAGGTCCTCAAGGGCGGCCAGGTCTCCGCCGTCGTCCTCAACTCCGGTGGCGCCAACGCCTGCACCGGCCCGCTCGGCTTCCAGGACACCCACGCCACCGCCGAGAAGGCCGCCGCGGAGCTGGGGCTCAACGCGGGCGAGATCGCCGTCGCCTCCACCGGCCTGATCGGCGTGCGGCTGCCGATGGACCTCCTGCTGCCCGGGGTCGCGCTGGCCGCGGGCGAGCTCGGCGAGACCGGCGGCGAGGCCGCCGCGATCGCCATCAAGACCACCGACACCGTGCACAAGACCGCCCAGTACACCAGCCCGGCCGGCTGGACGGTCGGCGGCATGGCCAAGGGCGCGGGGATGCTCGCCCCGAGCCTCGCCACCATGCTGGTCGTCCTCACCACCGACGCCGACCTGGACAGCGCCGCCCTGGACGCCGCGCTGCGCGGCGCCACCCGCACCACCTTCGACCGGATCGACTCCGACGGCTGCATGTCGACCAACGACACCGTGCTGCTGCTCGCCTCCGCCGCCTCCGGCATCGCCCCGGAGCAGGCCGAGTTCGCCGAGGCCGTCCGTACGGTCAGCGCCGACCTGGCCCGCCAGCTGATCGGCGACGCGGAGGGCGCGAGCAAGGAAATCCGGATCGACGTCACCGGTGCCGCCGGCGAGGACGAGGCGGTCGAGGTCGCCCGGACGATCAGCCGCAACAACCTGCTCAAGTGCGCCATCCACGGCGAGGACCCCAACTGGGGCCGGGTGCTGGCCGCGATCGGCACCACCTCCGCGGCCTTCGACCCGAACGAGCTGGACGTCGCCATCAACGGCGTCTGGGTCTGCAGGGCCGGCGGCGTGGGCGAGGACCGCGACCTGGTGGACATGAAGGGCCGTGAGGTCGTCATCACCGCGAACCTCAACGCCGGTACGGCGAGCGCCTCGCTGTGGACCAACGACCTGACGGCCGACTACGTGCACGAGAACAGCGCCTACTCGACCTGATCCGCGTCACGTCGTCCACCACCACCCGAGCCGCGACACCCTGATCCGCGACATCCTCCCCCAGCCTGCGGCCGGGGGGACCCCCATCGACGAGGGAATCCCGTGCAGATCGCACCCAAGGGCGAACAGGCCCGCAACAAAACCGCGTTCCCCAAGGCCCTGATCGAGGCGCTTCCGTGGCTGGAGCGCTTCCACGGCAAGACCATCGTGATCAAGTTCGGCGGCAACGCGATGGTGGACGACAGCCTCAAGGCGGCCTTCGCCCAGGACGTGGTCTTCCTCCGCTACGCCGGTCTGCACCCCGTCGTGGTGCACGGCGGCGGCCCCCAGATCAGTGCCCAACTCGACCGGCTGGGACTGGAGTCGAACTTCACCAACGGCCTGCGGGTCACCACCCCGGAGACCATGGACGTGGTCCGGATGGTGCTGGCCGGCCAGGTGCAGCGCGAGCTGGTCGGCCTGCTCAACGAGCACGGCCCGTTCGCGGTCGGCATGACCGGCGAGGACGCCCACACCATGACGGCGGTCAAGCGCTACGCGGTGGTGGACGGCGAGCAGGTCGACATCGGCCTGGTCGGCGACATCGTCAACATCGAGGCCGGCGCGGTGAAGGCCCTGATCGCCGACGGCCGCATCCCGGTGATCTCCTCGATCGCCCGCGGCGCCGACGGCCACGTCTACAACATCAACGCCGACACCGCCGCCTCCGCCCTCGCGGTCGCGCTGGGCGCCGAGATGCTCGTCGTCCTCACCGACGTCGAGGGCCTCTACAAGGACTGGCCGAACTCCGACGACGTGATCAGCCAGCTCACCGCGAGCGAGCTGGACCTGCTGCTGCCCGGCCTGGTCAGCGGCATGCTCCCCAAGATGGAGGGCTGCCTGCGCGCCGTCCGTTCCGGCGTGGGCAGCGCCCGCGTGCTGGACGGCCGGGTCCAGCACAGCCTGCTGCTGGAGATCTTCACCGACCAGGGCATCGGCACGATGGTCGTGCCGGACGACGAACCGACCGTGACCGGGGGACTGGCGTGACTGGCGCGACGCACAACGAGCAGCTCACCGAGCGGTGGCAGCACTCCTTCACCGACAACTACGGCACCCCCCGCATCCCGCTGGTGCGCGGCGAGGGCAGCAAGCTCTGGGACGCCGACGGCAAGGAGTACACCGACCTGCTCGGCGGCATCGCCGTCAACGCCCTGGGCACCGCCCACCCGGCCGTCGTCGAGGCCGTGAGCCGGCAGATCGCCACCCTCGGCCACGTCTCCAACCTCTTCATGGCCGAGCCCACCATCGCCCTCGCCGAGCGGCTGCTGGAACTGGACGGGCGGCCGGGCGGCCGGGTGTTCTTCTGCAACTCCGGCGCCGAGGCCAACGAGGCCGCCTTCAAGATCAGCCGGCGGACCGGCCGCACCCACCTGGTCGCCCTCCAGGGCGCCTTCCACGGCCGCACCATGGGGGCCCTCGCGCTCACCGGCCAGCCCGCCAAGCAGGACCCGTTCCGCCCGCTGCCCGGCGACGTCACCCACGTCCCGTTCGGCGACGTCGAGGCGCTGCGCGCGGCCGTCACCACCGAGACCGCCGCGGTGTTCCTGGAGCCCGTCCAGGGCGAGAACGGTGCCGTCCCGCTGCCCGAGGGCTACCTGAAGGCGGCCCGCGAGATCACCCGGGCCACCGGCACCCTGCTGGTCCTGGACGAGATCCAGACCGGCGTCGGCCGCACCGGCCACTGGTACGCCCACCAGGCGTACGAGGGCGTGGAGCCGGACGTGGTCACCCTGGCCAAGGCGCTCGGCGGCGGCCTGCCGATGGGCGCGGTGCTCGCCTTCGGGCCGGCCGCGGAGCTGCTCACCCCCGGCCAGCACGGCACCACCTTCGGCGGCAACCCGGTGGCCGCCGCGGCCGGGCTCGCGGTGCTGGACACCATCGCGTCCGAGGGCCTGCTGGAGCACGTCCGCAAGCTCGGCGAGCGGCTGCGGCACGGCGTCGAGGCCCTCGGCGACCCGCTGGTCTCGCACGTGCGCGGGGCGGGCCTGCTGCTCGGCATCGTGCTCACCGAACCGGTCTCGGCCAAGGTCCAGGCCGCCGCGCAGGAGGCGGGCTACCTGGTCAACGCCGCCGTCCCGGACGCCGTCCGGCTGGCCCCGCCGCTGGTGCTGACCGAGCAGGAGGCGGACGCGTTCCTGGCCGCGTTGCCGGGCATCCTCCGGGCGGTGCGCGAGAGCGCCCCGGCCGATGCGAGTTGACCGTCGTCCGGGAGAATGAACACATGACCGCTTCCCACTCCGGCCCGTCCGCCGCCGGCCCGACGCCGCAGGTCCCGCAGACCCGCACGGCGCGCCACCGGCGGATCGTGGACCTGCTCACCCGCCAGCCCGTGCGTTCGCAGAGCCAGCTCGCCAAGCTGCTCGCCGACGACGGACTCGTGGTCACCCAGGCCACCCTCTCCCGGGACCTGGACGAGCTGGGCGCGGTCAAGATCCGCAACCGGGACGGCGCGCTCATCTACGCCGTCCCGGCCGAGGGCGGCGACCGGACGCCGCGCGCGCCGATGGGGGAGTCGGCCAGCGAGGGCAGGATGGCCCGGCTGGCCGGCGAGCTCATGGTGTCCGCGACGGCCTCCGGCAACCTGGTGGTGCTGCGCACCCCGCCGGGCGCCGCCCAGTTCCTGGCCTCGGCGATCGACCAGGCCGAGGTGTTCGAGATCATCGGCACCATCGCCGGCGACGACACCGTCCTGCTGATCAGCCGGGACCCGGCCGGCGGCCAGGCGCTCGCCGACCACCTCATGCAGCTGGCCCAGGCCAAGGCGCAGTAGCGCCTCGACCCGAGGAACCCCGGCCGACGGAGACCGTCCGGCCGGGGTTGTGTGTTTCATACACTGTCGTGCATACTTATGCCATCCGCTGCACATGCATGAAGGAGCCACCGCGATGACCGCCGAGCAGTCCTCCGACGTCCGCCTCTGGGGCGCGCGCTTCGCCGACGGCCCGTCCGAGGCGCTGGCCAGGCTCTCGGCCTCGGTCCACTTCGACTGGCGCCTC
This sequence comes from Kitasatospora sp. NPDC093102, assembly GCF_040683915.1. Taxonomy (NCBI): domain Bacteria; kingdom Bacillati; phylum Actinomycetota; class Actinomycetes; order Kitasatosporales; family Streptomycetaceae; genus Kitasatospora; species Kitasatospora sp. NPDC093102. The sequence goes on along the minus strand of NZ_JBFBFA010000007.1, from coordinate 211,962 downwards.
GCGTCGTACGACATCGCCGGCTCCAAGGCCCATGCCCGGGTCCTGCACAAGGCCGGCCTGCTCTCCGACGAGGAGCTGGCGGGCATGCTGGCCGGCCTGGACCGCCTGCTGGCCGACGTCGAGGCGGGCACCTTCACCGGCACCGTCGCCGACGAGGACGTGCACACCGCCCTGGAGCGCGGCCTGCTGGAGCGCCTCGGCCCCGACCTCGGCGGCAAGCTGCGGGCCGGGCGCTCGCGCAACGACCAGATCGCCACCCTGTTCCGGATGTACCTGCGGGACCACGCGAAGACCATCGGCGGCCTGCTGCTCGACCTCCAGCAGGCCCTGGTCGGGCTCGCCGAGGCGCACCCGGACACCGCGATGCCGGGCCGCACCCACCTCCAGCACGCCCAGCCGGTGCTGTTCGCCCATCACGTCCTCGCGCACGTGCAGGCCCTCGGCCGGGACGCCGAGCGGCTGCGCCAGTGGGACGCGCGCACCGCCGTGTCGCCGTACGGCTCCGGCGCACTGGCCGGCTCCTCGCTGGGCCTCGACCCGCAGGCCGTCGCCGCCGACCTCGGCTTCGAGGGTGGTTCGGTCGGCAACTCCATCGACGGCACCGCCTCGCGCGACTTCGTCGCCGAGTTCGCCTTCGTGACCGCGATGATCGGCATCAACCTCTCCCGGATCGCGGAGGAGGTGATCATCTGGAACACCAAGGAGTTCGGCTTCATCACGCTGCACGACGCCTTCTCCACCGGTTCCTCGATCATGCCGCAGAAGAAGAACCCGGACATCGCCGAGCTCGCCCGCGGCAAGTCCGGCCGGCTGATCGGCAACCTGACCGGCCTGCTGACCACCCTCAAGGCGCTGCCGCTCGCCTACAACCGGGACCTCCAGGAGGACAAGGAACCGGTCTTCGACTCCTGCGACACGCTGGAGGTGCTGCTGCCGGCGTTCACCGGGATGATGGCCACCCTCACCGTGCACCGGGAGCGGCTGGAGGAGCTGGCCCCGGCCGGCTTCTCGCTCGCCACCGACATCGCCGAGTGGCTGGTCAAGCAGGGCGTGCCGTTCCGGGTCGCGCACGAGGTGGCCGGCGCCTGCGTCAAGGTCTGCGAGGCCGAGGGCATCGAGCTGTCCGACCTGACGGACGAGCAGTTCGCCGCGATCTCGGGGCACCTGACGCCCGAGGTGCGCTCGGTGCTCAGCGTCCACGGAGCCATCGCCGCCCGCAACGGCCGCGGCGGAACCGCCCCCTCGGCGGTCGCGGTCCAGCTCGCCGAGGTGAAGGCGGACCTGGCGCGGCAGCGGGAGTGGACCCTGAGCTGATCCCTGACGGGGTGGGGGCTGATCTCCCGCAGGGCGCGGAAGGGGCGCGGCGGTCCGACCGGCGCGCCCCTCCGGCGTCCGCGCCCCGGCCCGGGCGTAACCGGCCCCGCCCCGGGCCGTCATGCACGGTGTGTGCACCGCCCTCCCGCCCGTCCCCTCCGCCGAGGACGTCTACCTCGCCGACCGTCGCCGCCGCGTGGTCCGCGAGACCGTCGCCGCCCTGCCCGGCCGCTGCCCGCAGCTGATCGCCGCCCTGGCCGAGGACCCGCCGCCCACCTACCGTGAGCTCTCCGAGCGGCTCGGCATGCCCCGCGGCTCGATCGGCCCCACCCGTTCCCGCTGCCTGGCCTGCCTGCGGATGCTGCTCCACTCGGAGCGGTACCCCTGAGCGGAACCCGTGCGACCGGACGGAACCGGTGCGGCACGGGAGGTGACCCTCCTCACGTCCGCCCCCGCGAAGGTTGAGGGAACCTGACACCCGGGTAGAGCGCTGGCGAACGCAGCTCTTGACGGTGACGCGATCACTCGGATACTGAGCGTGAGCGCGCCACCCTCTGCGCGCCGGGCACGACGACTGGGGAGGCCCCTCCACATGGGCATGAGCGTGATCATCTCGGCTGCGGAGGCCGAGGACGCGGAGCAGATCCTCAAGCTCCAGTACCTCGGCTACCAGCCCGAGGCCGAGCTGTACGGCGACTGGGCGATCGAACCCCTGACGCAGAGCCTGGAGAGCCTGCGCGCCGAACTGTCCGAGCAGCACGTCCTGGTCGCCCGGCTGGGCGACGAGGTGGTCGGCGCCGTCCGCGGCCACGTCGGCGTCGACGGCGTCGGCCGGATAGGGCGTCTGGTCGTCCATCCGCGGATGCAGCGCCACGGCCTCGGTGGCCGGCTGCTGGACGCACTGGAGCGCCGCATGGCCCAGGACGGCCCGGTGAGCACGTACCAGCTGTTCACCGGCCACCGCAGCCTCGGCAACCTGCGGCTGTACGCCCGCCAGGGGTACCGTCAGACCCGGGTCGAGCAGGTCAACAGCCGGCTGAGCTTCGTCCACCTGGAGAAGCCCGCTGCGCCGCCGCTCGCCGCGACGGCCTGAGCCCGCCCCCCTGCGCGGTTCCCGGCGCCGTCACCATCCGGACCACCGGTGGCGGCGCCGAGCCGTGTCCGCGCTGGTAGCAGCGCTGCATGTCCGCATTGCGGACAGCTCCGAGAAATAATTGGGCGGAAAACGACCCATCTGTTTTACTGGCTCACATGACTGCGACGACGAACTGGACCCCCACCGGCACCCTGCCGGCAGGTGAGCGTGCCATGTGTCGTCGAATGTGTCACTGCTGAGGGCCACCGCCCCCGGCACCCCGCTGAGGTGCCTCCCCCTCGCGCCCCGAAGCGAGACTCCGGCGTCGCTCCCGCCCGTGTGAGCGCGTCCCTCCTCCCGGACCCCTTCCCTCCGCCGTGCCCGCCCACCCGCGGGCCCGGGTGAACTCGTCAGGGCCACGCCGTCGTGCGCCCGGCCGTCCACGGCCGCGAGCAGGGGATGGCACGTCCGGACCCTCCCGGCGCAGCGCCGTGACGACGCCGCCGACCGCAGAACCGGTCGGTTGGTCGCCCCACGCCGCCCGCCCCCGACCCACGGAAAGCCGCTGTGATCACCACCACGGACCTGACCAAGGTCTACCGTTCCCGAGGCCGCGAGGTGACCGCCCTCGCCGGCGTCGACCTGCACGTCCGCCCGGGCGAGGTCTACGGAGTCGTCGGCACCAGCGGTGCCGGCAAGTCCACCCTCATCCGCTGCGTGAACATGCTGGAGCGCCCGACCTCCGGCACGGTCACCGTGGACGGGGTCGAGCTCACCGCCCTGTCCGGCGGAGAGAACCGGGCCGGCCGCGAGCTGCGCGAGGCCCGCCGCCGGATCGGCATGGTCTTCCAGCACTTCAACCTGCTCTCCTCGCGGACGGTGCAGCAGAACGTCGAGCTCCCGCTGGAGATCATCGGGCTGGACCGCACCGAGCGCCGCCGCAAGGCCGCCGAGCTGCTCGACCTGGTCGGCCTCGCCGACAAGGCCCGCAGCTACCCCAACCAGCTCTCCGGCGGGCAGAAGCAGCGCGTCGGCATCGCCCGGGCGCTGGCCGGCGACCCCAAGGTGCTGCTCTCCGACGAGGCCACCTCGGCGCTCGACCCGGAGACCACCCGCTCGATCCTCAAACTGCTGCGCGACCTCAACCAGCAGCTGGGCCTCACCGTCCTGCTGATCACCCACGAGATGGACGTGATCAAGTCCGTCTGCGACTCCGCCGCCCTGATGCGCGGCGGCCGGGTGGTCGAGTCCGGCGAGCTCACCGACCTGCTGGCCAAGCCCGGCTCGGAGCTGGCCCGCGAACTGTTCCCGCTCAGCGAGTTCGGCACCGGCCACCCCGGCTCCACGGTGCTGGAGATCACCTTCCAGGGCGACAGCTCGGCCCAGCCGTTCGTCTCCCAGCTCGCCCGCACCTACCAGATCGACATCAACATCCTCGGCGCCGCGGTGGAGACCATCGCCGGCCGGATGGTCGGACGGATGCGGGTCGAGCTGTCCGGCAGCCACCAGGACAACGTGGTGCCGATCGGCTACCTGCGCGAGCAGGGACTGCAGGTGGACGTGATAGGTGCGGCGAACGGAGCGGTGGCATGACCTGGGACCAGATGCAGGAGCTGATGTGGCCCGCCACCCAGGAGACCTTCCAGATGGTCGGGGTGTCCGCGCTCGTCACCGTGCTGCTCGGCCTGCCGCTGGGCGTGCTGCTGGTGCTCACCGACAAGGGCGGCCTGCTGGCCAACCGGGCCGTCAACAAGGCCATCGGCTTCGTCGTGAACATCGCCCGCGCGGTGCCGTTCATCATTCTGATGATCGCGCTGATCTCCTTCACCCGCTGGCTGGTCGGCACCTCCATCGGCTGGCAGGCGGCGACCGTGCCGCTGACCATCGGTGCCGTCCCGTTCTTCGCCCGCCTGGTCGAGACCTCCGTCCGTGAGGTCGACCGGGGCCTGGTCGAGGCGGTCCAGTCGATGGGTGGCAGCACCTGGACGATCGTCCGCAAGACCCTGCTGCCCGAGGCCCTGCCCGGCATCGTGGCCTCGGTCACCACCACGGTCATCACCCTGATCGGCTACTCCGCGATGGCCGGCACGGTCGGCGGCGGCGGCCTCGGCACCCTCGCCGTCAACTACGGCTACCAGCGCTTCGAGACCGCCTTCATGTGGGTCATCGTGGCCGAGCTGGTGATCATCGTCACCGCCGTCCAGCTGATCGGCGACTTCGCCGTCCAGCGGCTCTCCCACCGCGGCCGCATCGGCGGCCGGACCAGGCTGCTCGGCCGCGCGACTGCTCCCGACAAGGACCTCGTCGCCTCCTAGACCTCCCTCGTCCGACCCCGGACGCGGCTCCCCGTTCCACGCAGAAAGGCACTTTTCGTGCGCAACGCCCTGAAGTTCACCAGCATCCTCGCCACCGCCGGCGTCGCCCTCTCGCTCGCCGCCTGCGGCAGCTCCGGGTCCTCCTCCTCGGACGCGAACGCGCCGCTCAAGGTCGTGGCCAGCCCCACCCCGCACGGCCAGATCCTGAAGTACGTCAAGGACAACCTCGCGGAGAAGGCGGGCCTCAAGCTCGACATCAAGGAGGTCACCGACTACGTGACCCCCAACACGGCGGTGCAGGACGGTTCGGCCGACGCCAACTTCTTCCAGCACGTCCCGTACCTGGAGGACTTCAACAAGAAGCACGGCACGAACATCGTGTCGGTCGAGCCCGTGCACCTGGAGCCGCTGGGCGTCTACTCCAAGAAGGTCAAGGCGATCACCGACCTGCCGGACGGCGCCACCATCGGTCTGCCGAGCGACGCCACCAACGAGGGCCGCGCGCTCAAGCTGCTCGCCGACAACAAGCTGATCACCCTCAAGGACGGCGTCACCACCGCCGCCACCCCGGCGGACGTGACCGGCAACCCGAAGAACTTCAAGTGGAAGGAACTGGAGGCCGCCCAGCTGCCCCGCTCCGTCGCCGACCTCGACGCCGCCGTCATCAACGGCAACTACGCGATCGACTCCGGCCTGAAGCCGGCCACCGACGCCCTGGTGCTGGAGAAGGCCGACGGCAACCCGTACGCCAACATCCTCGCGGTCAAGAAGGGCAAGGAGAACGACCCGCGGGTCAAGAAGCTGGCCGAGCTGCTGCACTCCGACGAGGTCAAGAAGTACATCGACGACACCTTCCAGGGCTCGGTCATCCCGGCCTTCTGAGCCGTGCTCCGCTCGACGTCCTGATCCCGACCGGGCCCCCGCCGCACCTCGGCGGGGGCCCGGTCGGGCAGTATGCAGCAGGGACACTCCGGCCGACCGCGATCTGACGTACCGTCGTGCGGGCGGCGCACCACGTGACACCGGGGGCACACCGGAGGCGTACGGTGTTGTGTTCACGACCCGGCGAGGAGAGACGGCATGGCAGCGAGCTTCCCCGAGACCGCCATCAGCACCGAACGGCTGCTGCTTCGGCCCCTGGCGGAGGACGACGCCCCCGGCCTGGCCACGATGATGGCCGACGACCTCGTGCTCGCCTGGACGGACCTGCCGCACCCCTTCACCGAGGAGTACGCGGCCGAGCTCGCCCGCACCCTCGCCCCCGCCCACCGGACCGCCGGCCGCGGCATCGTCTTCGCCGTCACCGAGCACCTGACCCAGCGCCTGGTCGGCCTGGTCGAACTGCGCAACACCGACTGGCGGCTGCGCAGCACCGAGATCTCCTACGTCACCGCCGTCTGGGCGCGCGGCGAGGGCTACGCCCCGGAGGCCGTCCTCGGCGTCGCCCAGTGGCTGTTCGAGGACCGCGGCTTCCTGCGCCTGGAGCTGCGCACCGCCGCCGGGAACACCGCCGCCCAGCAGGTCGCCCAGAAGATCGGCGGCATCAGCGAGGGCGTGCTGCGCAGCGCCTGGATAGTCCGCGGGGAGTCCGGCGAGGTGGTCGTGGGGGAGCCTCCCGGCCGCCAGGCCGGGGGAGAGAGCCGCAGCGACCTCATCCTGTGGAGCCTGCTCCCGGAGGACCTGGAGTCGCCCGAGCTGCACCGCGAAGGCTGGCACGGCGACCACCGCTACGTGCTGCGCGACTGAGCGCCGCCGGCCCCCACCCGTCTGCTGTTCACCCGGCGCGGACATGTGTGCGAGATGTCATGGTCCGGGGGATCGCACCCGGTAGCCTCTGCACCGGCGCCGCACGACGGCGGATCGAGTGGTGCACCGAGTCGAGGGAGAACGGCCGCAGATGGCTGACCGGATCACGGTCATCGGGTGGGACGGCACCCCGCTGACCGAGGCCGCCGGCGCGGCCCTGGCCGCGGCGACCCTGGTGGCGGGCGCCCCCTACCAACTGAACGCCCTTCCGGTGCCGGAGTCCGCCGAGCGGATCACCCTCGGCAACATCCAGCACGCCGCCCGCAGGATCGCCGAGCACCGCGGCGCCGCCGTCGTGGTCGCCGAGGGCGACCCGGGCTTCTTCGGGGTGGTGCGCACCCTGCGCCGTCCCGAGTACGGCCTCGAACTGGAGGTGCTGCCCGCCGTCTCCTCGGTGGCCGCGGCCTTCGCCCGGGCGGGCATGCCCTGGGAGGACGCCCAGGTGGTCAGCGCGCACGGCGGACGGCTGCGCCGCGCGGCCAACATCTGCCGGGCCCACCCCAAGGTCGCGGTGCTCACCGCGCCGGGCGCCGGGCCCGCCGAACTCGCCCTGATGCTGCGCGGGGTGCACCGGACCTTCGTGGTCTGCGAGGCCCTCGGCACCCCCGACGAGGACGTCACCGTCCTCACCTCCGACCGGATCGCCGACCACGTGTGGCGCGACCCCAACGTGGTGCTGGTGATCGGCGGCGGCGCCCAGGCCGGGGCGGTGGGCGAGGCGGCCGGCTGGCTCGCCGGGCGCCCGGTCGGCTACCCCGGCGCGGAACGCGGCTGGGCGCTCCCAGGCCACGCCTACGCGGGCGCCGGGCGCGCGGAGGGCGAATCGGGCGCGCCGGAAGCACTGCCCGCCCATGTGCGCGCCCTGGTACTGGCCCGTCTGGGTGCACGTCCCGGAGACCTGGTCTGGTCGGTCGGCGCCGGCAGCGGAGCCCTCGCGGTGGAGGCGGCCCGGTTCGGTGCCGCCGTGGTCGCGGTCGAGGGCTCCCGCTCGGCCTGCGCCCGGCTGACCGTCAACGCCCGCCGCTACGGCGTCGAGGTGGAGGCGGTGTACGGGAGCGGCCCCGAGGTGCTGGGCGGGCTGTCGGAGCCGGACGCGGCGGTGGTGGAGTCCGGCGGCCTCGACGTGGTGCGCGCGGTGCTGGCCCGCCGGCCGGAGCGGTTCGTCGCGCTGCCCCGGACCCTCGCCGAGGCGGAGGAGGTCCGCCGGGCGATCGTCGGGGCCGGCTACCGGGCGGACGGCGCGCTGCTCCAGGCGACCCCGTTGCGGCCGGTGGGGGAGGGTGACGGGCTGACGCTGGGGGCGGGAGGAACCGGCGCGCTGGTGCTCTGGGGTGAGCAGATCGTGTGAAGGCCGTGGGCGCGCGCCGGGACCGTCCGGTGGCGTCGACGGTGATCCAGGTCGCATCCGGACACCGATTCGAGAGGTGACCGCGCCGGGCCGGTAGTGTGACGTCCTGGACGGTTGCATCTGTCGGCGACCCACCCGATTCGGTCGGTTTGTCACCTTTTTGACGTGGTGCAATCCGATTCCGCTCGGAGCGTGGGCAATTCGACGGGCCGTGTGCCGGACCTGGAGAATGTCGTAGGGTCCGGTGCGGTCGTGCCGGTTGCTCCGGCTTGTCGTTGTTTCAGACGATGTGCCGCCCCGTACGGGCGGTGCGCCGGGCCGGGGTGCCGCAGTGCGCCGGATGGACTTGGGCCGCAGCGCCACGGCGCGGCGGCCGCGTGTGGTTAGGGGCGGGCCGGTGCTGGTTCGGCCCGTGCGGATGGGCGCTGCGATCGGTGATCGTGTCGCCGAGGGCGCGGCAGCGGCCTGGAAGGAGCTTTGACAATGACCGATGGCGGCCACGTCCCGGGCGAGGGAATGCCCGAGCACCTGCACGCCGGGCCGGACCCGCTCGGCGGACCGGAGGGCGTCGCGGGCGTTGCACCCCTCCAGGGCGTCGCGACGGACGGCGGTGCGATCCCCAACCCGGTGGCCCCGATCAGCGGCGTCCCCGGTGCGATGCCCCCGGGTGCGGGCGTCATCCCGCCGCAGGGTCAGCACGGCTACGGCGTTCCCGGTGTGCCCCAGCCCGGCCACCCCGGCGAGGGCTGGGCCGTCGACCAGGGTGCCCCGCGTCCGGCCTTCCACTTCCTCGACCAGCCCGACACGCCGGACGGCCTGGACGACGATGACGACGTGCTGCTGATGCCCGGCCCGCAGGGTTCCTGGGGCGAGCCGGCCGTCCCGGCCGAGCAGGTGCCGCTCGCGCCGCAGCAGGACGGCACACCGGTCGAACCCTCCTGGCCGCCGGTGGACCCGCCGGTGCTCGGTGCCGAGCACGCCGTCCAGCAGCAGCCCGTCCAGATGCAGCCGCAGCAGCCGATGACGCAGGCTCAGCAGCCGCGCCGGCCGCTGCACGCCGGTCCGCCGATCCCGGACCCCTCGCTGATGACCGGCCAGGTGCCGGTCCGCTCGCTGGCCGACCGCGGCCCCTCGCAGGGCGGCACGCCCGCGCACGGCATCCCGGTGGTCGGCCGCCCGCCGATGGCCGAGGCCGCCGCCCCGGTTCCGGCTGCCGCGCCGCAGGCCGTCCCGGTGGCGCCGGGCACTCCGGCAGCCCCGGGGGTTCCGGTCGTGGACGGGCAACAGCTGCCGCAGGCACAGGACTTCCACCAGGTTCAGCAGGTGCCGCTGGTCGCGCCGCCGGTCGAGGCCGTGCTGGCCGTCGAGACGGTCGGGGCGATCGAGGTGATCGAGGTCGTCGAGACTCCGGAGGCCGTCCAGGCCGCCGCGGTCCAGCCCGCTCAGGACGTGACGGCCCCCCAGGCTGCCGCAGAGGCCGTCACGGTCGCGCCGCAGGCCGTCGTGGCCGAGCCGGTCCCGGCCGAGACCGCCCAGCCGGTGGCCGAGCCCGCCGTCGCCGAGACGGTCGTCGCCGAGGCCGCTGGTGTCGCGCCCGCCGACGCCGCGACCGTCGCTGCCGAGGGTGCTGCCGCCGACGGCGCCGCCGTGCCCGTCGAGCAGCCCGAGGCGGCGGCCCCGGCCGGTCAGCCGCGCCGGATCTCCGCCTTCCTTGCCGCGCCCACCCCGCACGGCCTGCCCAAGGTCGGCGCGGCCGAGCAGGCTCCGGTCGCCGAGGAGGCGGCCCCGCAGCAGCCCGCGCCCATAGCGGCCGCCGACGCGCCGCAGGCCGTCGAGGCCGCCCCGGTTGCCGAGGTCGTCGAGGTCGTCGAGGTCGTCGAGCAGGCCCACCCGGCCGGGACCACGCCGGAGGCCGCCGTCGAGCCGGTCGCCGAGACCGCCGCGGGCACCGGCGAGATGCCCTCCGGCCAGGCCGTCACCGAGCCCGCCGCCGAGGCCGAGCAGCCGCAGCAGCAGGCCGAGGCACCTGCCGAGCAGGCTGCGGAACCGACGGCCGAGGCACCCACCGAGGCCGCCACCGCCGCTGCCGAACCGGTCGCCGATGCTCCGGCCGAGGCCGCTCCCGAGGAGCAGGCCGCTCCCGAGACGGAGACGGCGCAGCCCGCCGGAACCGTCGAGGAGCCCGCCGTCGCCGAGGCAGTCGAGCCGGTCGGGGAGGAAGGCGCACCCGCCGAGGGCATCGCCGAGCAACCCGCCACGCCGGAGGCCGAGGCCCCCACAGAGCCGGCCGCCGAGCAGGCGCAGGCCGAGCCCGTTGCCGTCGTCGCAGAGCCCGTGGCCGTCGTCGCAGAGCCCGCTGCCGAGGCCGAGCCCGTCCAGGAGCCCGCCGCCGAGGCCGAGCCCGCCGCCGAGGCGCCCGCCGAGGGCGTTGCCGAGCAGCCGCAGGCGGAGCAACCCGCCGCCGAGAACCCGGAGGCCGCCGAGGCCCCCGAGGCACAGCCCGCGGCCGAGGAGGCGCAGGAGCAGCCGGAGCAGCAGCCCGAGGAGCCTGCCGAGCCGCGCGGCCCGGCCGCTCCCGGCTACGACGAGGCCGGCCGCGAGGCCGTCCACCAGGTGATCCGCGAGCGCCGCGACGTGCGCAACGGCTTCCGCCCGGACCCGATCCCGCACGAGGTGCTGATCCGCGTCCTGGAGGCCGCCCACACCGCGCCCAGCGTCGGCTACTCGCAGCCCTGGGACTTCGTGGTGATCCGCTCGGCCAAGACCCGCAGGCGGATGCACGCCCTGGCCGAGCGCCAGCGCGAGGCGTACGCGGACTCGCTGCCCAAGGGCCGGGCCAAGCAGTTCAAGGAAATCAAGATCGAGGCCATCCTCGACACCCCGGTCAACATCGTGGTGACCGCCGACCGCACCCGCGGCGGCCGGCACACCCTGGGCCGGCACACCCAGCCGCAGATGGCCCCGTACTCGGCCGCCCTGGCCGTCGAGAACCTCTGGCTGGCCGCCCGCGCCGAGGGCCTGGGCGTCGGCTGGGTGAGCTTCTTCGATGACGAGGAACTGGTCCGCGAGCTCGGCCTGCCCGAGCACCTGGAGGTCGTCGCCTACCTGTGCGTCGGCTACGTCGACGAGTTCCCGGACGAGCCCGAGCTGGAGCAGCAGGGCTGGGCCAAGAAGCGCCCGCTGTCCTGGGTCGTCCACGAGGAGCAGTACGGCAACCGCGCGCTGCCCGGCGAGGAGCCGCAGAGCCTGCTCGCCGAGACCCTGCGCGGCATCCGCCCGCTGGACGCCAAGGCGCTCGGCGAGGCCTGGGACCGGCAGAAGCGGATGACCAAGCCGGCCGGCTCGCTCGGCATGCTGGAGATCATCTCCGCCCAGCTGTGCGGCCTGTCCCGCAAGTGCCCGCCGCCGATCCCGGAACCCGCCTGCGTGGCGATCTTCGCCGGGGACCACGGCGTGCACGCCCAGGGCGTCAGCCCCTGGCCGCAGGAGGTGACCGCCCAGATGGTCGGCAACTTCCTGGCCGGGGGAGCGGTGATCAACTCCTTCGCCAAACAGATCGGCACCGAGGTCTGCGTGGTCGACGTCGGCGTCGCCGCCGAACTGCCGGACGCCGTCCAGCAGGGCCGCGCCACCGGCCTGCTGCCGCGCAAGGTCCGCCCCGGCACCGCCGACATGACCCAGGGCCCGGCGATGACCCGGGAGGAGGCCCTCAAGGCCATCGAGGTCGGCATCGAGACCGCCCGCGACCTGGTCGCGGCGGGCAACAAGGCGCTGGTCACCGGCGACATGGGGATCGCCAACACCACCGCCTCGGCCGCCCTGATCTCGGTGTTCACCGGTCTCGACCCGGCCGAGGTCACCGGCCGCGGCACCGGCATCGACGACGAGACCCACGCCCGCAAGATCGAGGTCATCCGCGCCGCGCTGGCCCTGCACCAGCCCGACCCGAGCGACCCGGTCGGCGTCCTCGCCGCCGTCGGCGGCCTGGAGCACGCCGCCCTGGCCGGTTTCCTGCTGGGCGCCGCGTCGCTGCGCACCCCGGTGGTCCTGGACGGCATCATCGCCGGTTCGGCCGCGCTGGCCGCCAAGGCCATCGCCCCCGAGGTGCTGGCCGCCTGCATCGCCGGCCACCGCTCCGCCGAGCCCGGCCACCAGGCCGCACTGGCGAAGCTCGGTCTGCGCCCGCTGATCGACCTGGACCTGCGGCTCGGCGAGGGCACCGGTGCCCTGCTGGCCCTGCCGCTGGTGCAGAGCGCGGCCCGGGCGATGCACGATGTAGCGACCTTCGACTCCGCCGGGGTCACGGAGAAGGCCTGACGCACCCGTCACCGCTCCGCGGACCGGCCCGAGGGCGCGCCGGACCGCGGAGCGGTGCCGTACCGTCCCCACACCTCACCCCCCGATCAGGAGCACCGCCGATGACCGCGCCCACCCCGCACCCGAGCACCGAGGGCCGCACCCCCTACCCGGTCGGCCTGCTGCTGGCCGGCCGCCGCGTCGTCGTGGTCGGCGGCGGCCAGGTCGCCCAGCGGCGGCTGCCCGCCCTGATCGCCTCCGGTGCCGAGCTGCACCTGATATCGCCGGTCACCACCCCGGCCGTCCAGGCCATGGCCGACGCCGGCGAGCTCACCTGGCACGCCCGCCCGTACCGGGACGGCGACCTGGCCGGCACCTGGTACGCCCTGGTCGCCACCGACGACCCGGCCGTCAACGAGGCGGTCAGCGCCGAGGCCGAGCGCGAGCGGGTGTTCTGCTCCCGCAGCGACGACGCCGCGGCGGCCACTGCCTGGACCCCGGCCAGCGGGCGCGATGCGGGCGCCACCGTCGCCGTCCTCACCGGCGACCCGCGCCGCTCCGCCGCCCTGCGCGACGCCATCGTGGACGGCCTGCGGGACGGCTCGCTGGCCGCCCGCCAGTACCGTTCGCACGGGGCCGGCGTGGCCCTGGTCGGCGGCGGCCCCGGCGACCCGGACCTGATCACCGTGCGCGGCCGACGGCTGCTCGCCGACGCCGACGTGGTCGTCACCGACCGCCTCGCCCCGCGCGAACTGCTCGCCGAACTGCCCGAGCACGTCGAGGTGATCGACGCCTCCAAGATCCCGTACGGCCGGTTCATGGCCCAGGAGGCGATCAACCGCACGCTGGTCGAGCAGGCCAAGGCCGGCAGGTTCGTGGTCCGGCTCAAGGGCGGCGACCCGTACGTCTTCGGCCGCGGCGGCGAGGAACTGCTGGCCTGCGCGGAGGCCGGGCTGCCGGTCACCGTGGTGCCCGGGATCTCCAGTTCGATCAGCGTCCCCGCCGCGGCCGGCGTCCCGGTCACCCACCGCGGCATGACCCACGAGTTCACCGTGATCTCCGGCCACGTCGGCCCGGACGACGAGCGTTCGCTCACCAATTGGGAGGCCGCCGCGAAGATGAGCGGCACCCTGGTGCTGCTGATGGCCGTGGACAAGATCGGTGCGATCGCCGCCCGGCTGGTGGAGTACGGCCGGTCGGCGGACACTCCGGTCGCGATCGTCCAGGAGGGCACCACCGCCGCCCAGCGCCGGGTGGACGCCACCCTCGGCACCGTCGCCGCGGTGGTCGAGGCCGAGGGCGTCAAGCCCCCGGCGGTCATCGTCGTCGGCGATGTCGTCAACGTGCTGGCCGCGGCCTTCCGGCCGTAGGCACGTGTGGAGCGGGAAGCCGGCTGGTCCGACTTCCCGCTCCACGGCTACTCCAGCGGCTGCTCCGTCCAGATGACCTTCCCGGTCGCCGTGTAGCGCGTCCCCCAGCGCTCCGCGAACTGCGCGACCAGGAACAGCCCGCGCCCGCCCTCGTCCTCGGTCGCCGCGTACCGCAGGTGCGGCGAGGTGCTGCTGCCGTCCGACACCTCGCAGATCAGCGAACGGTCCCGCAACAGCCGCACCCGGATCGGCCCGGCACCGTACCGGATCGCGTTGGTCACCAGCTCACTCAGGATCAGCTCGGTCACGAACGCGGCCTCCACCAGCCCCCAGGCCGTCAGACGCTCCGCCACCGCCGCCCGGACCTCGCCCACCGCGGCCGGGTCGGAGGGCACCTCCCACTGCGCCACCCGGTCCGGCGCCAGCACCCTGGTCCGCGCCACCAGCAGCGCGATGTCGTCCTGCGGGTGCTCCGGCAGCATCGCCCCGAGCACGTCCACACAGGTCTGCTCGGGCGTCCGCGGCGGCCCGGACAGCGCCGCCCGCAGCAGTTCCAGCCCCTCGTCGATGTCCCGCTCGCGGCCCTCCACCAGCCCGTCGGTGTACAGCACCAGCCGGCTGCCCTCGGCCAGCTCCAGCTCGGCGGTCTCGAACGGCAGCACCGCCAGCCCCAGCGGCGGCCCGGTCGGCAGCTCCGGGAACACCACCCGGCCCTGCGGGTCCACCACGGCCGGCGGCGGGTGCCCGGCGGTGGCCAGCGTGCAGCGCCGCGACACCGGGTCGTAGATCGCGTACAGGCAGGTCGCCCCGGCCAGCTCCGCGTGTTCACCGCCCGCCGCCTCGTCCTGGTCGATCCGGGTCACCAGCTCGTCCAGGTGCCCCAGCAGTTCGTCCGGCGGCAGGTCCAGGGTCGAGAAGTTGTGGATCGCGGTGCGCAGCCGGCCCATCGTCGCCGCCGCGTGCAGCCCGTGCCCCACCACGTCCCCGACCACCAACGCCACTCGCGCGCCCGGCAGCGGGATCACGTCGAACCAGTCCCCGCCCACCCCGGCCTGGGCCGGCAGGTAGCGGTGCGCCACGTCCAGCGCGGTCTGCTCCGGCAGCCTGCGCGGCAACAGGCTGTGCTGGAGCGTCACGGCCATGGTGTGCTCCCGGGTGTAGCGGCGGGCGTTGTCGATGCACACCGCCGCGTGCGCCACCAGCTCCTCGGCCAGCGCCAGGTCCTCCGCCTCGAACGGCTCCGCCCGCTGCGCCCGCCAGAACCGGGCCACCCCCAGCAGTGCCCCGCGGGCCCGCAGCGGCACCCTCACCAGCGAGTGCACCCCGTACGCCAGCACCTGAGCCGACTGCTCCGGGTCCTGCTCCCGCCACCGGGTGGCCTCCGGCAGGTGCGGCTCGATACCCGGCTCCCCGTTGCGCAGCACCCCGGCCAGCGGCGTCGCGGGCACCACGTCCAGCACCGTGCCGACCGGGTAGAACGGCGCGTCGTCCCGTACGCCGGCCACCGCGGCACGGCGCATCCGCCCCAGCAGGGAGCCCGGCGGCGGTTCCTCGCCGGTCAGCACCTGGTCCGCCAGGTCCACCGTGACGAAGTCCGCGAACCGCGGCACCGCGACCTGCGCCAGCTCCTCCGCCGTGCGCGTCACGTCCAGCGTGCTGCCCACCGTCACCCCGGCGTCGTACAGCAGCCTCAGCCGCCGCTGCGCGCGGTCGGCCCGGCCGGACAGCGCCGCCAGCTCGGTGGAGTCGCGCAGCGTGGCGACGCAGCCGGGCGGGCCGCCCGCCCGGCCGATCAGCCGGACGTTCACCGCCAGCAGCCGCTCCCCGGACAGCACCACCTCGTCGGTCACCGGGCGGTCGGCGGTCAGCAGCTCCAGCGGTGCCTGCTCCAGGCCCAGCTCGGCCACCGGGCGGCCCTCGGCGTCCGGCGGCAGGTCCAGCAGCCGACGAGCCTCGTCGTTGCAGAGCAGCAGCCGCCCGTCCCCGCCGACGATCATCACGCCCTCGCGCACCGCGTGCAGCACCGCCGCGTGGTGCTCGTACATCCTGGTCATCTCGACCGGGCCCAGCCCGTGCGTCTGGCGCCGCAGCCGCCGGCTGATCAGCGCCGTCCCGAGGGTGGCCAGCCCCACCGCGGCCGCCGCCGCGCCCAGCACCACCGGCAGCTGGCGGTCGCTCGTGCTGCTGACGTTCCTCAGCGTGATCCCCGCCGAGACCGCCCCGACCACCGAGCCGTCCGGCGCGTACACCGGGACCACCGCCCGCACCTGCGAGCCGAGCGTGCTCGTGAGCTGCTCCGTCACCACGTGGCCGTGCAGCGCGGGCTCGTAGGTGCCGACGAACCTCTGGCCGATCCGCGCAGGGTTCGGGTGGGTGTAGCGGATCCCCTGGTCGTTCAGTACGACGACGAAGTCCACACCCGAGGCGACCCGTGCGGCCTCCGCACTCGGCTGCAGGACGGCCGTCGGGTCGGGGGAACGCAGCGCGGCGACGATGCCCGCGGAGTTGGCGAAGGACTGCGCCACCGCCACCGAACGGTTGCGCGCCTCGTGCTCGGCGTCGCTGTGGGACTGCACCACCAGTGCCACCGCTGCCGCCACCACCACCAGCAGCACGACGAGGATCTGGAGCGCGAACACCTGGCCCGCCACCGACCGGTGCCACACCGGCCACCGCCGCTTCGCGCGTGGCAGCTGTGGCCGACCGTGTGGGCGCCCACCGGACGAGCCGGCGGAGCCAGTGGCGCCAGAGGCCGACGCAGCCCAGGATCGGCCCGGATTTCGGGCCATATGGCCATGTTTGCACTACGGCCAGCCGAGGACCACCTCGTTCTCCCGGCCGTTTGGTCTTCCCCGCCCGGGCTTGGCAAGATCGCAGGGTGTCCGAACCCCACACCATCACCGACCCGGCCGACCCCCGACTCGCCGACTACACCGGCCTCACCGACGTCGAGCTGCGCCGCCGCCGCGAACCCGCCGAGGGCCTCTTCATCGCCGAGGGGGAGAAGGTCATCCGCCGCGCCCTCGCCGCCGGCTACCGGATGCGGTCGATGCTGCTCACCCCCAAGTGGCTGGAGGTGATGGGCGACGTCATCGCCGAGGCCGACGCCCCCGTCCACGTGGTCGAGCCCGCGCTCGCCGAAGCCGTCACCGGCTACCACGTGCACCGCGGCGCCCTCGCCTCGATGGAGCGCAAGCCCCTCCCGGACGCCGCCCACGTGCTCGCCGGGGCCCGCCGGGTTGCGGTGCTGGAGGGCCTGGTCGACCACACCAACCTCGGCGCCATCTTCCGCAGCGCCGCCGCCCTCGGCATGGACGCCGTCCTGCTCTCGCCCGACTGCGCCGACCCGCTCTACCGGCGCGCCGTCAAGGTCTCCATGGGCGCCGTCTTCGCGGTCCCGTACGCCCGCCTGGACCCTTGGCCCGCCGCGCTCGACACCGTCCGCGAGGCCGGCTTCACCCTGCTCGCCCTCACCCCCGCAGAAGCCGCCGTCGACCTCCACACCCTCGCCCCGCACGGCCTCCCCAAGGCCGCCCTCATGCTCGGCGCCGAGGGCGACGGCCTCACGCCCCGCGCCATCGCCGCCGCCCACCACCCCGTCCGGATCCCCATGGCCCACGGGATCGACTCCCTCAACGTCGGCGCCGCCGCAGCCGTGGCCTTCTACGCCGTGACCACCCCCACCCCATAACCTCTCCCGCCCCACCACCGGGGCGTGTCGAGGTGTTGCCCCAGCGGCCGCGCCACCGCCTGGCCGCTGCCGACAGCGCTGCGCCAGAGGCCGGCCCGTCCGACTTCCCGCGGTCAGCCCGCGGGGGCGGTGGGCGGGGCCGGAGCGGCGGCGGGGGGCGGGGTGGTGGCGCCGGGCCAGGATTCGTCGAGGGTGCCGTCGGGGCGGACGGTGTAGCGGGTGGAGGTGACGGTGCCGGTGGCGGCCGCGCGTTCCTCGCGGACGACCGTGCTGCCGTCCAGTCGCCAGGCGGCCGTCGCCTGCGGGTCCGCCACCGAGGTGCGGGAGGCGGTGGCGACCGGGGTGTCCCCGGTGAAGGTGAAGAGCTGGACGAGGTCGACCGGCGCCGAGCCCTCCGCCCGCCGCAGGACGACCACCGCGGCCGGCTGGCCCTTGTACCGCGCCGGCAGCACCGCGCTCAGTGCGACCTGCGGCCCGGCCCCGACCGAGTGCCCGTTCTGCAGTGCGATGGCAGCCCCGCCGGCCCCGTCGGGGTAGCTGCGGTTGGGCCAGTCCACCGCAGGCACCGGCGCCTGCGGCGCCGTCAGCCCGGCGTCCGTGGCCCCGCGCGCCGCTGCCGGGAGCGGCGCGGTCGAGGACTGCCGCGCGACGTCCGCCGACGACCCCGGCACCGCCTGCTCGCCGCCGCCCGTACCGCTGTTGGCGCCGGAGCCCGCGCTCGACACCACTCCGGTCGGGGGCCGCACGCTCTGGTTGTCCCGGTTCTCGCACCCCTGCGCCGCCGCGATGGCCAGGGCCACGCCGATGGTCACCGTGACGAAGACCACCAGCCGCTGCCGGAGCAGCCGCTGCCGGGAGGTGCCGGGCCGCCCGCCGGGGGAGGGGGTGTGCTGGCGGTCCCTGGGCCGCGCCGCCCGGTCGCGGGGGCCGGGGCGGACCGGGGGCGGGGTCTGCGGACGGTCCGGACGCTCCCGCAGCGGGCGGGTCACCGGCGTCGCCTCGGGCCGGGGGACGGGAGCGGCGGGCCCCGGCGGGCGCCGTCCGCCGGCCCCCGCCGCCTGTGCGCCGGGGCGGACGGCCGCCGCCCGGGCCCGCGCCGCGGCGGGCGGCTCGGGCGCACGCCCGGGGGCCGGCACGCCCGGACGGCCGTTCTCCTGCTGGGCCGGAGCCGGTGCCGGGGCGCCCCGTCCGGGTCGTGCGCTGCGGGTCCCGCCGCCGGAGCCCGCCGCCGCACCGCGCGCCGCCAGCTCGCTGAGCCGCTCGTGCAGCGCGGCGGCCCCGGGCCGTTCGGCGGGCTCCTTGGCCAGGCAGGCCCGGACCAGCGGTGCCAGTTGCGGCGGCAGCGCCGAGAGGTCGGGTTCCTCGTGGACGACCCGGTACAACATCACCTCGGAGGACGCCCCGGACCCGAACGGGGTGTCCCCGGTGAGCGCGTACGCGAGCGTGGCTCCGAAGGCGAACACGTCGGTGGCGGGTGTGACGGCGGCTCCGCGGACCTGTTCGGGCGCGAGGAAGCCGGGGGAGCCGACCGCGGTGCCGACGTGGGTGAGCGTGCTGGCGCCGCGTGACCACGCGATGCCGAAGTCGATGATCCGCGGGCCCCGGGGCGAGAGCAGGATGTTGGACGGTTTCAGGTCCCGGTGGACCACCCCCGCCTCGTGCACCTTGACCAGCCCGTCGGCCAGTGCGGCCCCGATCCGGGCCGCCTCGGGCCAGTTCAGCGGTCCCTCGTCGCCGACCCGTTTGTAGAGCGAGGGCCCCGGCACGTACGCGGTGGCCAGCCAGGGCCGGTCGGTCTCGATGTCCGAACCGACGACGCGCGCGGTGCAGCCGCCCCGGATCCGGGAGGCGGCGGCGATCTCGCGGGCGAAGCGGGTGCGGAACTCCTGGTCCTCGGCGAGCTCGGCGCGGATCAGCTTGAGGGCCACGCGCTGCCCGCGGCGGTCGGATCCGAGGTACACCACGCCCATGCCGCCGGCGCCCAGTCGCCGGTGCAGGCGGTACGGCCCGACGATGCGGGGGTCCTCACGCCTCAGCCGCATCATCGCCATGTCTCGTTCCCCGTCAGCCTGTGGGTGAGGCCCCGTCGGTTGGGCCATCGTCAGTTCCTGTCCGGCACAGCTTACGGACTGCCCGCTGCGGTGTGCTGATACGCAACACCTGAAGCCACCGTGCGATTGTCCGATCTTGCACTGACCCACAGGTCACAGGGTCGCCGAAGGGCTTCTCGGGGTTCTCCCTCAGGGTTCCCTCGGGGGTCGGATGAGACTTCCGTCCCCCTGCGGTAGTAGTCGCGGAGTCCGATCGTCATCCTCCGGGACGTCCGAGGAACAGTACGACGGCATGACGCCCGGAGAGCCCCTGACCAATAGCGTTGTGTTCAGCGGTGGACGGGGAGCTCGTCCCCCGAGGTAAGCCGTCCACCGCGCCAACTCGACCGGATCAGGAGCAAGGAAATGCCACCGCAGCTCACGGGAACCTCCCGCCGCCGTCGGCCGGCCTTCGTCCAGCCCCGGTCCGCCGAGCAGCCCACGCGGCACCCCGCCGTGGCGCTGGCCATGGCCCTGCCGTGTGCGGTGCTCCTGGTGCTGCTCTTCGGCGGGTGGGAGCAGATGGCGAACCAGGCCCAGGCCGTCGCCGATCTGATCAGCCGCTGAGCAGGACGAAGAAGGAGACGCCGGCCCCGACGGGCCGGCCGAAGACGGGCACCGATCCCCTGGGGACGGGGAACGGTGCCGCCGGGGAGGCCGCGGCCGCGATGACACGCGGACGGGCGAGAGCGGCGCGCAGAGCGCCCCGGCAGGCGGAGATGCCGCGTACGGACGTCGGTGAGGGCGTCCGTACGCGGCTCTTCTCTTTCCCCGCTGCTTTCCCCGGCGCCCGAAGCCACCGAACAGGACGACAAACGGCCGGGGCCGCGACCCTCACGGATCGCGGCCCCGGCCGTTACTGTGCGCGATACTGGGATTGAACCAGTGACCCCTACCGTGTCAAGGTAGTGCTCTCCCGCTGAGCTAATCGCGCCTGATGTGGCGGTCCTGCAGCAGATCCCGAGGGATCCGACGTGCGCGATACTGGGATTGAACCAGTGACCCCTACCGTGTCAAGGTAGTGCTCTCCCGCTGAGCTAATCGCGCCTGGTGCGGCGGTGTTGCAGCAGGCCCCGGAGGGCCCGTTACTGTGCGCGATACTGGGATTGAACCAGTGACCCCTACCGTGTCAAGGTAGTGCTCTCCCGCTGAGCTAATCGCGCCTGATGTGGCGGTCCTGCAGCAGATCCCGGGGGATCCGACGTGCGCGATACTGGGATTGAACCAGTGACCCCTACCGTGTCAAGGTAGTGCTCTCCCGCTGAGCTAATCGCGCGGGGAGGCCCTCCGGTGGAACCGGGGGAACCTCTTGGAGGTGGAGACGGGATTTGAACCCGTGTACACGGCTTTGCAGGCCGTTGCCTCGCCTCTCGGCCACTCCACCAGGCAACGCATGAAGAACGATCTTACACTGTTCTCCATCGAGCGGACGACGAGATTCGAACTCGCGACCCTCACCTTGGCAAGGTGATGCTCTACCAACTGAGCCACGTCCGCCTGTCTCCCGGGATCCTCACCGACTTTTCTCGGCTGCGCTCCCCGGCGACGTGTTGAACTCTAGCGGATTCCCGGGCCAGCTAAAAATCCGTTCCCGCAGCATGCCGAGGGGATGACCGGTGAGTGCCGTCCCGTCAGCCCTCCCGGCCGGTCACCGGCCACCACCTGCGGCACTTCCGGACGATCATCGGCAGGTCACCAGGCGCACACCCGCGCGACGCACACAGCTGCTCGTGCGCGGGGGCGCGGGCCCGGCCCGGCCCACGCCCCCCGACCTACACTTCAGACACCGCCCCCAGCACCACCGCGCAGGAGAACCGTGTCCGGCCACCCCGACCCCCGCACCCCGCTCGCCCGCTTCGGCGGCCGCCTGGCCACCGGACTGCGCGACGTCACCTCGGACCCGGCGGCCCTCGACTCCGCCGGCTACTGGGCCGTCGCCTACGACTTCGAGGGCCGCCTCACCTGTGCCCGCTTCGACGAAGTCCGCCCCGCCCCCGCCCCGCCCTCCGGCGCCGGCTGGCGCGGACCGGAGGCCGGCAGCTGGCACAGCTCCCTCGACCGCGCCGCCTACACCGCGGGCGTCCGCCGCATCCGCGAGCACATAGCCGCCGGCGAGGTCTACCAGGCCAACCTCTGCCGGGTGCTGTCCGCACCGCTGCCCGAACCGGACCGCAGCGACGTCGACGCCCTCACCGGCCTCCTCGCCCACGGCAACCCCGCCCCCTACGCCGGCACCATCCGCCTGCCCGGGCACGGCGTCGAGATCGCCACCGCCTCGCCCGAGCTCTACCTGCGCCGCACCGGCCGCACCGTCTCCTCCGGCCCGATCAAGGGCACCGGCCGCACCGAGGACGACCTCCTCGACAAGGACCACGCCGAGAACGTGATGATCGTCGACCTGGTCCGCAACGACCTCGGCCGGGTCTGCGAGACCGGCAGCGTCACCGTCCCCGACCTCTGCGCCGTCGAGAAGCACCCCGGCCTGGTCCACCTGGTCTCCACCGTCGAGGGCACCCTGCGCGAGGGCGCCGGGTGGCCCGAACTCCTCGACGCCACCTTCCCGCCCGGTTCCGTCACCGGCGCCCCCAAGTCCAGTGCCCTGCGGATCATCGAAGCGCTGGAGACCGCCCCGCGCGGCCCGTACTGCGGCGCCGTCGGCTGGGTCGACGCCGACCGCGGCGAGGCCGAACTCGCCGTCGGCATCCGCACCTTCTGGATCGACCGGACGGACCCCGACGCACCCGTCCTGCGCTTCGGCACCGGCGCCGGCATCACCTGGGGCTCCGACCCCGAGCGCGAATGGGCCGAAACCGAACTGAAGGCCGCCCGCCTGGTCGCGATAGCGTCGGGCAGTGAGCCCGGTGGCGAATCCGGCAGCGGATCCGACCCGACCAGGGCCTGAGCCCCTACCGCCCAGGAGCAGCATCCGATGCACAACCGCACCACGAGCTGGGTCAACGGCGCCCTCGTCGACTCCGCCGACGCGGCCGTCTCGGTCCTCGACCACGGCCTCACCACCGGCGACGGCGTCTTCGAGACCCTGAAGACGGTCGACGGCCGGGCCTTCGCGGTCACCCGCCACCTCGACCGCCTCACCCGTTCCGCCCGCGGACTCGGCCTGGCCGACCCCGACCACGACCTGGTCCGCGAGGCCTGTGCCCAGGTCCTCGCCGCCAACCCGGCACCGCTCGGCCGGCTGCGCATCACCTACACCGGCGGCAACAGCCCGCTCAGTTCCGAGCGCGGCACCACCGGCCCCACCCTGGTCGTCGCCCTCAGCGCGATCGGCCACCGCCCCGACGAGACCGCCGTCGTGGTCGTCCCCTGGCGCCGCAACGAGCACAGCGCCGTCGCCGGCCTCAAGACCACCTCGTACGCCGAGAACGTCGTCGCCCTGGCCGCCGCCCACCGCGCCGGCGCTTCCGAGGCCCTGCTCGCCAACACCGCCGGACTGCTCTGCGAGGGCACCGGCTCGAACGTCTTCGTGGTCGTCGACGGCCGCCTCCTCACCCCCACCCTGGCCTCCGGCTGCCTGGCCGGCATCACCCGGCAGCTCGTCATCGACTGGTGCGGCGCCGAGGAGACCGACCTCCCGCTCGGCGTACTCCGGGACGCCGAGGAGGTCTTCCTGACCTCCACCACCCGCGAGGTCCAGGCCGTCACCCGCGTCGACGACCGCGAACTGCCCGGCGTCGGCCCCGTCACCGCCAAGGCGATGGCCGTCTTCACCGAGCGCAGCGGCGACGACCTCGACCCGTGATCCCCGACCGGGGGAGAGCGCACGGTGGATAACCTCCCGCGCAAGGGGAAGGGACCACCACATGACCACCACGCTGCGCCCCGAGGGCCCGGAGACACCCACCGCGGCCGGCGGCCGCACCAGACGCTGGCTGATCCTCTCGAACGGCCACCCGGTCGGCGGGCTGCGCACCACTGCCGACCCGCTGGGCGGTCAACTCTGGGGCCGGATATCCGAGTTGGAGATCACCGAGGGCCGCGGCCGGGGCCGGGGCACCTTCGGCGGGCTGGCCGCCGAAGAGGTGCTGCGGACCTGGGGCTGCGCCCGGGTCGACGTCGCCGTCCCCGAGTCGGCCGCGACGGCACGGGGGCTCGCTGTGACCCTCGGGTACACCGAGCGCGCCCTGACCATGTCCAAGCTCCTGGCCACCGCCCCCGACCTGCCCGCCGGGCTGAGCGTGCGCCCGTTCGACCGGCCGGCCGAGCTCCGGGCCTGGTTCGACCGGTCCACGGAGGACTACGTCCGCGTGATGACGGAGTCCGGCCTCACCGAGGAACAGGCCCGGGCCCGCACCGGCGCCGGCCGGGAGAACCCCGCCGCCCCGGATCCGGAGGCCCCGGGCTCGGTGGTGCGCCGCCTCTACGGCGCCGAGGGCGGGGAGGGGCCGTACGGCCTGCTCTGGCTGCAACTGTGCCTGCGCGACCTGCCGGACGGCGAACCGCTCGCCTGGGTGATGAAGGTCGAGGTGTCCCCGGCCCACCGGGGCCGGGGACACGGACGCACGCTGATGCTGCTCGCCGAACGCGAGTGCCTGGCCGCCGGGGTGCGCAACCTCGGCCTCAACGTCTTCGCCCGCAACGAGGTGGCCGTCCGGCTCTACGACTCGTTGGGCTACGAGGTCACCGAGCGCCTCTACGGCAAGCAGCTGTGACCTGACATGCCGTCAGGAGGTCTTCGCCGCCTCGATGACGGCCACGATCTGCGCACGCAGCCCGTCCTGGCTCCGGCCGCCGTCGAGGCGCTTCCCGCCGATCACGTACGTCGGCGTGCCCGTGACCCCGATCGCCCTGCCCTCGGCCTGGTCGGCGTCGACGGTCAGCATGTGCCGGCCGTCGATCAGCGCGGTGTCCACCTCGTCGACGTCGGCCCCGACCTCCCGGGCCACCTCCAGCAGCACCTGCTGTCCGCGCGCGTCCAGCTCCGCGGTGCGGGCCAGCAGCGCCTCCACGAACGGCCAGCCCTGCCCCTGCGTGAACGCCTCCTCGGCCGCCTCCGCGGCGGCGTAGGCGTGCTTGTGCTTCTCCAGCGGGAAGTGCCGCAGCTCCACGGTCAGTGCGTCGCCGTACTGCGCGCGCAGCGCCCGTACGTCGTCCAGCGCGGTGTGGCAGTCCGGGCACTGGAGGTCGCACCAGAACTCGAGGCGGGGGAGGGAACCATCGATCATTCCCCCAGTGTTCCACTAGTGGGCGCCCGCTCCGGGCGGAGGTGCGCCCGAGGACGGCCCGAGAGGAAGGCACCGATGACCAGGACGACCGGACACGAAGGAGTGGCCCCGTGCTGAGCGCGGCGATCAGCTTCATCCTCACGGCGGGCGGGGTGGCCTTCGCGGGGCTGCGGGCCTACCGGCGGCGCTTCCTGTCGGCGACCCGGTGGTTCGCGGTGGCCCTGCTGCCCGCCGGGCTCTACCTGACCGGCCTGTTCCCGCTGGCGAGCACGATCGGCCGGGAGTTCGCCGACTGGGCGGGCAAGCTGGTCCTCGACCCCCGGGTGTGGACCGGCATCGCGCTGCTCGGCGTCTCCGCGGTCCTGCTGGTCATCACCCGCTGGGTGGGCCGCCGCGGCAGTGCGGTGGTGGAGGGCGCCCCGGAGCGCCCGGCCGCGGCAGGCCCGGCGCCCGAGCGCCCGGCGGTGGCGGCGACGCCCAAGGCCCCGAAGAAGCCGGCCGCGGGCAAGCGGGAGGACGGCCTCGGCGACTTCGCCGACATCGAGGAGATCCTCCGCAAGCGCGGGATCTAGGCGGCCCGGGCGGCGGTTCAGGCGGAGGGGACGGCCTCCGCCGACCGCTGCCGTGCCCGGTAGGCGGCGACGTGCAGCCGGTTGCCGCAGGTGCGGCTGTCGCAGTAGCGCCGCGAGCGGTTCCGGGAGAGGTCCACGAAGACCCGCGCGCAGTCCGGGGCCTCGCAGCGGCGCAGCCGCTCCCGTTCGCCCGCCATGAGGATGAAGGCCAGCGCCATGCCCAGCTCGGCCGCCAGGTGGTCGCCGAGCGCGGCGTGCGGCGCGAAGTAGTGGATGTGCCAGTCGTGGTCGTCGTGGTTGGTCAGCCGGGGCGTCGTCCCGGCTGCCGCGACGATCGAGTTGACCAGCTCGGCGGCCTCCGCGGTGGACTCCGTCGCGAACACCTCGCGCAGCCGGGTGCGCAGCTCATGCACCCGCCGCAGGTCGTGCTCGGTCAGCGAGTCGATCTCGCTGATCTCCTGGCGGACCACGAAGGCGTCCAGTGCGGCGACGTCCGGCAGCCGCTCGGCGCCGCACACCTCGGGCGCGGTGTTGAGCAGCTCCACGAGGATGCTCAGCGCGCACTCGGTGTCATGGGTGATCAGCACGTTGGGGGCTCCTCGCACAGGGGGACTCCGATACCCCGCGTCCGCGGTTACCCCAGACCATACCGGGCCTCGTGCCGGTGGGGCGGCGCCTTCTTTCGAAGATGTGTGCGCAGTCCGGCAAGGCGTCCGGAACCGGGCGTCGCCCGGGTCTGCCGGCGTCCGAACCGGTGGGGGAGAGCCGCAGGCGTGAGAGGCCACCGAAAGACGTCGGCGCCCGACACCGAGGCCGGCCACCCGTGAGGATGGCCGGCCTCGGTGCCGGGCGCCTGCGGTGCTGTGGACCCGCTCCGGCGGGAGCGGGACCGCTCACCGGCCCCGAGACCGCGTCGTGCGCGGCTGAGTCCGCTGCCGTGCCCCCGAGTAGGACGGCTGCGATGACGGCAAGGGGGTACGGCCCCGCCGTCGGCGGGGCGTGACCACCTCCGGACGGGGTCAGCTTTCGGCGAGGATGTGGGACAGCTCCCGGTCGAGGTCGAAGTGACGGTGTTCGGTGCCGGGGGGCACCGCGGCGTCCGTCCGCTTGAGGAACGACTCAAGTGCACGGGCCGGGGCCTCCAGCAGGGCTTCTCCTTCCGGAGAGCTCAGTGCGATGCAGACCACCCCTTGCCCGTGGCTGCGCGACGGCCACACCCGGACGTCGCCGGTACCGGTGGGTCGGTGCAGCCCCTCCGCGAGGAGATCTCGGGCGAACACCCACTCCACGGTCTCATCGGCGCCCGTGTGGAACGTGGCATGCACGGCGTAGGGGTCGGCAGTGTCGTAGCGCAGGCCCGCGGGGACGGGCAGTGAGGACTCGCTGGACACGATGAGGCGCAGGTGCAGCTCGCAGCTGACCGTGGTGTTCATAAGCGCCATGGCCTTTCGCTCAGTGTGCGCTCGGGGAATCGCACGTCGGCGAACGGACCATCCCACCTCCAAGACCGATGTAAACCCCTCTGTCCCGATTCGGGCGCGAGTCGTACCCCTTACGGCGCATTGCGGAATCGCCCCGCAGCGGGCCGGGCCGGGCATTACCCCGGTACTTCTTGGTTTGTTTCCTGGCATGACTGTGCGAAACGACAAGGCGGGCGGGAACACGGGAACGGGTGAAGCGGCCGTGGCGGTTGACGCGGTCGCCGACGCGGTCGGGCGGTCGGTTCGCGGGCCCCGGCCCCCGTCCGCCGCTCGCCGGCGCTGCGCCGCGTCCGGCAGGCGGCGATCTTCCCGGCCGGCCTCGCCGTGGTGGTGCTCGGACCGATCATGCTGCCGCTGCCCGACCCCGGCCGGCTGGTGATCTTCCTGGGCGTGGGGATCTGGGCCGCCGAGTTCGCCTGGGCCCAGCCGGCCCTGCGCCGGACCCGCCGCAAGGTCGCGGAGGCCGCCCGGCGGGCCATGGATCCGCGGGTGCGCCGCCGCAACCTGACGCTCACCACGATCGGGCCGGCCGCCGCCCTCTGGGCGGGCGGCTGGTGCTTCGCCCGCTGCGGGCCGGCCGTCCCCTGGCGGCTGGACGAGAGCTGACCTGCCCGGGCGTGGGGCCGCAGGCAGGGAGGGCGTTCGGAGCACCCCTCGGGATGCGGTAATGTTTTCCCTGCACCCGGGCGATTAGCTCAGCGGGAGAGCACTTCGTTCACACCGAAGGGGTCACTGGTTCGATCCCAGTATCGCCCACCGGAATGCATTGTGATATGTGAGGCCCAGCCGATTTTCGGCTGGGCCTCACGTGTATTTCCGGAATCCACCCGAGAGACGCCGGTAATCGCCTGAGGCGCAGTCACCTTCCCTGCGGAGTGAGAGTTCTGCGGAGGCGTCGGCGCTACCCGGAACGGGCGAGTTGTACGACCGGCCCCGAATGGTGCTACAGTTCTTCTCGTTGCCCGGGCGATTAGCTCAGCGGGAGAGCACTTCGTTCACACCGAAGGGGTCACTGGTTCGATCCCAGTATCGCCCACCGGACAGCACGCAGGCCCTGACCAGGAAACCGGTCAGGGCCTGCGGCGTACCCGGGGCCGAGATTCCGCGGGCCGCCCGTTACGCCGCCGCCTCGCAGCCGTGCTCCGGCTCCAGCCGGCGCCCGCAGCCGCACCGGGCAGGCCGCAGCGGCCAGGACAGATCCACCCGCTCCGGCGTCCCCGAGCGGTCGAACCAGTTCTGCAGCCCGCGCGCCTGCGCCGCGTGCCAGATCGCCTGCCGCAGGTGCAGCTCCGCCGCCGACATGCCGCCGAGCGCCGCCGGGTAGCGGGCGCCTATCCGCCGGGTCAGCGCCAGCGCCGCCGTCGCGTCCGCCGCCGCGTCGTGCGCCCCGGCCAGCTCCACGCCGTAGTGGGCGCACAGGTCGGTCAGCGTCCGGCGGCCCTTGCGGTAACGGTCCACGTGCTTGTCCAGCACCCGCGGATCCAGCACCACCAGCCCGGCCGTCGCCAGCCCGCCGGCCGTCGCCAGCCCGTGATGGCGGCGCAGCTCCCGGTCCAGCAGCGTCAGATCGTAGGGCGCGTTCATCACCACCACCGGATGCCCGGCCCGGGCCTCGGCCGCCAGCGCACGCGTGACCTCCGCCACCACCGTCCGGGCCGGGCGGCCGTGGGCGCGCACCTGCTCGTCCGTGATGCCGTGCACCGCGCGGGCGCCGTCCGGGATCGGAACGCCCGGATCGGCGAGCCAGGTGGTGGTCCGCGCCGGTGCGCCCGGCGCGAGCTGGACGACCAGGGCGGCGGAGACGATCCGGTCGTTCTCCACGTCCACGCCGGTCGTCTCGGTGTCGAAGGAGGCGAGTGGGCCGGTGTACCAGTGCTGCTGCATGACTGCCCCTCAAACGAGCGTTGCGCCCGGTTGATACCCGGTTCTGACGCCCTCTCAACCCGTTTGGCCCAAGCCCGACCGGGGATCCTGCCCATGACTGTCCCGTTCGAATCGACTGACCCGTCCGGACCGGGACGGGCGCGGAGCCGGGGAGGCCACGGGGCGATGGCACCGACCCAGTCGCAGCCCGAGGAGACGGCGGCCGTACTGCGGGGGAACCTCGCGGTCACCGCCTGCATGGAGACCTTGCAGGTCGGCTATCTGCACGCGGTCGCCGCCGCGGCCGGCTGCTCGCTCTCGCAGCCGTTCCCGGACAACGGCATCGACTGGCACGTCAGCCACGGCTCCCGGACGCACGAGGTGGACGACGAGGTCACGGTCAAGATCCAGCTCAAGGCCACCCAGCAGGTCGCGCCCGACCCGGCCGGGCCGTTCTTCAGCTTCACCCTGGACAACGACCACCTGCGCAAGCTCGCCCGGCCCCGGGTCGCCGTGCCGCGGATCCTGGTCGTGATGCTGCTGCCGCGCCGGGTCGACCACTGGCTGCGGGCCCGCCCGGACGCCCTGGAGCTCCGGCACTGCTGCTACTGGGTCAACCTGGCCGGCCACCCGGTCACCGGGCAGCGGCGCACCAACGTCCGCGTGCCCACCGGCAGGGTCTTCGACGACCGCGCGCTGTGCGACATCATGGCCCGGGTCGGTGCGGGCGGCAGCCCGTGACGGCCCGGCCCCGGCAGGGAGGAACCGGACCCATGACACCGCCGTACGGACCGGGCGAGCCGGCCCGGCCCCTGCCCGACCCGGCCGCCGTCGACCCGAGGGTGCTGGCCACCCTCCTCGCCCGGCACGGCTGGGTCCGCCGCGGCGGACCGGCCGCCCGGTACGGACGCTGGACCCCGCCCGACGACGAACCCGGCACCAGCCTGCTCGTCCCGGCCGGGGACGGCTTCGACGACGCCGTCGAACTCCTCACCGACGCCGTCACCGCGCTCTCCCGCTCCCGCACCCCCTCCGCCCGCTCGATCCTGCTCGCCCTCGCCGTCCCCGGTGACGAGCTGCGCTGGCAGCGCGAACGGCCCGGTCCCGCCGGGGCCACCCCCTGGGACGAGGCCGAGCGGCTCCGGCAGGCGGCGCGCGGGATGCTCGCCGCCGGCGCCAAGGCCGCCCGGACCAGGGCCGGCTACTTCGGTGCCCGGCTGGACGGCCTCGCCGGGGACTTCCTGGACCGCGTCCTGCTGGTCGAACAGGGCGCCGCCCTCACCGCCCACACCCCTGCTCCCGAGGGCCGCGCCGCCGTCACCACGCTGGTCCGCGCCTTGGAGGCGCTGCGCGACGCGGTCGACTACCGCCGGGTCAGCGGCGGGCCCGAGGCCTTCGCGAACGCCGTCCAGGCCGGGGTCAGCAGGGAGCTCGTCCAGTCCGTCGAGGACCTGGTGCGCGATGCGACGGCCGCCAGGCTCAGCGTCGCCTGGTCGCCCGCCGCCGGGACGCCGGGCGGCTTCGGGGACCGCCGGATCGACCTCGACTTCTCGCCCGGGGACCTGCCCGCCCTGGCGGAGGCCGCCGACCTGCTGGAACGGATCGAGCCCGCCGTCGCTGTCACCGTGGTCGGCGTGGTCACCCGGCTCAAGCGCCCCGACCCGGCCGGCCCGGGCTCGGTACGGCTGCGGGTGCTGACCGGCGCCGAGGTCCGCGAGCTCAAGCTCCGCCTGCCCGACCCCGACTACCGGCTCGCCGCCGAGGCCCACCTCGCGGGACTGCCGGTCCGGGTCTCCGGCCGGCTGGACCGGCACGGCGGCTTCCGCCGGCTGACCCGCCCACACGGACTGGAGCTCTGCGGCTGGGAGGAAGGGGACCGCGAGCGGCTGCTGAAGTCGCTCGGGGAGAAGGCGGAGGGAGCGGGAGACGGGGCATAGGTGGACGGCAGGGGCGGCGCTCTCGGTACCATCGTCACGCGCAGCGCAGTGCTGCGTCCTCTGAAATCCAGCACGTCAGGAGAGACCGGTGACGGACGTCCGGGTAATCATCAGCCGCGAACCCGATCGGGAAGAGCGCGTGGTGACGACGGGCACCACGGCCGCCGAGCTCTTCGCCGACGACCGCTCGATCATCGCCGCCCGCGTCGGCGGCCAGCTCAAGGACCTCGCCTATGTCCTCCAGGACGGCGACGAGGTCGAGCCGGTCGCGATCGGCAGCAAGGACGGCCTCGACATCCTGCGCCACTCCACCGCGCACGTCATGGCCCAGGCCGTGCAGCAGCTCTACCCGGAGGCCAAGCTCGGCATCGGCCCGCCGGTCAAGGACGGCTTCTACTACGACTTCGACGTCGAGAAGCCCTTCCACCCCGATGACCTCAAGGCCGTCGAGAAGAAGATGCAGGAGATCATCAAGCGCGGGCAGAAGTTCTCCCGCCGCGTGGTCACTGACGAGGCCGCCCGCGAGGAGCTGGCCGCCGAGCCGTACAAGCTGGAGCTGATCGGCCTCAAGGGCTCCGCCGCCACCGCCGGCGAGGGCGCCGACGTCGAGGTCGGCGCCGGTGAGCTCACCATCTACGACAACCTGGACGCCAAGTCCGGCGAGCAGTGCTGGGGCGACCTCTGCCGCGGCCCGCACCTGCCCAGCACCCGGCACATCCCGGCGTTCAAGCTGATGCGCAACGCGTCCGCCTACTGGCGCGGCAGCGAGAAGAACCCGCAGCTGCAGCGCATCTACGGCACCGCCTGGCCGACCAAGGACGAGCTGAAGGCCCACCTCGACTTCCTCGTCGAGGCCGAGAAGCGCGACCACCGCAAGCTCGGCAACGAGCTCGACCTCTTCTCCATCCCCGAGGAGATCGGCTCCGGCCTCGCCGTCTTCCACCCCAGGGGCGGCATCATCCGCCGGGCCATGGAGGACTACTCGCGCAAGCGGCACGAGGAAGAGGGCTACGAGTTCGTCTACACCCCGCACGCCACCAAGGGGAAGCTCTTCGAGAAGAGCGGCCACCTCGACTGGTACGCGGACGGCATGTACCCGCCCATGCAGCTCGACGAGGGCGTGGACTACTACCTCAAGCCGATGAACTGCCCGATGCACAACCTGATCTTCGACGCGCGCGGCCGCTCGTACCGTGAACTGCCGCTGCGCCTCTTCGAGTTCGGGACGGTGTACCGCTACGAGAAGTCCGGCGTGGTGCACGGCCTGACCCGTGCCCGCGGCTTCACGCAGGACGACGCGCACATCTACTGCACCCGCGAGCAGATGGCGGACGAGCTCGACTCGACCCTGACCTTCGTGCTCAACCTCCTTCGTGACTACGGTCTGACCGACTTCTACCTGGAGCTGTCGACCAAGGACCCGGTGAAGTACGTCGGCAGCGACGAGACCTGGGAGGAGGCCACCCGCGTCCTGGCGAGCGTGGCCGAGAAGCAGGGCCTCCCGCTGGTTCCGGACCCGGGCGGCGCTGCCTTCTACGGCCCGAAGATCTCGGTGCAGGCGAAGGACGCCATCGGCCGTACCTGGCAGATGTCGACCATCCAGCTCGACTTCAACCTGCCGGAGCGCTTCGACCTGGAGTACACCGCGGCGGACGGATCGCGCCAGCGGCCGGTCATGATCCACCGGGCGCTCTTCGGTTCGATCGAGCGGTTCTTCGCGGTGCTGCTGGAGCACTACGCCGGCGCCATGCCGCCGTGGCTGGCCCCGGTCACCGTCACCGGCATCCCGATCACCGACGAGCACGTGCCGTACCTGCTGGAGGTCGCGGCCGAGCTGAAGAAGCACGGGATCCGGGTCGAGGTGGACACCTCGGACGACCGCATGCAGAAGAAGATCAGGAACGCGCAGAAGAGCAAGGTCCCGTACATGCTCATCGCGGGCAACGACGACGTCGAGGCGGGTGCCGTCTCCTTCCGCTACCGCAACGGCGAGCAGAAGAACGGCGTGCCCCGTGACGAGGCCGTCGCCGAGATCGTCGATGCCGTGGCGCGCCGTATCCAGGTGTGATCAGTTCCCCGCCTGAGCGGGGGAGCCCCCGGCGTCCCGGTGGCCGACGCGGTCCACGAAGTCCCGCGCGGGGCAGGCTCTCGATGAGTCTGCCCCGCGCGGCTTTGCAAGCACCGTCGGGCGAATATGCTGATCAGCATGACGACTGAGCCGGAACTTCAGCGGGGCGTCGGTGAGCCGGACGGCTTCCGCCGCCTGTGGACGCCTCATCGGATGGCCTACATCCAGGGTGAGAACAAGCCCACCGGCCCGGCTCCGGATGACGGTTGTCCGTTCTGCTCGATCCCGTCCCTGAGCGACGAGGACGGGCTGGTCATCGCCCGGGGGACTGCCGTGTTCGCGGTGCTGAACCTGTACCCGTACAACGGCGGGCACCTGATGGTGGTCCCGTACCGGCACGTGGCCGACTACACCGACCTGGACGGGGCCGAGACGGCCGAGCTGGCGGACTTCACCAAGAAGGCGATGACGGCGCTGCGGGCGGCCTCCGGGGCACACGGGTTCAACATCGGGATGAACCAGGGTGCGGCGGCCGGAGCCGGGATCGCGGCGCACCTGCACCAGCACGTGGTGCCGCGCTGGGGCGGGGACACCAACTTCATGCCGGTGGTCGGTCACACCAAGGTGCTGCCGCAGCTGCTGGCGGACACCCGGAAGATGCTGGCCGAGGTCTGGCCGCAGGGCTGATCCGGAGAGCACGGGAGGGCCCCACCGAGGATCTCGGTGGGGCCCTCCCGTGCTCTCCGGATCATTTGGCGTTGAAGGTGTCGACGTCGTACGGCCGGGGGCTCTGCGCCTCGGACTTGATGATCGAGGTGCGGTTCTTGAAGAAGCGGTCGGCGTCCAGGTCGTGCTCCTCCAGGAACTCCAGCGTGGCGGCGTGGACCGCGGCGAGCACCGGGACGGAGGCGTTCTGGGCGTTGTCGACCATGGAGCGGTTCTCCCAGGCCCGGCCGGCCCAGATGTGCCGCAGCCCGAACGGCTCCGGGAGGCCGAGCCCGCCACCGAGCCAGCCGAGCAGGCCGGGCATCCGGTAGAAGGGGGCGCGGACGGCCTGGCGGACGACCTCGTCGTTGTCGATCAGGGGGAGCTTGACGGTGCGCTCCTCCCAGAACTTCACGGTCTTGGCGACCGACTTCTCCTTGTCCTTGGGCTTGTCGAAGAAGACGCCCTTGACCGGGCCGAGCGCGTAGCCGGACACGGTGATGTTCAGGACGTTGGCGAGCAGGGTGACGGTGACGGTGAAGGTGAGGACCAGCTTGCCGTCGTGGGTGATGAACTGGGTGGCGAGGTAGTGCCGGGGGCCGCCGGAGAAGGTCTGCTTGTCGGCGACGCTCTGCACGGCGAAGTCGCGCATCCGGTCGCCGTCCATGTCGGCGCTGCCGGGGCGGCCGATCTCGTCGGCGCCCTCGCCGATGTCGAAGACCACCCACTGCTTGATGGCGACGTTGGGCATGCCGCTGTTGGCGACGTGGCTGACGCCGAGGCCCTTGAGGTGGGAGGAGATCCGGCGGATCAGGTCCCAGGGGTGGAAGGCGCGGAAGTCGACGTGGCCCTCGGCGGGGTGGAGGGTGTCGGCGAGGCGCCACTCGCCCCAGCGGCGGCCGGCGCCGAGGATGCCCTTGGGTCCGGCGTAGTGGTGGATGTTGGTCTCCTGCTCGGCGTCCAGGCGGCCGAGCTTGTCGCGCAGGTCGGTGGCCTTCTTGTCGAGGTCGTCGCGGGGGACGGCCTTGGCGACGGTGGCGGCCACCGCGCTGCCCTCGACCAGTGCCTGCCAGCGGGTGCGCAGGTCCTTGGCGGAGCGCTCGACGATCCGGCGGGCGAGGAACCAGCCGATGACCGGGGCGAGCATGGTGATGCGCAGGTAGATGCCGAGGAGGCCGCTGGCCGGCGGGCGCCACGCGAACACGACGGCGAGGACGGCGGTCGCGGCGAGCACCAGGCCGCCGTAGATGTCCGCGTTCTTCGGGTTGTCCCGCTTGAGCCAGGCGCGGAGCTGGAAGGCGCCGAGCCAGATCAGGGTGCCGGGGAGGAAGAGCACGATGGTGGCGATGGAGACGGTGCTGAGCTGCCGGTCGCGGGTGTTGCGCAGTTCCTCGGCGGCCAGGCAGTGCTCGACGACCTGGCGGGTGTCGACTCCGAAGGCCGGGACGAGGGGTTTCCGGCCGCCGCCCAGGGCACGGGAGATCAGCGCCTTGCTGAACGCCTCGCCGAGGTTGGGGCGGAAGAGCGCGAAGCGGCCCTTCTTCTCCGTGGCGTCGGTGACGGCACCGACGAAGTCCTTGATCTCACCGTCGCGGTAGGCGGTCGAGGAGAGCCCCTGGGTGATGGCGGTCTGCGGGCCGGCATCGGTCCGGGGTATCTGCGCACCCGGGGTCATGTCGAGTGTGGTCACGGTGGCGTCCCTCCTCCCCTTGTCAGCGGCAGGTTACCGTGCCGTGGCACCCCCGCGTGGATGATCGTCTGAAGTGCCGTCACCGGAGGCCTGAGGGGCATGATGCCCAGCTTCGGACGGGTCGATACCCGCCGAGGTGTCCCTGGTGGTGGTGGGGCAGGATGGAGGGCGGGAGCGAGGAAAGGGGAGCGGCCGTGAAGGATCCGGTGCTGGTCTTCGACGGGGACTGTGCGTTCTGTTCGTCCTGCGTGCGCTGGGCGGAGCGGTACCTGCGGCAGACGCTGGCCTCGGGGGGCTGGGAGGCGGTGCCGTTCCAGTTCGCGGATCTGGCGGGGCTGGACGGGCAGGCCGGCGGCCGGGGCGAGGTGTCGGCCGAGCGGGCGGAGCGCGAGGTGCTCTGGGTGACGCCGACCGGCCGGGTGTACGGGGGCGCGCAGGCGGTTGCGCGGCTGCTGATGCGCTCCGGCGGGGTGTGGGCGTACCTGGGCGCGGTGTTGACGGCGGCGCCGGTGCGGCCGCTGGCGGGGCTGGCCTACCGCTGGGTGTCGCGCAACCGGCACCGGATGCCGGGGGGCACGGCGGCCTGCGCGCTGCCGAACCGGAAGTCCGTTCAGTCGGTGTAGCGCCCGGCCAGGGCGGCGGGCATGGGTTCGTGGCGCAGGTAGGCGCGGGAGAACTCGGCGGTGCCGTGGGTGAGCGAGCGCAGGTCGACCGGGTAGCGGACGAGTTCGAGTTCGGGGACCTCGGCGCGCAGCAGGGTGAGGCCGGTGCCGCCGGTCTCGGTGCCGAGGACGCGGCCGCGGCGGGCGGAGAGGTCGCCGAGGACGGCGCCGAGGTAGTCGTCGGGCAGCAGGACGCTGACGGCGGCGACGGGTTCGAGCAGGCGGATGACGGCGTGCTCGGCGGCGTCGCGCAGGGCGAGGGCGGCGGCGTTCTGGAAGGACGCGTCGGAGGAGTCGACGGAGTGCGCCTTGCCGTCCGTGAGGGTGACCCGGACGTCGACGAGCGGGTACCCGGTGGAGACGCCCTTGGCGAGCTGGGCGCGGACGCCCTTCTCGACGGAGGGGATGAAGTGCTTGGGGACGGCGCCGCCGACGACGTGCTCCTGGAACTCGAACCCGGAGCCGGCCGGGAGCGGTTCGACCTCCAGGTCGCAGATGGCGTACTGGCCGTGGCCGCCGGACTGCTTGACCAGGCGGCCGTGGCCGGCGGCGGCGGTGCCGAAGGTCTCGCGCAGGGCGACCTTGGGTTCGACGGTGTCGACGTGGACGCCGTGGCGGGTGCGCAGGCGGTCGAGGACGACCTCGGCGTGGGCCTCACCGGTGCACCAGAGGACGAGCTGGTGGGTGTCGGGGTTCTGTTCCAGGCGTAGCGCCGGGTCCTCGGCGGTGAGGCGGGAGAGGGCCTGGGAGAGCTTGTCGTCGTCGGCCTTGCTGTGGGCTTCGACGGCGATCGGGAGCAGCGGCTCGGGGAGGGTCCAGCCCTCGAGCGCGACGGGGTGGCCGGGGTCGTGGACGGTGTCGCCGGCCCGGGCGGTGGTGAGTTTGGCGGCGCAGACGAGGTCGCCGGCGATGGCGTGCGGGACGGGGCGCTGGAGCTTGCCGAAGGGGTTGGTGAGGGTGGTGACGCGTTCGTCGCCGTTCTGGTCGGCGGTGTGGGCGGGGCCGTCGAGGTGGATCCTGGTGTCGGGGCGCAGGGTGCCGGCGTACAGGCGCAGCAGGCTGATCCGGCCGACGTAGGCGTCGCCGGTGACGCGGACGACCTGGGCGGCGAGCGGGGCGTCGGGGTCGCACTCGGGGGCGGGGCGGGTGCGTTCGGTGGGGTTGGGGAAGGTGTGCGCGATGAGGTCGAGGAGTTCGGCGGCGCCGAGGCCGTTCTCGCTGGTGGGGACGGCGGGGTGGAGGGCGCAGGAGAGGACTTCGCGGCGCAGGCCGGCTTCGAGGGACTCGGTGTCGAGGGGGGCGCCGGAGAGGTAGCGCTCCATGAGGGTGTCGTCCTGGCCGGAGATGGCCTCCACGAGGCTGTCGTGGGCGGGCGTGGTGTCGGGCAGGGGCTCGGCGTCGCCGTAGGCGCCGCCGGTGAGGAGGTCGACGCTGCCGTCGGGGTGTCCGTCGTGGAAGACCGGCTGGAAGAGCGGGCGGAGGGTGTCCGGGCCCAGGCCGAAGGCGTCGTGGCAGGCCGTGAGGATGTCGTCGAAGCCGTTGCGGGCGAGGTCGAGTTTGGCGACGGCGATCGCGCGGGGGATGCCCTCGGCGGCGCATTCGCGCCACAGGGCGCGGGTGGGGGCGGTGACCGGGTCGGTGGCGGAGACGACGAAGACGGCGGCGTCGGCGGCGTGCAGGGCGGCGCGCAGGTCGGCGGTGAAGTCGGGGTGGCCGGGCGGGTCGATCAGGTTGATCTTGACGCCCTTCCATTCGAGCGGGAGGAGGGCGAGCTGGACGGAGCGCTGCTGCTGGTGCTCGATGTCCTCGTGGTCGGAGACGGTGGTGCCGTCGGTGACCCGGCCGGCCCGGCCGATCGCGCCGGCGGCGAGGGCGAGGGATTCGGCGAGGGTGGTCTTGCCCACACCGCTGGAGCCGATGAGGACGACGTTGCGCAGGTCCTGCGGGCCGGTGACGGCGGGTGCCTGGCCGGCTCGTGCCGTGCTGCGGTCGGGCATCGGGGTCTCCTCCCGTGGCGCCGAGGCTGTCCTTCGCAGTCTAGGGTCGGGTGTTGCGGTGGCGCGTGTCGTACGGCCGGTCGGTGACCGTACGTGTGCGGGCCGTGGCGGGGGCGGGGTGCGGCGGTGCGTGCGCCGGAGCGTGTCCCCGGCCTGGCTACGATGGGTGGGCCGGACGGGCTGATCCGCCCGGCCGTCTGCTGCGCGTGCTGCGCCAGGCGGGTATCTGGGAGATCGGAGCGGCTGGGAAGGCCATGCTCAACAAATACGCGCGTGCCTTCTTCACACGTGTCCTGACCCCGTTCGCCGCGTTCCTGATCCGCCTGGGCGTGAGCCCGGACGCCGTGACGCTGATCGGTACCGCCGGTTCGGTGGCCGGTGCGCTGGTGTTCTTCCCGCGAGGGGAGTTCTTCTGGGGCACCATCACGATCACGCTGTTCATCTTCTCGGACCTGGTGGACGGGAACATGGCCCGCCAGCTGGGCCGGAGCACGAAGTGGGGGGCGTTCCTCGACTCCACCCTGGACCGGGTCGCGGATGCGGCGATCTTCGGCGGTCTGGCGATGTGGTACGCGGGCAAGGGCGACAACAACCTGCTCTGCGCAGTGGCGATCTTCTGTCTGGCGAGCGGTCTGGTGGTGTCGTACACCAAGGCGCGGGCCGAGAGCCAGGGTCTGCCGTGCGACGTGTCGGGGCTGGTGGAGCGGGCCGAGCGGCTGGTGGCCAGTCTGGTGGCGGCCGGTGTCGCGGGTCTGCACAAGTTCGGTGTGCCGTACGTGGAGTGGCTGCTGCCGGTGGCGTTGTGGCTGGTGGCGGCGGGCAGCCTGGTGACGGTGTTCCAGCGGATACTGACCGTGCGCCGGGAGGCGTTCGAGGCCGACCGAGCGGCGGCCGGGAGCTGATGGGGGGCGTCCTGCGGTGACGGACCGACTGGTGTACTGGGCGTACGCGCTGGGGTGGGGGCTGCTGAAGCACCTGCCGGAGCGGGTGGCCCGGGGGCTGTTCGACCAACTGGCGGACTACGCGTGGCGCAAGCGCGGCAAGCGGGTGCTCCAGCTGGAGGCGAACCTGCGGCGGGTCCGTCCGGGGCTGGACGAGGCCGCGATGCGGGAGCTCTCCCGGGCCGGGATGCGCTCGTACCTGCGGTACTGGATGGAGTCGTTCCGGCTGCCGGTGTGGAGCCGGGAGCGGGTGGCCCGGGACGTCCGGGTGGACGGCTTCGAGAACCTGCGGGCGGCGATGGAGTCCGGGCGGGGCGCGGTGATCACCCTGCCGCACATGGGCAACTGGGACCTCGCGGGGACCTGGGTGGCGCAGCAGGGCTACCCG
Organism: Kitasatospora sp. NPDC093102; assembly: GCF_040683915.1. Lineage (NCBI taxonomy): Bacteria > Bacillati > Actinomycetota > Actinomycetes > Kitasatosporales > Streptomycetaceae > Kitasatospora > Kitasatospora sp. NPDC093102. The sequence goes on along the minus strand of NZ_JBFBFA010000007.1, from coordinate 173,170 downwards.
TTCACCACGGTCGCGGAGCGGTTGAAGCCGGAGCGTCTGTTCGACCGGTTCGTGGCGTTCCGGGAGGGCCAGGGCATGGAGGTCCTGGCGCTGACCGGTGGTTCGGTGAACGTGATCGGCACGCTGGCGCGGCGGCTGCGCGAGGGCCGGCTGGTCTGCCTGGTGGGGGACCGGGACCTGTCGGAGGCGGGCATCGGGGTGTCGTTCTTCGGCGAGCCGACCCGGATGCCGGCCGGTCCGTCGGCGCTGTGCCAGCGGACCGGGGCGGCGCTGCTGCCGGTGACGCTCTGGTACGACGGCCCGGTGCTGAGGGCGCGGATCCACCCCGAGGTGCCGGTGCCCGAGGAGGGCGACCGCAAGGAGCGCACCCGGGCGATGACCCAGGCGATGGCGGAGGTGTGGGAGCGGGGCATCCGCGAGCACCCGCAGGACTGGCACATGCTGCAGCGGTTCTGGCTGGCCGACCTGCCGGCCCGTGAGACGGTGGAGGCGGCGCCCGCGGAGCGCGCGGAGGCGGCGCCGGAGCCCGCGGCCGAGGCCTCCGGGGCCTGACCCGTTCCGCCCCTCCCGCCCGCACGACTGTCCGAAGGAGCTTGAGGAACCCGTGAAGATCGGCATCGTCTGCCCGTACGACTGGGACGTCCCCGGTGGGGTGCAGTTCCACATCCGGGACCTGGCCGAGCACCTGATCGGTCTGGGGCACGAGGTGTCGGTGCTGGCGCCGGCCGAGGACGACGAGGCGCTGCCGCCGTACGTGGTCCCGGCCGGGCGGTCGGTGGCGGTGCCGTACAACGGGTCGGTGGCGCGGCTGAGCTTCGGGATCCTGTCGGCGGCGCGGGTGCGGCGCTGGCTGCACGACGGGCGCTTCGACATCCTGCACGTGCACGAGCCGGCCGCGCCGAGCCTGTCGATGCTGGCCGCCTGGTCGGCGACCGGGCCGATGGTGGGGACCTTCCACACCTCCAACCCGAGGTCGCGGGTGATGATCGCGGCCTCGCCGATCCTCCAGCCGGGGCTGGAGAAGATGCGGGCCCGGATCGCGGTGTCGGAGTACGCCCGTCGCACTCTGGTGGAGCACCTCGGCGGGGACGCGGTGGTGATCCCGAACGGTGTGGACGTGGGCTTCTTCGCCGAGGCCGAGCCGGACGAGCGCTGGACCGGCGGCGCGGCGAAGGGGGAGCCGGGCACGATCGGCTTCATCGGCCGGATCAACGAGCCGCGCAAGGGCCTGCCGACGCTGCTGGCGGCGCTGCCGAGGATCCTGGCGGAGCGGCCGGGGGTGCGGCTGCTGGTGGCGGGCAAGGGCGACGAGGAGGAGGCCGTCGCGGGCCTGGCGCCCGAGGTGCGCCGGCAGGTGGAGTTCCTCGGCATGGTGAGCGACCGGGACAAGGCCCGGCTGCTGCGCAGCGTGGACCTGTACGTGGCGCCGAACACCGGTGGCGAGAGCTTCGGGATCATCCTGGTCGAGGCGATGTCCGCGGGCGCGCCGGTGCTGGCGAGCGACCTGGACGCGTTCAAGCAGGTGCTGGACGGCGGGGACGCGGGGGAGCTGTTCCCGGTGGAGGACGCGGACGCGCTGGCCCGTACGGCGCTGCGGCTGCTGGGCGATCCGGCGCGGCTGGAGGAGCTGCGGGACGCGGCGTCGCGGCACGTGCGGCGGTTCGACTGGTCGACGGTCGGTGCGGACATCCTGGCGGTGTACGAGACCGTGACGGCCGGCGAGGCGGCCGTGGTCGAGGAGGACGTGCGCAGCGGGCGGCGGGGCCGGTTCGGGCTGGCCCGGGACTAGCCGGTTCGGACTGCGCCCGGCACCCCGCGGCGGCGCCGGGGGTCGGCGGAGTTAGGGTCGGGCGTCCGCACCACTGCGATTCACGGGGGCAACGATGCCGCAGATCTCCGTCGACTACTCGGCCGACCTGGCCGGCACCTTCGACCGCCGGGGCCTCGGCCTGGCGATCAACCGGCTGGCGGAGGCGACGATCGACGCGAAGCCGGAGTCCTGCAAGACGGTGTTCCGGCAGAGCGAGGTGCTCGTGGTCGGCACCAGCGGGGCCGCCGCCGACACCCAGGTGTTCGTGGAGTTCCAGATCTTCCCGGGCCGCACGCCGGAGGCGAAGGCGGCGTTGAGCGAGGGCGTGCTGGCGCTGCTGGCCCGGTACGTCCGGCCGAAGCCGGGCACCCGGCTGTTCACGGCGGTGAACATCGCGGACATCGACCGGGAGAGCTACCGGAACGCGACCGCTCGGGGCTGAACCGGTGACACCGGGTAACGTAGCGGCCCGTGACTACCTGGATCTGGGCCGGCGTGGCCGTGGTGCTGTTCGGCATGTACCTGAGTTGGACGGCCGGCCGGTTGGACCGGCTGCACGCCCGGATCGACGCCGCGCGGGCGGCGCTGGACGCGCAGCTGGTCCGGCGGGCCTCGGTGGCGATGGAGCTGGCGACGTCGTCGTTGCTGGATCCGGCGGCCTCGCTGTTGCTGCTGGACGCGGCGCACGCGGCCCGGCAGGCCGAGGACGAGCAGCGCGAGGTGGCGGAGAGTCAGTTGAGCCTGGCGCTGCGGGCGGTGTTCGAGGAGCCGGCGCAGGTGGCGGCGCTGATGGCCGAGCCGGGGGGCGAGGACGCGGTTCGTGATCTGACGGCCGCGGTGCGGCGGGTGCCGATGGCCCGACGGTTCCACAACGACGCGGTGCGGGCGGCGCGGGCGGTGCGCGAGCACCGGCTGGTGCGGTACTTCCGGCTGGCGGGGAAGGCGCCGTTCCCGTTGGCGTTCGAGATGGACGATGCCCCGCCTCCCGCTCTTACCCCCGAAGGGGCGCCTGCTTAAGGTGTCCCCCGGATACGGCCCGTTTGTCGTATCCCGTCGTCCGGGCTGGACTTGGTGGCGCATGAGTGGGCCACCCGGTCTGCCTACCATAGGGCGATAGCACTGATTCATCTTCGAGTGAGGTCTCACGTGTCCACCACCCCCACCACCGCAGACCAGCCGCAGATCGGTACCGCCCGGGTCAAGCGCGGCATGGCCGAGCAGCTCAAGGGCGGTGTGATCATGGACGTGGTCAACGCCGAGCAGGCCAAGATCGCCGAGGACGCCGGCGCGGTGGCCGTCATGGCCCTGGAGCGGGTTCCGGCGGACATCCGCAAGGACGGCGGCGTGGCCCGCATGTCCGACCCGAACATGATCGAGGAGATCATCGAGGCGGTCTCCATCCCGGTGATGGCCAAGTCCCGCATCGGTCACTTCGTCGAGGCCCAGGTGCTCCAGTCCCTGGGTGTCGACTACATCGACGAGTCCGAGGTGCTGACCCCGGCCGACGAGGTCAACCACTCGGACAAGTGGGCCTTCACCACCCCCTTCGTCTGTGGCGCCACCAACCTGGGCGAGGCCCTGCGCCGCATCGCCGAGGGCGCGGCCATGATCCGCTCGAAGGGTGAGGCCGGCACCGGCAACGTCGTCGAGGCCGTTCGCCACCTGCGCCAGATCAAGAACGAGATCGGCCACCTGCGCGCCCTGGACCACAACGAGCTGTACGCCGCCGCCAAGGAGCTGCGCGCCCCGTACGAGCTGGTCAAGGAGGTCGCCGAGCTCGGCAAGCTGCCGGTCGTGCTGTTCTCCGCCGGTGGCGTGGCCACCCCGGCCGACGCCGCGCTGATGCGTCAGCTGGGCGCCGAGGGCGTCTTCGTCGGCTCCGGCATCTTCAAGTCGGGCGACCCGGCCAAGCGCGCCGCCGCCATCGTGAAGGCCACCACCTTCTTCGACGACCCGAAGATCATCGCGGACGCCTCCCGCAACCTGGGCGAGGCCATGGTCGGCATCAACTGCGACACCCTGCCGGAGACCGAGCGCTACGCCAACCGCGGCTGGTAATCGCCACCCTTTGAGCCGGCCCGCCGCAGCGCCTCGGCGCGCGGCGGGCCGTGCCACGTAGTCCGTCGTAACGATCGATTGAGGTTGAAGACCGTGAGCACTCCTGTCATCGGCGTCCTCGCCCTCCAGGGCGACGTCCGAGAGCACCTGGTGGCGCTGGCCGAGGCCGACGCGCTCGCCCGTCCGGTGCGTCGCGCCGAGGAGCTGGCCGAGGTCGACGCGCTGGTGATCCCCGGCGGGGAGTCCACCACCATGTCCAAGCTGGCGCTGCTGTTCGGCGTGATGGACCCGCTGCGCGAGCGGGTCGCCGCCGGGATGCCGGTCTACGGCACCTGCGCGGGCATGATCATGCTGGCGGACAAGATCCTGGACGGCCGCGAGGACCAGGAGACCGTGGGCGGCATCGACATGACGGTGCGCCGCAACGCCTTCGGCCGCCAGAACGAGTCCTTCGAGTCGGGGATCGACTTCGCGGGCCTGGACGACGCCCCGGTGCACGGCGTCTTCATCCGCGCCCCCTGGGTCGAGGCGGTCGGCGCGGGCGTCAGGGTACTGGCCGAGCTGCCCGCCGCGGACGGCCCGGAGAGCCGGATCGTGGCGGTGCGCCAGGGCAACCTGCTGGCCACCTCGTTCCACCCGGAGCTGACCGGCGACCACCGGGTGCACGCGTACTTCGTGCGGATGGTCGAGGAGCACCTGGCGGCGGCCGCGCGCTGACCGCGTCGGCCGCGCGTTGACCGTGTGCGCCTCACCGGTGACGACACCGGTAAGATCTCATCTGTTTCATTTCCCTTTGGCGACGTAAAGGAGCTGGCGATGTCCGGCCACTCTAAGTGGGCTACCACCAAGCACAAGAAGGCCGTGATCGACGCCAAGCGCGGCAAGCTCTTCGCCAAGATGATCAAGAACATCGAGGTGGCGGCGCGCACCGGCGGTCCCGACCCGGCGGGCAACCCGACCCTCTACGACGCCATCCAGAAGGCGAAGAAGAGCTCGGTCCCGATCGACAACATCAACCGCGCCGTCAAGCGCGGTGGCGGCCTGGAGGCCGGCGGCGCCGACTACCAGACCATCATGTACGAGGGCTACGGCCCGAACGGCGTCGCGGTCCTGATCGAGTGCCTCACCGACAACCGCAACCGCGCCGCCTCCGACGTGCGCGTCGCGATGACCCGCAACGGCGGCTCGATGGCCGACCCGGGTTCGGTGTCGTACCTGTTCACCCGCAAGGGTGTCGTCATCGTCCCCAAGGCCGACGGCGTGGACGAGGACAAGCTGTTCGAGGTCGTCCTGGACCAGGAGCCGGAGGAGATCAACGACCTCGGCGACTCGTTCGAGATCGTCTCCGAGGCCTCGAAGATGGTCGCCGTGCGCACCGCGCTGGTCGATGCCGGCGTCGACTACGACTCGGCCGAGGCCAACTTCCTCCCCAGCATGCAGGTCGAGCTGGACGTCGACGGCGCCCGCAAGATCCTCAAGCTGATCGACGCGCTGGAGGACAGCGACGACGTGCAGAACGTCTTCGCCAACTTCGACATCTCCGACGAGGTCGGCGCGCAGCTCGACGCCGAGTGATCACCGCCCGGTGATCGTCGGTGAGTGACCGTTCTCACTGCCCGGCCCGGTGGTCCCTGGACCACCGGGCCGGTGTCGTCGGCGGGGTTGTCGGACCCGGACGGTAGCCTTCGCAGGTCGCCTCCGGGCGGCGATCGACGAGAGGCGGGGCGAGTGGTACGGGTACTGGGCGTGGACCCGGGGCTGACCAGGTGCGGAGTCGGCGTGGTCGAGGGCGCGCCGGGCCGGCCGCTGCGGATGGCCGGGGTCGGCGTGGTGCGCACCCCCGCCGACGCCGAGATCGGGCAGCGGCTGCTCCGGGTCGAGCAGGGCATCGAGGCCTGGCTGGACGAGCACCGGCCCGACCTGGTCGCCGTCGAGCGGGTCTTCGCCCAGCACAACGTCCGCACCGTGATGGGCACCGCCCAGGCCAGCGCCGTCGCGATGCTCTGCGCCACCCGGCGCGGCATACCCGTCACCCTGCACACCCCCAGCGAGGTCAAGGCCGCCGTCACCGGCTCCGGCCGGGCCGACAAGGCGCAGGTCACCGCCATGGTCCAGCGCCTGCTGCGGCTGGACGCGCCGCCCAAGCCCGCCGACGCCGCCGACGCGCTGGCGCTGGCCATCTGCCACATCTGGCGCGGCGGGGCGACCAACCGGCTGGAGGCCGCCGTCCGGGCCGCCCGCGCCACCCCCCGTTCCACCCCCCTGAAAGGCACCGTCCGATGATCGCCTTCGTGCAAGGGCCCGTGGCGGCCATCTCCTCCGGGATCGCGGTGGTCGAGGTCGGCGGGGTCGGAATGGCCATGCAGTGCACCCCGAACACCCTGGCCGGGCTGCGGCTGGGCGAGCCGGCCCGGCTCGCCACCTCGCTGGTGGTCCGGGAGGACTCGCTGACACTGTTCGGCTTCGCGGACGACGACGAGCGCGCCGTGTTCGAGATCCTCCAGGCCGCGCCCGGTGTCGGCCCCAAGCTGGCGCAGGCGATCCTCGGCGTGCACAGCCCCGACGCGCTGCGCGCCGCGGTCGCCGGCGGCGACGAGAAGGCGCTGGTCGCGGTGCCGGGCATCGGGAAGGCCAAGGCGGCCAAGCTGCTGCTGGAGTACAAGGACAAGCTCGGTGCCCCGCACGGCGCCGTCCCCGCGCAGAAGCCGATCGCGACCGGCCCGGCGCCGTGGAGCGAGCAGCTGCACTCCGCGCTGACCGGCCTCGGCTACGCCCCGCGCGAGGCGGACGAGGCGGTCGCGGCCGTCACCCCGGAGGCCGAGGCACAGGCGACGCCGGACGTCGGCGCCCTGCTCCGGCTCGCCCTGCGCGGCCTCAACCGCGCCCGCTGACCATCTGCCGATCTGTCCTTTTGTCGACACTGGAGACTCTGGAGCCCGCGACGATGTACGACCCGGAACCCGCCGACCGGCTGGTCACGGCCGCCGCCGACGGTGAGGACCAGGCGGTGGAGGCGGCGCTGCGCCCCAAGCTGCTGGACGAGTTCATCGGCCAGGAGCGGGTGCGCGAGCAGCTGTCGCTGGTGCTCCAGGCCGCCCGCAAGCGCGGCAGCGCGCCCGACCACGTGCTGCTGAGCGGGCCGCCCGGGCTCGGCAAGACCACCCTGTCCATGATCATCGCCGCCGAGCTGGGCGCCCCGATCCGGATCACCTCCGGCCCGGCCATCCAGCACGCCGGGGACCTCGCGGCGATCCTCTCCTCGCTCACCGAGGGCGAGGTGCTCTTCCTCGACGAGATCCACCGGATGTCCCGGCCGGCCGAGGAGATGCTCTACATGGCGATGGAGGACTTCCGGGTCGACGTGATCGTCGGCAAGGGTCCGGGCGCCACCGCCATCCCCCTGGAGCTGCCGCCCTTCACCCTGGTCGGTGCCACCACCCGGGCCGGCCTGCTGCCGCCGCCGCTGCGCGACCGCTTCGGCTTCACCGGGCACATGGAGTTCTACGCCCCGGCCGAGCTCCAGCGGGTGGTGCACCGCTCGGCCACGCTGCTGGACGTGGAGATAGACCCGGCCGGCGCGGCCGAGATCGCCGGGCGCTCGCGCGGCACCCCGCGCATCGCCAACCGGCTGCTGCGCCGGGTCCGCGACTACGCCCAGGTCCGGCACGACGGCCAGGTCACCGCCGAGATCGCCGCCCAGGCGCTGGACGTCTACGAGGTGGACGCCCGTGGCCTGGACCGGCTGGACCGCGCGGTGCTGGACGCGCTGCTGCGGCTGTTCGGCGGCGGCCCGGTCGGTTTGTCGACACTCGCGGTCGCGGTGGGGGAGGAGTCCGAGACGGTCGAGGAGGTCGCCGAGCCCTTCCTGGTCCGCGAGGGCCTGCTCGCCCGTACTCCGCGCGGCCGGATCGCCACCGCGGCCGCGTGGCAGCACCTCGGCCTGACTCCCCCAGCACAGACCCCGCCGGTCCAGACCACTCGCGGGGTTGTTCCGGCGCAGCCGGAGCTGTTCCCCGCCGACGAAAGTTGACCGCCATCGGCTGAACGGGTGACTCCGGCGGGTCGGTTCCCACCCCGGCGCCGCCGTGGTGGCACGGGGAGAAGCCCGGAGCGGGGTCCGGGGAAACTGTGCAGGCGGAAGGTCGCCACTTTCGGCGGCAGGATGCGATGCTTGGCGTTGTCCGATCGATTCGGGGTCGCCTAGACTCCGCCGGACCGCCCCTCTCACCTGACGGGCCGACCAATACCACACAGGCCGCCGGCCGGCGGCCCGTAAAGGACCCTGGCTGCAGTGAACCTCATCATCCTTCTCCTCCCGATCATCGCGATCGTGCTCATGTTCCGGTCGCAGAAGAAGCGCCAGCAGCAGATGCAGCAGATGCAGACCGCGCTGGAGCCCGGGGCGGGGGTGCGCACCATCGGTGGCCTGTACGCCCAGGTGAAGGCGGTCAACGAGGAGACCGTCGAGCTGGAGATCGCGCCCGGCGTGGTCACCCACTTCACCAAGAGCGCCATCGCGGCCGTCCTGGAGCCCCAGGAGTACGACGCGATCATCAACGGCCGCCCCGCCGATGACGAGCTGCCCGAGCCGGAGGCCGAGGACGCCGAGCCGGTCGAGGACAAGCCGCTGACGCTCACCAAGGACAGCGCCGAGAAGGGCGATGCCGAGGGCGGGGCTCCCGCGAGCAAGTAGTACGGCCGGGCAACCCGCCCGGTCGCGCGGCGCAGTGCCGCGAGCCCACAGGACCTCAGGGCCGCCCAACCACCGTACCCCCGTCCCGACATCCGCCGGCCGGGGGTACGGCCGGGGGAGTGGCATGGACAGGGAGAAACGAGCAAGGTGGCAACACCCAAGTCGCGCCCGCGCGACGGCTACCCAGGGCGGGCGCTGGCCCTCATCCTGGTCGTCACCGTCGGACTGGTCGCCCTCATGTTCGGGAACGGCACCACCAAGCCCCGGCTCGGGATCGATCTCGCCGGCGGCACCAGCATCACGCTGACCGCGAAGTCGACCGACCCCAAGGCGCTCACCAAGTCCAACATGGACATCGCCGTCGGGATCATCGAGCGCCGCGTCAACGGGATGGGTGTCTCCGAGGCGGAGGTCCAGACCCAGGGCTCGGACACGATCATCGTGAACATCCCCAAGGGCGGCGACCGGCAGAACGCGGCGGACCAGGTGGGTACCACCGCCAAGCTGTTCTTCCGCCCGGTCCTGGCCGTGGCCCCCAGTGGCGTCACCGCCCCGGCGCCTGCCGACACCCCGTCCGCGGGCGCCACCGGCACCCCGGGTGCGGCCCCGTCCGCAGGCGCCACCCCGTCCGCGGGTGCCGCGACCGGCACTCCGTCCGCGGCCGCGAGCGCCACCAAGCAGGGCCGCGCCGCGAGCGAGGCGCTGGCCGCCGAGGGCGCCAGCCCGACCGCCGCCGCCACCGGTGCCGCGCCCTCCGCCACCGGCAGCGCGGCCCCGGCCGCCGGCGCCCCGAGCGCCCCGGCCACCCCGTCGGCCGCCGATCTCAGCGCCGCGATGACCCAGGGCACCGTGCCGCCGGAGCTGGCCTCCGCGTTCGCCGCCCTGGACTGCTCCAAGCCCGAGGTCCGCGCCGCCCAGACCGGCGCCGAGGACAAGCCCGTCGTCGCCTGCTCCCAGAAGGCCGAGAAGGGCTACTACGAGAAGCTGGCCCTCGGCCCCGTGGCCGTGAAGGGCTCGGACGTCGAGAAGGCCCAGGCCGGCATCGACACCCAGACCGGCGCGGGCTGGCAGGTCCAGCTCCAGTTCAACGGCGCCGGCACCGACGCCTTCTCCAAGATCACCGGCCAGCTGGCCACCCAGACCCCGCCGACCAACCAGTTCGCCATCGTGCTGGACAACCAGGTCGTCTCGCACCCGCAGGTCAACGGCCCGATCCCGGGCGGCAGCGCGGTCATCACCGGCCAGTTCAAGCAGACCGAGGCGCAGGACCTCGCCAACGTGCTGGGCTACGGCGCCCTGCCGCTGGAGTTCAGCAAGAGCGACATCACCACCGTCTCCCCGGCGCTCGGCAGCGACCAGCTCAAGGCCGGTCTGGTCGCCGGCGCGATCGGCATGATCCTGGTGGTCGCCTACTCGCTGGTCTACTACCGCGGCCTCGGCCTGGTCTCGATCGCCGGTCTGCTCGTCTCGGCGGCCCTGACCTACTCGATCATGAGCCTGCTCGGCAATGCGATCGGCTTCGCGCTGAACCTGCCGGCGGTCTGCGGTGCGATCGTCGCGATCGGTATCACCGCCGACTCCTTCATCGTGTACTTCGAGCGCATCCGCGACGAGGTCCGCGAGGGCGCCCCGCTGCGCCCGGCGGTCCAGCGGGCCTGGCCGCGCGCCCGGCGCACCATCCTGGTCTCGGACTTCGTGTCCTTCCTCTGTGCCGCCGTGCTCTACGTGGTCTCGGTCGGCAAGGTCCAGGGCTTCGCGTTCACCCTGGGTCTGACCACCGCGCTCGACGTCGTGGTGATCTTCCTCTTCACCAAGCCGCTGATCACGCTGCTGGCCCGCCGAAAGTTCTTCCTGAACGGTCACCCGTGGTCCGGCCTGGACCCGAAGCGGCTGGGCGCCCGCCCGCCGCTGCGCAGCAGCCGTCGCCGTAACCCCTCCTCTGCCGCCGTGAAGGAGGCCTGACACCGTGTCACGCTTCTCCAACCTGGGCCACCGGCTCTACCAGGGCGAAGTCAGCTTCGACTTCGTCGGTCGCCGCAAGCTCTGGTACTCCATCTCCGGCGTGATCGTGCTGGTCGCGGCGATCGGCCTGACCATGGGCCTGCACCTGGGCATCGAGTTCAAGGGCGGCTCGGTCTACACCGTGGCCAAGCCGGGGCTGACGGTCTCCCAGGCGCAGGACACCGCGAACGGGGTCGTCTCCTCGCACCCGCTGGTCCAGTCGTCCGACAACGGCAAGATCCGCATCCAGGTCAGCACCGAGGAGCCGAAGAGCTCGGACGAGATCCGCTCCGAGCTCTCGCAGAAGCTCGGCGTGCCGCTGGACACCGTCGAGGCCCAGGTGATCGGCCCCAGCTGGGGCAAGCAGATCTCCCAGAAGGCGCTCACCGGTCTGATCGTCTTCATGATCCTGGTGACGGTCTACCTGGCGATCGCCTTCGAGTGGCGGATGGCGGTGTCCGCCCTGGTCGCCCTCATCCACGACCTCCTGATCACCATCGGCGTGTACGCCCTGGTGGGCTTCGAGGTCACCCCGGGTACGGTGATCGGCTTCCTGACCATCCTCGGTTACTCGCTCTACGACACGGTCGTCGTCTTCGACACCGTGAAGGAGAACACCAAGGGGATCACCAAGCAGAACAAGCTCACTTACAGCGAGGCGGCCAACGCGGGCCTCAACCAGACCCTGGTGCGCTCGCTCAACACCACCGTGGTGGCGCTGCTGCCGGTCGCCGCGCTGCTGTTCATCGGTGGCGGCCTCCTGGGCGCCGGCACCCTGAACGACATCTCGCTCGCGCTGTTCATCGGTCTCGCGGCCGGTGCCTACTCCTCGATCTGCGTCGCCACCCCGCTGCTGGCGCAGCTCAAGGAGGAGCAGCCGGAGATGAAGGCGCTGCGCAAGCGGGTCCTGCAGCACCGGGCCGCCAAGGCCGAGGCAGCGGACGGCGTCGCGGTGGACGAGGAGCCGACGGGCGAGGAGCAGCCTGCGGGTATGGTCGGACAGCGTGGCCGGTCGGCCGGCACCCGTGCCAAGGGCCGTCCGTCCACCAAGCGCTGACCCCGGCCGCGACTCCGAGGCCCCACCACCGTGAAGGACAGAACCGTGACCACCGCCGACACCGCACTGGCCGAGCTGCTGAACAGCCGGATCCGGGACGTCCCGGACTACCCGAAGCCGGGTGTGCTGTTCAAGGACATCGCGCCGCTGCTCGCCGACGCCGAGGCCTTCGGCGCCCTCACCCGGGCGCTGGCGGACCGGGCCGAGGCGCTCGGTGCGACCAAGGTGGTGGGCCTGGAGGCGCGCGGCTTCGTGCTGGCGGCCCCGGCGGCCTTCGCGGCCGGGCTCGGCTTCGTGCCGATCCGCAAGCAGGGCAAGCTGCCCGGCGAGGTGTTCCGGCGCTCGTACGAGCTGGAGTACGGCTCGGCGACGCTGGAGGTGCAGTGCGACGCCTTCGCGCCCGGTGAGCGGGTGCTGGTGGTGGACGACGTGCTGGCCACCGGTGGCACCATCGGCGCCTCGCTGGACCTGGTGAAGGAGGCCGGGGCCCAGCTGGCGGGCGTCGTGGTGCTGATGGAGCTGGGCTTCCTGGACGGCCGCGAGCGGCTGGCCGAGCACCTCGACGGCGCTCCGCTGGAGACGCTGGTCACGATCTGAGGGACCTCTCAAGGGGACGGCGGTCGGAACATCCGACCGCCGTCCTCCCGTTTCCGGGCCCGGCCGGATGAACACCTCGGCGCCCGGCTCGGTACCATGAAGATTCATCCCCTCCCGGTTGTACCCGACCGTTCGGGCCACGGCAGGGGTCGGCCCCGGTGCCCCGAGGAGTTGTCCTTGCCCGACGAGGTTGTGCCCACGGCCGCAGCGGCCACCCCCGAAAACCGTCCCACGCCCTCGGGGGCCACCCCGGCACGCCCGGCGCCGACCTCCTCGCGCTCGCTCGGCCCCTCCGGCCGCGGCTCCACCGGCGGCATGCGGGCCCGGCTGGCCCGGCTGGGAGGCCAGCGCTCCAGCGTGCTCAACCCTGTCCTGGAGCCGCTGTTCCGCTCGATCCGGGCCAACGACCCCAAGGCCGACCCGGCACTGCTGCGCGACATCGAGCGCGCCTACGCGGTGGCCGAGAAGTGGCACCGCGGGCAGAAGCGCAAGAGCGGCGACCCGTACATCACCCACCCGCTGGCCGTCGCGACGATCCTGGCCGAGCTCGGGATGGACGCCCCGACCCTGATGGCCGGGCTGCTGCACGACACCGTCGAGGACACCGACTACGGCCTGGAGACCCTGCGCAAGGACTTCGGCGACTCGGTGGCGCTGCTGGTGGACGGCGTCACCAAGCTGGACCGGGTCAAGTTCGGCGAGGCCGCGCAGGCCGAGACCGTCCGCAAGATGGTCGTGGCGATGGCCAAGGACCCGCGCGTCCTGGTGATCAAGCTGGCCGACCGCCTGCACAACATGCGCACGATGCGCTACCTCAAGCGGGAGAAGCAGGAGAAGAAGGCCCGCGAGACGCTGGAGATCTACGCCCCGCTGGCGCACCGGCTGGGCATGAACACCATCAAGTGGGAGCTGGAGGACCTCGCCTTCGCGATCCTCTACCCCAAGATGTACGACGAGATCGTCCGGCTGGTCGCCGAGCGCGCCCCCAAGCGGGACGAGTACCTGGCGACCGTCATCGACCAGGTCCAGGCGGACCTGCGCGGCGCCCGGATCACCGCCTCCGTCACCGGCCGGCCGAAGCACTACTACTCGGTCTACCAGAAGATGATCGTCCGGGGCCGGGACTTCGCCGAGATCTACGACCTGGTGGGCATCCGGGTCCTGGTCGACACCGTCCGCGACTGCTACGCGGCACTGGGCACCATCCACGCGCGGTGGAACCCGGTGCCGGGGCGGTTCAAGGACTACATCGCGATGCCCAAGTTCAACATGTACCAGTCGCTGCACACCACGGTGATCGGTCCCGGGGGCAAGCCGGTCGAGCTGCAGATCCGCACCTTCGACATGCACCGGCGGGCCGAGTACGGCATCGCCGCGCACTGGAAGTACAAGCAGCGCGCGGTGGCCGGGGCGTCCAAGGTCCGCACCGACACCCCGACCCAGGTCCGCAAGGACGACAAGGCCGGCGCCGTCAACGAGATGGCCTGGCTGCGGCAGCTGCTGGACTGGCAGAAGGAGACCGCCGACCCGGGCGAGTTCCTGGAGTCGCTCCGCTTCGACCTGGCCAGCAACGAGGTCTTCGTCTTCACCCCCAAGGGCGACGTGATAGCCCTGCCGGCCGGGGCGACCCCGGTCGACTTCGCCTTCGCGGTGCACACCGAGGTCGGCTACCGGACGATAGGCGCCCGGGTCAACGGGCGGCTGGTGCCGCTGGAGTCGACCCTGGAGAACGGCGACACCGTCGAGGTGTTCACCTCCAAGGCGGAGAACGCCGGCCCGTCCCGGGACTGGCTGGGCTTCGTCAAGTCGCCGCGCGCCCGCAACAAGATCCGCGCCTGGTTCTCCAAGGAGCGCCGCGAGGAGGCGATCGAGCACGGCAAGGAGGCGATCGTCCGGGCGATGCGCAAGCAGGGCCTGCCGATCCAGCGGATCCTGACCGGCGACTCGCTGGTCACCCTGGCCCACGAGATGCGCTACCCCGACATCTCCTCGCTCTACGCCGCGATCGGCGAGGGCCACGTCGCCGCGCCGAACATCGTGCAGAAGCTGGTCCAGGCGCTCGGCGGCGAGGAGGGCGCGACCGAGGACCTGGCGGAGACCGCCACCCCGACCCACGACAACCGCCGCGCGGTGCGCCGCCGGGCCAAGGGCGACCCGGGCGTGATCGTCAAGGGCGTCGAGGACGTCTGGGTCAAGCTCTCCCGCTGCTGCACCCCGGTGCCGGGCGACCCGATCGTCGGCTTCGTGACCCGCGGCAACGGCGTCTCGGTGCACCGCGCCGACTGCGTCAACGTGGAGGCGCTGAGCCAGCAGCCGGAACGCATGATCGACGTCGAGTGGGCGGCCACCCAGTCCTCGGTCTTCCTGGTGGCCATCCAGGTCGAGGCGCTGGACCGCTCCCGGCTGCTCTCGGACGTCACCCGGGTGCTCTCCGACCAGCACGTCAACATCCTGTCGGCGGCGGTGCAGACCTCCAGGGACCGGGTGGCGATGAGCCGCTTCACCTTCGAGATGGGCGACCCGAAGCACCTGGGCCACGTGCTCAAGGCGGTGCGCGGCGTCGAGGGCGTGTACGACGTCTACCGCGTCACCTCCGCCCGCAAGTAGGCGGCGCCCTCCGCCCGAAAGCAGCAGCGGCGAAGGCCCCCGGGAGGATCCCGGGGGCCTTCGCCGTTCAGGGCGTCAGGGCGGTCAGCCGCTGAACTCCTCCTGGCTCTTGTGCGCCTGCTCCAGCAGGGTCTGCACGCCGGCCAGCTCGGACTCCAGCTTGGCCGCCTTGGAGGCGTTGCCGGCCGCGCGGGCCTTGGCCAGGTCGGCCTGGATCTTGTCGGCCTTCGCCTGGAACAGGCCCACCATGCCGGCCGCGCGGGCCTTGGCCTCCGGGTTGGAGCGCTTCCACTCGGCGTCCTCGGCCTCGCGGATGGCCCGCTCGACCGCGTTCAGCCGGCCGTCCAGCTTCGGACGGACCTCGCGCGGCACGTGCCCGATCGCCTCCCAGCGCTCGTTGACCTCGCGCAGCGCGGCCTTGGCGGCCTTGAGGTCGGTGATCGGCAGGATCGCCTCGGCCTCGGCGGCCAGCGCCTCCTTGAGCTTCTGGTTGGCCACCTGCTCGGCGTCCCGCTCGCTGAACACCGCGGAGCGGGCCTGGAAGAAGACGTCCTGGGCGCCGCGGAACCGCGCCCACAGCTCGTCCTCGATGTCCCGCTGGGCCCGGCCGGCGGCCTTCCAGCGCGCCATCAGGTCGCGGTAGGCGGCCGCGGTGCTGCCCCACTCCGTGGACGAGGACAGCGCCTCGGCCTCGGCGACCAGCGACTCCTTGGTCTGCCGGGCCTTGTCGCGCTCGGCGTCCAGGGTGGCGAAGTGCGCCTTGCGGTGCTTGGAGAAGACCGAACGGGCGTGCGAGAAGCGGTGCCACAGCTCGTCGTCACTCTTGCGGTCCAGCCGCGGCAGGCCCTTCCAGGTGTCCACCAGGGCGCGCAGCCGGTCCCCGGCCTCCCGCCACTGGGTGGACTCGGCGAGTTGCTCGGCCTCGGCGACCAGGGCCTCCTTGGCCCCACGGGCCTCGTCCTGGGCCTTGGCGCGGGCGGCCTTGCGCTCCTCGCGCCGGCTCTCGATCTCGCCGGCGAGCGTGTCCAGCCGCTTCGCCAGGGACTCCAGGTCGCCGACCGCGTGCCCCTCGACCACCTGGGCGCGCAGGTGCTCCAGCGCGGTCTGGGCGTCCTTGGCGGCCAGGTCGGTGGTGCGCACCCGCTTCTCCAGCAGGCCGATCTCCACCTCGATGCCCTGGTACTTGCGCTCGAAGTAGGCGAGGGCCTCCTCGGGCGAGCCGGCCTGCCAGGAACCGACGACGCGTTCACCGTCGGCCGTCCTGACGTAGACCGTGCCCTGCTCGTCCACACGGCCCCACGGGTCGCTGCTCATAGCGCGTCCTCCACATGACGTCGCGCCCGCGCCGGGGCGGCGCGCGTCCGTCGTCCACAGTTGATGTGCGACGGACCGAAAGAGTCCGCCGTCCCCGTCCGCCGTGCCTTGCTGCCGAGGGTGACGGCTAGGCGGGTCCGGGCACCCTATACAACGCCAACATAGGCGACCAGGACCGGTGCTGTCCGCATCCGGGCCGGGCGATTTCGGTCCGGGGCCGTGCGGGAGCGGCGCGCAGGCCACTCGCGGACAGCCCCGGAGTCGGTCAACCCTTCGCCACCGTAACGGAGTTGAAGGTGACGTCGGCCATCGGGTGGCCGTCCGAGGAGCCCTCCAGGGTGCCCGCGGCGGCGATCTTCTGCACCACGTCGAGGCCACCGGTGACCTTGCCGAAGGGGGTGTAGTTCGGCGGCAGCTTGGTGTCCTTGTAGACCAGGAAGAACTGGCTGCCGTTGGTGCCCGGGCCGGAGTTGGCCATCGCCACGGTGCCGGCCGGGTAGGTCGCGCCGGTCAGGTTCTCGTCGGCGAACTTGTAGCCGGGGCCGCCGGAGCCGCCCGGGACGGTCGCGCTGGCCGTCGGGTCGCCGCACTGGAGCACGTAGATGCCCTCGGTGGTGAGGCGGTGGCACTTGGTGTGGTCGAAGTACTGCTCGCCGGCCAGGAAGGCGAAGGAGTTCACGGTGTGCGGGGCCTTGGCCGCGTCCAGTGCGATCGTCACCTTGCCGCAGTTGCTGTCCAGCGTCATGGCGTACGAGCCGCTCGGGTCGATCGTCATGGGCGGCTCGGCCTGCCACTGCTTGCCGTTGGGCGCGCCCGGCGCCGGGGCGGCGCAGCCCTCGACCGGCTTGCGGGTCGGGGTGGTCGGCTCCCCGGCGCCGGTCGGCACGGGCTGGGCGCTCTGCGCGGCCGAGGCCTTCTTGTCGCCCTTGTCGTCCGAGCTGAACGCGCCGGTGGCGATCAGGGTGCCGCCGCCGGCCAGCAGCACGACGGCGAGCGAGGCGCCCAGGACCGCATTGCGCCGCTTGCGCGCGGCCGCGGCCGCGACCCGGCGCTCCAACTGGCGCTCGTACTTCTCTCGGGCGAGCTGCCGCCGCCGCTGTTCGCTGCTGACCACCGGCCGTGTCTCCTACGGATGTGCGGGAAAAGTGGATGGATTCCGGAGCGGATCATCGCATCCCTCGGCGGCCAAGTGTAGGGACCGGGCCCGTAAGAACGCGGTGAACCTGCCGGGCCGCGGCGCCCCGTCACCCCTATCTGGTTCGCAACCGGACCCGCGGCGCCGGTAGGCTGCACCTAAATCACCACTGGCAGCATCACCACTGGTAGCCGCCGCAGCCGACCGCCGCACACCCGAAGGACGCGCGTGTTCATCGCCGGATTCCCCGCTGGAGCCTGGGGCACCAACTGCTACCTGGTCGCTCCGGCTGCGGGCGAGGAGTGCGTCATCGTCGATCCGGGCCACCAGGCGGCCCGCGGCGTCGAGGAACTGGTCCGCGAGCACCGGCTGAAGCCCGTCGCCGTGCTGCTCACCCACGGCCACATCGACCACGTGGCCTCGGTGGTCCCGGTCTGCGGCGCCCGCGGCGTCCCGGCCTGGATCCACCCCGAGGACCGGTACATGATGTCCGACCCGGAGAAGGCGCTCGGCCGCTCCCTGGGCACCCAGCTGATGGGCGAGCTCACCGTCGGCGAGCCCGACGATGTGCGCGAGCTCACCGACGGCAGCGTGCTGGAGCTGGCCGGCCTGAAGCTCACCGTGGACCACGCCCCGGGCCATACCGGGGGGTCGGTGACCTTCCGGACGCCCGGTGCCGAGGACCTCCCCCCGGTGCTCTTCTCGGGTGACCTGCTGTTCGCCGGCTCCATAGGGCGTACCGACCTCCCGGGCGGGGACAGCGAGGCGATCATGAACTCGCTGGCCCGGGTGTGCCTGCCCCTCGACGACTCCACCGTGGTCCTCTCCGGCCACGGCGGTCAGACCACCATCGGCCGCGAGCGCGCCACCAACCCCTACCTCCGACAGGCAGCAGGGGCGGCGGGCGCCCCGGCTTTCCCGCGACGAGGAATGTGACGGAAGAGAAGTTGAGCACCTTCACCGCCCCCAAGGGCACCTACGACCTGCTGCCCCCCAGCTCCGCGACCTTCCTGGCGATCCGCGAGCGCATCGCCGCGCCCGCCCGCCGGGCCGGTTACGGCTACGTCGAGACCCCGGTCTTCGAGGACGTGAAGCTGTTCTCCCGCGGTGTCGGCGAGTCCACCGACATCGTCAGCAAGGAGATGTACACCCTCACCACGAAGGGTGGCGACGAGCTCGCGCTGCGCCCGGAGGGCACCGCCTCGGTGCTGCGTGCCGCCCTCCAGGCCAACCTGCACAAGCAGGGCAACCTGCCGGTCAAGCTCTGGTACTCCGGCTCGTACTACCGCTACGAGCGGGCCCAGAAGGGCCGCTACCGCCAGTTCTCCCAGGTCGGCGCCGAGGCGATCGGGGCCGAGGACCCGGCGCTGGACGCCGAGCTGATCATCCTGGCCGACGACGCCTTCCGCTCGCTGGGTCTGAGCAACTACTCGCTGCTGCTCAACAGCCTCGGCGACAAGCAGTGCCGCCCGGTCTACCGCGCCGCGCTGATCGAGTTCCTCTCCGGCCTGGACCTGGACGAGGACACCCGCCGCCGCGCCGAGATCAACCCGCTGCGCGTCCTCGACGACAAGCGCGAGTCGGTGCAGGCCCAGCTGGTCGACGCCCCGATGCTGCGCGACTACCTGTGCGAGGAGTGCAAGGCGTACGACGAGAAGGTCCGCGAGCTGCTCACCGCGGCGGGCGTGGCCTTCGTGGACGACCCCAAGCTGGTGCGCGGCCTGGACTACTACACCCGCACCACCTTCGAGTTCGTGCACAACGGCCTCGGCGCCCAGTCCGCGATCGGCGGCGGCGGCCGCTACGACGGCCTCTCCGAGATGATCGGCGGCCCGGCACTGCCCTCCGTCGGCTGGGCCCTCGGTGTGGACCGTACCTTCCTCGCGCTGGAGGCCGAGGGCGTCACCCTCGACCTGCCGGCCGCCACGGCCGTGTACGCGGTCGCGCTGGGCGAGGAGGCCAAGAACGTGCTCTTCACCAAGGTGATCGAGCTGCGCCGGGCCGGCGTGGCCACCGACCTCGCCTTCGGCGTGAAGAGCATCAAGAACGCCATGAAGTCCGCCGACCGGTCCGGCGCCCGCTTCGCCCTGATCGCCGGTGACCGGGACCTCGCCGAGGGCGTTGTCCAGCTCAAGGACATGAGCACCGGCGAGCAGACCCCCGTCGCCCTCGACGCACTCGTCACCACCCTGAAGGAGAAGCAGCTGTGATCCGCACGCACGACGCGGGCACGCTCCGCCCGGAGCACGCAGGCACCACCGTCACCCTGGCCGGCTGGGTCGCCCGCCGCCGCGACCACGGCGGCGTCGCCTTCATCGACCTGCGCGACGCCTCCGGCACCGTGCAGATCGTGGTCCGCGACCTCGACTCGGTGCACGGCCTGCGCGCCGAGTACTGCGTCAAGGTCGTCGGCGACGTCCGGGTCCGCCCCGAGGGCAACGAGAACCCGGACATCCCGACCGGTGCGGTCGAGGTCGTCGTCAGCGGGATCGAGGTGCTCTCCGAGGCGGCCCCGCTGCCCTTCCCGGTCGCCGAGTACGAGCCGGGCACGGTCAACGAGGAGGTCCGGCTGCGCTACCGCTACCTGGACCTGCGCCGCGAGGGCCCGGCCAAGGGCCTGCGCCTGCGCTCCAAGGTCAACAACATCATCCGCCGGGTGATGGAGGAGAACGACTACCTCGACATCGAGACGCCGTACCTCACCCGCTCCACCCCCGAGGGCGCCCGCGACTTCCTGGTCCCGGTCCGCCTCCAGCCCGGCCACTGGTACGCCCTGCCGCAGTCGCCCCAGCTGTTCAAGCAGCTGCTGATGGTGGCCGGCATGGAGCGCTACTACCAGATCGCCCGCTGCTTCCGCGACGAGGACTTCCGCGCCGACCGGCAGCCGGAGTTCACCCAGCTGGACATCGAGGCCTCGTTCGTCGACCAGGAGGACATCCTGGCCCTCGGCGAGAAGATCATCGGTGCCGTCTGGCGCGAGGTGCACGGCTACGAGATCCCCAACCCGCTGCCGCGGATGACCTACGCGGACGCCATGGGCCGCTACGGCTCGGACAAGCCGGACGTCCGCTTCGGCCAGGAACTCACCGACCTGACCGAGTACTTCAAGGGCACCGACTTCCGCGTCTTCCAGGCCCCGTACGTCGGCGCCGTGGTCATGCCCGGCGGCGCCTCGCAGCCGCGCAAGCAGCTGGACGCCTGGCAGGACTGGGCCAAGGCGCGCGGCGCCAAGGGCCTGGCGTACGTCCTCATCGACGCCGAGACCGGCGAGCTGCGCGGCCCGGTCGCCAAGAACCTCTCCGAGGAGCACCTGGCCGGCCTCGCCGCCGCCGCGGGCGCCAAGAACGGCGACGCGATCTTCTTCGCGGCCGGCAAGGAGCGCGCCTCGCAGGAGCTGCTCGGCGCCGCCCGTCTGGAGATCGGCCGCCGCTGCGAGCTGATCGACGAGTCCAAGTGGGCCTTCCTCTGGGTCGTCGACTTCCCGATGTTCGAGCCGATCGAGGACGACAAGGGCCAGTTCCAGGGCTGGCACGCGGTGCACCACCCGTTCACCGCCCCGACCGCGGAGTCGCTGGCCACTTTCGACACCGACCCGGGCTCGGCGCTGTCCAACGCCTACGACCTGGTCCTCAACGGCTCGGAGCTGGGCGGCGGTTCGATCCGTATCCACCAGCGCGACGTGCAGAAGCGGGCGTTCGACGCGATCGGCCTCTCCGAGGAGGAGGCGGCCTCGCAGTTCGGCTTCCTGCTGGACGCCTTCAACTACGGCCCGCCGCCGCACGGCGGTGTCGCCTTCGGCCTGGACCGGATCGTCACCCTGCTGGGCGGGTACGACACCATCCGGGACGTCATCGCCTTCCCGAAGACGTCCACCGGTGGCGACCCGCTGACCGGCGCCCCGACCCCGATCACCCCGGCGCAGCGCCGCGAGGCCGGCGTGGACGCCCAGCCCAAGGTCCGCGAGGACGCCAAGGGCGAGGCGCAGCCCAAGTCCTGACATCGCGTCATCCGCTAACCTGCAACGGCCCCGGACGGCCCACCTGCCGTCCGGGGCCGGTCCACAACGGTGTGCGACACAGGGAGGGTTGACTCATGCAGGTCACAACGAGAGTCGAATGTCCGCAGGACGCCCCGGCGACTCGACGCGTCCACATGGCCGCGTTCCCCGGTCCGGACGAGGCGGACCTGGTGGACGCGCTGCGCCGCGATCCGGCCTGGCTGCCCGGCCTGTCCGTGGTGGCGGTCGACGAGTCGGGGCTGGTGATCGGGCACGCGCTGCTGACCCGGCTGCGGGTCGGCGGCGGCAAGGGGCTGGCGCTCGCGCCGGTCGCGGTGGCGCCCGAGTGCCAGCGCCGGGGCGTCGGCGAGCTGGTCGTCCGGGCCGCGCTGGCGGCGGCCGAGGAGGCGGGCGAGAAGCTCGTGGTCGTCCTCGGCGACCCGGAGTACTACGCGCGGTTCGGCTTCGCGCCGGCCGGGCGGCACGCGGTCACCGGCCCGTTCGAGGTGCCGGAGGCGTACTTCCAGGCGCTGCCGCTGGCCGCGTACGACGGCGGCCCGCGCGGGCTCTGCCGCTACCCCGAGCCCTTCGTCGCGGTCTAGGAGCGACGCCCGGCCGCGATCGTGGTCTCGACCTGTTCCTTTCCGATCTGACCGCTCCGACCTGCGAATTCGCCGTGCTGCGCCTACGGTGAGTGTGCATCAGCATCAGTCGGACGGAGGATCAGAGGGTGGCCGAGGAGCAGCGGACCGCGAAGCCGAAGCAGTTGGCGAGGAGGCCGTACGAGCGGGAGCTGCTGCGGTTGCAGCAGGAGCTGGTGAAGCTCCAGGAGTGGGTGCGGGCCGAGGGCGCCCGGCTGGTGGTGGTCTTCGAAGGACGTGACGCCGCGGGCAAGGGCGGAGCGATCAAGCGGGTGACGGAGTACCTGAACCCGCGGGTCGCCCGGGTCGCGGCGTTGCCCACGCCGACCGAGCGGCAGAAGACCCAGTGGTACTTCCAGCGGTACGTCGAGCACCTGCCGGCAGCCGGGGAGATCGTGCTGTTCGACCGCAGCTGGTACAACCGCGCCGGGGTCGAGCGGGTGATGGGTTTCTGCACCGACGAGGAGTACTGGCAGTTCCTGCACCAGTGCCCGACCTTCGAGCGGATGCTGATCGAGGCGGGCATCCTGCTGCGCAAGTACTGGTTCTCGGTGAGCGACACCGAGCAGGAACGGCGGTTCCGGGACCGGCTGGAGGACCCGATGAAGCGCTGGAAGCTCTCCCCGATGGACGTCGAGTCGATCACCCGCTGGGAGGACTACTCGCGGGCCAAGGACGAGATGTTCATCCACACCGACATCCCGGACTCGCCCTGGCACGTGGTGGAGAGCGACGACAAGCGCCGGGCCCGGATCAACATGATCGCCCACCTGCTGTCCACCGTGCCGTACCAGGAGATCAAGGCGCCGCGGATCAAACTGCCGCCCCGCCCGGCCCCGCGCGGCTACCAGCGGCCCCCGCGCGACCTGCAGAAGTACGTCCCGGACCACGCCGTCGGGCTGGAGTAGGACGCTTCCCACGGGTCTTGGCGGGCTGTCCGGGGCCTCGCATAGGCTTCCGGTGTGGACGAACCGGACCTCTTCACCGCCGCAGCCGAGGAACGCCAGACCAGGGAGCCCGGCCGGGCGCCCCTGGCCGTACGGATGCGTCCGCGCACCCTGGACGAGGTGGCCGGGCAGCGGCAGCTGCTGAAGCCCGGCTCGCCGCTGCGCCGGCTGGTCGGGGGCTCGCGCGGTCCGGCGGCGACCAGCTCGGTGATCCTCTGGGGGCCGCCCGGCACCGGCAAGACCACCCTGGCGCACGTGATCAGCCAGGCGGTCGAGGGCCGCTTCGTGGAGCTGTCCGCGATCACCGCCGGGGTCAAGGAGGTCCGGGCGGTGATCGACGGCGCCCGGCGGGCGGTCGGGATGTCCGGCCGGGAGACGGTGCTCTTCCTGGACGAGATCCACCGCTTCTCCAAGGCCCAGCAGGACTCGCTGCTGCCTGCCGTGGAGAACCGCTGGGTCACCCTGATCGCGGCGACCACCGAGAACCCGTACTTCTCGGTGATCTCCCCGCTGCTGTCCCGCTCGCTGCTGCTCACCCTGGAGTCGCTGACCGACGAGGACATCCGGGCGCTGCTGCGCCGCGCGGTGACCGACGAGCGCGGTCTGGAGGGTGCGCTGGAGCTGTCCGCGGAGGCCGAGGACCACCTGGTGCGGCTGGCCGGCGGGGACGCCCGGCGGGCGCTCACCACGCTGGAGGCGGCGGCCGGGGCGGCACTGGAGAAGGGCGAGTCCAGCATCACGCTGGCCACCACCGAGACGGCGGTCAACCACGCGGCGGTGCGCTACGACAAGGACGGCGACCAGCACTACGACGTGGCGAGTGCGCTGATCAAGTCGATCCGCGGCAGCGACGTGGACGCCACCCTGCACTACCTGGCCCGGATGATCGAGGCGGGGGAGGACCCGCGGTTCATCGCCCGCCGGCTGATGATCTCGGCCAGCGAGGACGTCGGCCTGGCGGATCCGACAGCCCTGCAGACGGCGGTGGCGGCGGCTCAGGCGGTGGCCCTGATCGGCTTCCCGGAGGCCCGGATCATCCTCTCCCAGGCGGCCATCGCGCTGGCCCTGGCACCCAAGTCCAACGCCGCCTACCTGGCGATCGACGCGGCACTGGCGGACGTCCGGCAGGGCCTGGCGGGCGCCGTCCCGTCCCACCTGCGGGACGCGCACTACGGCGGCGCGGGCAAGCTCGGCCACGGCAAGGGCTACCGGTACCCGCACGACCTGCCGGAGGGCATCGCCGCCCAGCAGTACGCGCCGGACGCGGTGCACGGCAAGGAGTACTACCAGCCGACCAGGCGCGGCGGCGAGGCCCGGTACGCGGACGTGGTGGAGTGGACGCGCGGGCGGCTGCGAGGGGAGCGCAGGGTGGAGAAGAAGGCCGGGAAGGCGCCGGAGAAGCCGGAGCAGAAGGCCGAGGAGCAGCCCGGGGAAAAGGGCGGGTGATCCACCGGTATACTTCGTCGGAGTGCCGTGTCCCGGGACGGCGGCGGGGGAGACCCCACCGACCGGCCGCACCAGCGGGGCATCGGCGGTAGGCCTCCTCCGGGAGGCCCGCACCAGGAGCGTCGCGCACCGTTTCGGTGTCGCGTGCAGCCCACCAGCCTCGGTTCGGTGGGGCACACGCGTGCTTGCACTTTGTGCCCGGCTCCGGAGAGCGGCTGATCCCTTCGCGCAGGCGTCGGGGTTTTCTCCGGGCCGCGACATGCGACCTCCGTCAACACCTGGTGAAAGCCGTATTCGTAAGCAAGGAAGGTTTGGTTCATGGCGAACCAGAAGCGTCCCAAGGTCAAGATCGCGCGCGCGCTCGGTGTGCCGCTGACCCCGAAGTCCGTCAAGTACTTCGAGGCCCGCCCGTACCCGCCCGGCCAGCACGGCCGTGGCCGCAAGCAGAACTCGGACTACAAGGTCCGTCTGCTCGAGAAGCAGCGTCTTCGCGCCCAGTACGACCTGAGCGAGAAGCAGCTGTCGCGCGCGTTCGACCGCGCCAAGAAGGCCGAGGGCAAGACCGGTGAGGCGCTCGTCGCCGAGCTGGAGACCCGTCTGGACTCGCTGGTGCTGCGTTCGGGCATCGCCCGCACCATCTACCAGGCCCGCCAGATGGTCGTCCACGGCCACATCGAGGTCAACGGTGGCAAGGTCAACAAGCCGTCGTTCCAGATGAAGCCGGGCTACGTGGTGACCGTCCGCGAGCGCAGCAAGGAGAAGGTCCCCTTCCAGGTCGCCCGTGAGGGTGGCTACGCGGGTGAGGGCCAGACCCCGAAGTACCTCGAGGTCAACCTGAAGGCCCTGGCCTTCCGCCTGGACCGTGCGCCGCAGCGCAAGGAGGTCCCGGTGATCTGTGACGAGCAGCTGGTCGTCGAGTACTACTCGCGCTGACCCGGTTCCGCTCTTCGCGACACCACGAGCGAGCCCCCGCCGCCTTTCGAGGCGACGGGGGCTCGCCCCTTTTGCGCTGGTGCAGGGTCTCCGCCGCTACAGGCCCTCGCCGGTCATCGCGGCGGCCAGCCGCAGGTGCGGGCGGGCCTCCTCGGCGCGGCCCTGGCGCTCCAGGGTGCGGCCGAGCATCAGCCGGGCGTAGTCCTCGGCCGGGTCGGCCTCCAGGATCCGCAGCAGCTCGGCCTCGGCGCGGCGGAGCTGGGCGGAGTGGTAGTAGCTGCGGGCCAGCAGCAGCCGGACGGAGAGGTTGGCCGGCTCCTCGGCCAGCACACCTTCGAGCATGCGGGCCGCGTCGGTGTACGCCTTGGAATCGAAGTAGAACTTCGCCATGCGGTATTCGTTGGCGGCGTTGTGGACGGCCATGGTGTTTCCTTCCGGGCGGTTCCTTGCCTCCTCAAGCAATCGGCAAGTTCCAGCTATTCCGGACCGCACCCTGCGGCACCCGGGCCCGGGAAAGAACCCGGTCCGGAAACCGGGCGTGGGCGCGATAGGGTTCCCCCTGAAGAGCTGCAAGGCGAGGGAGCGCGCAAAGGTGTCCGTGGGAGAGCTGGCCGGATTGCTCGTCGCCGTGTTCTGGGCGGTCCTGGTCACCCTGCTCGCCGTGGTGCTGGTCCGCCTCTCCCGGGTGCTCAAGGAGGCCGCCGTCCTGGTCTCCGCGGTCACCGAGCAGGCCGTGCCGCTGCTGACCGACGCGGGCGCCGCCGTGCGCAGCGCCAACGAGCAGCTGGAGCGGGTGGACGAGATCACCGCCAACGTGCAGGACGCCGCCGCCAACGCCAACGCGCTCTCCTCCACCGTGGCCGCCACCCTGGGCGGACCGCTGGTGAAGGTCGCGGCGTTCAGCTACGGCGTGCGCAAGGCCGTCGCCCGGCAGCAGGGCGGCCTGCCGCCGGTGCCGTCACAGGCCGGGGAGCGCGAGGAGCTGGCCCGGCTGGTCCGGGCCGAGGTGCGCGCCGCGACCGCGCCCAGGAACGGCCTGTTCTCCCGGGTCCGGCGCGCGGTGAGGGGCTGACGGCATGGTGCGACGCATCTTCTGGATGGCGGTCGGCGCCGGCGCCACCGTCTGGGCCATGAACAAGGCCAACGAGGCCGTGCACCGGCTCACCCCGGACAGTCTCTCCGGCACCGCCGCCCGCGGTGCGCTGCACCTGGGCGATCTGGCCAAGCAGTTCGCCCAGGACGTGAAGGCCGGCATGGCCGAGCGCGAGGACCAGCTGAAGGACGACCTCGGGCTGCACGGCACCGCCGTGGTGGAGCCCCGCAGCGCCCTTCTCGGGAAACGCTCCGCGTTGCCCCTCTCCGGCGAGCCGCGGTACCGAGCTATCTCGGCGGCGCCCGGTAGCCCGGCCGCCGCCCTGCCTCCGTCCCGCACCCGCTCTGTGCCCAGCGGTGCCCGCACCACCCCCCAGACCACTGAAGAAACGCCCCGCCGTGCCCTGCCGCCGCGGGGCGGCACCCCGAACCGGAAGGACCACTAATGGAGTCGGCTGAGATCCGCCGCCGCTGGCTGCGCTTCTTCGAGGAGCGCGGCCACACCGTCGTTCCGTCGGCGTCCCTGGTCGCCGACGACCCCACCCTGCTGCTCGTCAACGCCGGCATGGTGCCGTTCAAGCCCTACTTCCTGGGCGAGGTCAAGCCGCAGTTCTCGCGCGCCACCAGCGTCCAGAAGTGCGTGCGCACCCTGGACATCGAGGAGGTCGGGAAGACCACCCGGCACGGCTCCTTCTTCCAGATGTGCGGCAACTTCTCCTTCGGTGACTACTTCAAGGAAGGAGCCATCAAGTTCGCCTGGGAGCTGCTCACCAGTCCCGTCGCGGACGGCGGCTACGGCCTGGAGAAGGAGAAGCTCTGGATCACCGTCTACAAGGACGACGACGAGGCCGAGCAGATCTGGCGTGACGTCATCGGCGTGCCCTCCGAGCGCATCCAGCGCCTGGGCATGAAGGACAACTTCTGGTCGATGGGCGTCCCCGGCCCGTGCGGCCCGTGCTCGGAGATCAACTACGACCGCGGCCCCGCGTACGGCGAGGAGGGCGGCCCGGCCGTCAACGGCGAGCGCTACCTGGAGATCTGGAACCTGGTCTTCATGCAGTACGAGCGCGGCCACGGCGACGGGAAGGACGGCTTCGAGATCCTCGGCGACCTGCCGAGCAAGAACATCGACACCGGCCTCGGCCTGGAGCGCCTCGCCGCCATCCTCCAGGGCGTCGACAACCTCTTCGAGATCGACACCAGCCGGATGATCCTCGACCGCGCCGCCGAGCTCACCGGCCACACCTACGGCGCCGACCACAAGTCGGACGTCTCGCTGCGCGTGGTCACCGACCACATCCGCACCGCGCTGATGCTGGTCGGCGACGGCGTCACCCCGGGCAACGAGGGCCGCGGCTACGTGCTGCGCCGCATCCTGCGCCGCGCCATCCGCAACATGCGCCTGCTGGGCGCCACCGAGCCGGTGGCCAAGGAGCTCATCGACGTCGCGATCAAGGCGATGGCCCCGCAGTACCCCGAGCTGGAGACCGACCGCAAGCGCATCGAGACGGTCGTCGTCGGCGAGGAGGCCGCCTTCCTCCAGACCTTGAAGTCGGGCACCAACCTGCTGGACGTCGCGGTCACCGAGACCAAGCAGGCCGGCGGCGTGGTGCTCTCCGGCGAGCAGGCCTTCAAGCTGCACGACACCTACGGCTTCCCGATCGACCTCACCCTGGAGATGGCCGAGGAGCAGGGCCTCCAGGTGGACGAGGCCGGCTTCCGCCGCCTGATGCAGGAGCAGCGGGACCGCGCCAAGGCGGACGCCAAGGCCAAGAAGATGGGCCACGCCGACGTCGCCGCGTACCGCGAGGTCGCCGACAAGTCCGGTGCCAGCGTCTTCACCGGCTACAGCCTCACCGAGGGCGAGGCCACCGTGGTGGGCCTGCTGGTGGACGGCGTCCCGGCGCCGGCCGCCTCCGAGGGCGACGAGGTCGAGATCATCCTCGACCGCACCCCGTTCTACGCCGAGGGCGGTGGCCAGCTCGCCGACCAGGGCCGGATCCGGCTGGAGTCCGGCGCGGTGGTGGAGATCCGTGACGTGCAGCAGCCCGTCCCGGGCGTCGTCGTGCACTCCGGCGGGGTGCTGTTCGGCGAGGTCGTGCTGGGCGCCTCGGCGTACGCCACGATCGACACCGAGCGCCGCCGGGCGATCGCCCGCGCCCACTCGGCCACCCACCTGACCCACCAGGCGCTGCGCGACGCGCTCGGCCCGACGGCCGCCCAGGCCGGCTCCGAGAACGCCCCCGGCCGCTTCCGCTTCGACTTCGGCTCGCCCGCCGCCGTCCCGGGCAGCGTGCTGGTCGACGTCGAGCAGAAGATCAACGACGTGCTGGGCCGCGAGCTGGAGGTCACCGCCGAGGTCATGACGATGGACCAGGCCCGCAAGGCCGGCGCCATCGCGATGTTCGGCGAGAAGTACGGCGACGAGGTCCGGGTCGTCACCATCGGCGACTTCTCCAAGGAGCTGTGCGGCGGTACCCACGTCGGCAACACCGCCCAGCTCGGTCTGGTGAAGCTGCTCGGCGAGTCCTCGATCGGCTCCGGCGTGCGCCGTGTCGAGGCGCTGGTCGGCAGCGACGCGTACCGGTTCCTGGCCCGTGAGCACACCGTGGTCTCCCAGCTCACCGAGCTGGTCAAGGGCCGCCCGGAGGAGCTGCCGGAGAAGATCTCGGGCATGCTCGCCAAGCTCAAGGACGCCGAGAAGGAGATCGAGCGCTTCCGCGCCGAGAAGGTGCTGGCCGCCGCGGCGGGTCTGGCCGACTCGGCCGAGGACGTGCACGGCATCGCCGTGGTCGCCGCGCAGGTCGCCGACGGCGTGGGCGCGGACGAGCTGCGCAAGCTGGTCCTGGACGTGCGCGGCCGCCTCGGCTCGCGCCCGGCCGTGGTCGCCGCCTTCACCGTGGCGAACGACCGCCCGCTGACCGTGATCGCCACCAACGAGGACGCCCGCGGCCGCGGCATCAAGGCCGGCGAGCTGGTCCGGACGGCCGCCAAGACCCTCGGCGGCGGCGGTGGCGGCAAGGACGACGTCGCCCAGGGCGGCGGTTCCAACCCGGCCGCGGTCGGCGAGGCCATCGCCGCGGTGCGCGGCCTGGTCGCGGAGCGCGCCAGCTGATGGAGCAGGAGGAGAGGCCCTTCCGGCGGGGGCGGCGGATCGCCGTCGACGTCGGGGACGCCCGGATCGGGGTCGCGTCCTGCGACCCCGACGGGGTGCTCGCCACGCCCGTGGAGACCGTCCCGGCCGGGGTGAAGTCGCAGGCCAGGATCGCCGCCATCGTCGACGAGTACGGTGCGATGGAGGTGATCGTCGGGCTCCCGCGCTCGCTCAGCGGCAAGGAGGGCCCGGCGGCGGAGAAGGTCCGGGCGTACGCGGCCCGGCTGGCCAACCGGCTCTACCCGGTGCCGGTGCGGCTGGTGGACGAGCGGATGTCGACCGTCACCGCGACCCACGGGCTGCGCGCCTCGGGGGTCAAGGCGAAGAAGGGCCGTTCGGTGGTCGACCAGGCCGCCGCGGTGGTGATCCTCCAGACTGCCCTTGAGTCCGAACGGGTGAGCGGACGCCCGCCCGGTGAGAGCGTCGAGGCGACCGGCTGACCGGCCTGGTTTAACGTCCCGTTGAGGGGTCCGTGCGGACGCGTCCGCACGGACCCCTTTTCATTCGTTTCCGTGTCCGTTTTGGATTGATTCACATCGATCCGGATCGATCTGGGACCGTCGAGGGGGCGCGAGACATGACAGACCAGGACTTCCACCCGGGGCTCACGCCCGGCCACCTGGGTGCGCCGGTGCTGGAGCCGGAGGGCCGTCCGCCGGGCGCGCCCCGCCCGCGCTTCGATGCGCCGGATCCGCGCAGGCGGCGCGACAGACTGGCCTGCGGGCTGACCGCGCTCGCGTTGGTCGCGGTGTTCGGCGGGATCGGGCTGACCGGGTACACCTGGTTGCAGTCGCAGCGCGAACCCCCGTCCGCGGCCGACTTCCCCGGGCCGGGCAGCGGCAGCGTGCAGGTCTCGGTGCCGGAGGGCGCCGGCCTCTCCCAGATCGCGTCCGCGCTGGTCCGCAACGGGGTGGTGGCCAGCTCGCTCGCCTTCGCCCGGGCCGCGAAGGGCAGTGCGGCGGCGGCCGGGCGGATCCAGCCCGGGACGTACACGCTGAAGCAGAAGATGTCGGCCGCGGCGGCGCTGGCGATCCTGATCGATCCGGCCAACGCCAACGGCCTGACCATCCCCGAGGGCTGGCGCGGCCACCAGATCTACGCGGCCATCGACAAGAAGCTGAACCTGCCCGAGGGCACCGCCCTGAAGACCGCCCAGGACCGCGGCGCCGAGCTCGGCCTGCCGGACTTCACCAACGGCAGCCCGGAGGGCTACCTGTTCCCCGCGACGTACAGCGTCACCGAGGACACCACCGCCTTCGACCTGCTGAAGCAGATGGTGGACCGGGCCGGCACGGAGTTCAGCCGGGACGACGCCACCGTGGTCGCCCAGAACCTCGGGCAGAGCGTGTACGGGCTGGTCACCGTGGCCAGCATGGTCCAGGGCGAGGCCGACAACACCGAGGACATGGGCAAGGTGGCCCGGGTCATCTACAACCGGCTGGCCAAGGGCATGCCCCTGCAGCTGGACTCCACCATCAACTACGTGCTCGGCCGTTCGACCCTGAACACCTCGGTGACCGACACCAGACTGGACTCCCCGTACAACACCTACCTGCACCCCGGGCTGCCGCCGAGCCCGATCTCCAACCCCGGGCGGCAGGCGATCATGGCGGCGCTGGACCCGACGCCGGGGGACTGGCTGTACTTCGTCACCGTGAAGCCGGGGGACACCCGCTTCACCGACAGCTTCGACGTGCAGCAACGCAACGTGGCGGAGTTCAACGCCAACCGGGCGGAGACCAAGCCGAGCGTCCCGGCGCCGGGTCCGTCCTCCGACCCAGTGGCGCCGGGTGCGGCGGGGGCACCTTCCGGCACCGGTGCGACGACACCGTGACGGTGTTGTGCGCCGTCGGTGAGATCGCTCACTGACGATGCGTCCGCCCGGGCGGGGGTGGGGCTGCGGTACGGTAACGTCTCCCTCCAGGCGCTGCGCTAGCACGCCGGTTCGAGAATCAGCCGGGACTGCGTCGTCCCGGACGGCCGGTTTGATCCTCCGGCCGTCACCGTCGGTTAAGGGGATCGATGACCGATCTGGGTGGGGGCTACGGCCCCCAGGGCGAGCCGTGGCACCCCGGTGATCCCGGGTACGACGGCCGGCAGCCGGTCCCCGGCCAGCAGGACGGCCAGTGGCAGCAGCACTACCCGCAGCAGGGCCAGGCGGCCCAGCAGCCGTACGGGGACGGGCAGCAGGGGTACGCGCAGCAGCAGATGACGCCGCAGATGCAGCAGCAGATGATGGCGCAGCAGGGCTACCCGCAGCAGCAGGTGCCCCAGCAACAGATGCAGCAGCAGGGCTACCCGCAGCAGGTGCCGCAGCAGGGCTACCCCCAGCAGGGGTACGCGCAGCAGCAGCCGGTGCAGCAGGGCTACCCGCAGCAGCAGATGCCCCAGCAGCAGGCGCCGGTGCAGCAGCAGGGCTACCCGCAGCAGGGTTTCCCCGGCGGCCAGCCGCAGGTGCCGCAGCAGCAGGTCCAGCCGCAGCAGGCAGCGCAGGCGCAGCGGCAGCAGGCCCGGCCGCAGCCGGCCGCGGAGCCCGCTCCGGCCGCCGGCCCCGGCCCGGACGGGATCGACTGGGAGGCCGAGGCCGCCGCGCTGGAAGCCGGTGCCGACCCGGTGGGCGCCGCCCGCGAGGGCGGGACGGACGAGTGGGACGGCCAGGAGGACGGCCGCCACGAGGACGACGGGTACCTCGACGAGCACGCCGAGGCCGGGGAGGCCGGCTTCCTCGGGGAACAGGACGACTCCCGCGAGGCCCAGAAGAAGCGCAAGGAGAAGGGCAAGAAGTCGGGCCGCCGCAACGGCGGCGCCTGCCTGCTGGTCGCGCTGGTGCTGCTCGGCGCCGTGGGCGGGGCCGGCTGGTGGGGCTACGGCTTCTGGCAGGACCACTTCGGCCCCGCGCCGGACTTCACCGGCGAGGGCACCACTCCCGTCCAGGTCGAGGTCAAGAAGGGCGCGGTCGGCGGGCAGATCGGCCTGGCGCTGAAGAACGCCGGCGTGGTCAAGAGCGTCGACGCGTTCTCCGCGGCCTGCAAGGCCGAGCCCAAGTGCAGCACCATCCAGTACGGCTACTACGGGCTGAAGAAGGAGATGTCGGCCGCCGCCGCGCTCAAGGAGCTGCTCGACCAGGCGGGCGGCGCGGCGATCGTGATCCCGGAGGGCAAGAACTCCACCGAGATCTACACCCTGATCGACAGCAAGCTGAAGCTCCAGCCGGGCACCACGGCGGGCGTCGCCAAGGCCCAGGTCAACGACCTCGGCCTGCCGGCGTACGCGCAGGGCAACATCGAGGGCTTCCTCTGGCCGACGCGCTACAACATCGCCGAGGGCATGAAGCCCGAGGACCTGCTCAAGCAGATGGTGAAGAACGCCACCGAGAAGTACGCCGGCCTGGACTCCCAGGCCGCCACGGTGGGGCTGAAGAGCGGCTACGAGGTGCTCATCGAGGCGAGCATCCTCCAGCGCGAGGGCAACAACCCGGAGGACTTCGCCAAGATGGCCAAGACCATCCAGAACCGGCTGGCCGCCGGCGGCGAGATCAACCACCGGCTCGGCATGGACACCACGCTCCAGTACTCGTTGGGCCGCAAGGAGCTCGACAGGAAGGACATGGACGACGCGTCCAACAAGTACAACACCTACATCAACCAGGGCCTGCCGCCCGGTCCGATCTCCAATCCCGGCGACGACGCGCTCAACGCGGTGCTGCACCCGGCGGACGGCAAGTGGCTGTACTTCATCGCGATGTCCCCGACCAGCACCCGGTTCGCCGAGACGAGCAAGGAGCACTACGCCAACGTCAAGGAGTTCTGCCTGGCGGCCGGCAACGGCTTCGACGAGGCGCGTGGCCACTGCACGACCAAGAAGTAGCCCCGGTCGGAAGACAGTTCGCGGAGAGGCAGCGTTGACCAGCAAG
Organism: Kitasatospora sp. NPDC093102; assembly: GCF_040683915.1. Classification (NCBI taxonomy): domain Bacteria; kingdom Bacillati; phylum Actinomycetota; class Actinomycetes; order Kitasatosporales; family Streptomycetaceae; genus Kitasatospora; species Kitasatospora sp. NPDC093102. The sequence continues at coordinate 139,775 of NZ_JBFBFA010000007.1, read as the reverse complement.
CACCGGGCGGCCGTACTCGGCTCGCCGATCGCCCACTCGCTCTCGCCGGACCTGCACCGCGCCGCCTTCGCGGCGCTCGGGCTGGACGGCTGGCGCTACGACCGCTTCGAGGTCGACGAGGCCGGGCTGCCCGGGTTCGTCGCCGCCCTGGACGAGGCCGAGTGGGCCGGGCTGTCGCTCACCATGCCGCTCAAGCGGGCGATCATCCCGCTGCTCGACGAGGTCAGCGCGACGGCCCGCTCGGTGGACGCGGTGAACACCGTGGTGTTCACCGCCGACGGCCGGCGCACCGGGGACAACACCGACGTTCCCGGGCTGGTCAACGCGCTGCGCGAGCGGGGGATCACCGAGGTGCCCGAGGCGGCCGTGCTGGGCGCCGGGGCCACCGCCTCCTCGGCGCTGGCCGCGCTCGCCCAGATCTGCACCGGCGAGGTGACGGTCTACGTGCGCAGCGCCGAGCGGGCCCGGGAGATGGCCGAGCTGGGCGAGCGGCTCGGCGTGGCCGTCCGCACCGCCGACTGGGAGCGCGGCGCGCAGGCGCTGGCCCGGCCGCTGACCGTCTCCACCACGCCGGTCGGCGCGACCGACGTCTTCGCCGACGCGCTGCCCGCCGAGCCGGGCGCGCTGTTCGACGTGCTGTACCACCCGTGGCCGACGGCGCTGGCGGCCGCCTGTGCCGGGCGCGGGGCGACCGTCCTGGGCGGGCTGGACCTCCTGGTGCACCAGGCGGTGCTGCAGAGCGAGGCCTTCACCGGGCGGACGCCCGGGCCGCTGGCGGCGATGCGCGAGGCGGGGGAGAAGGCGCTCGCCAGGCACTGAGCCCTGGCCGCGGACTCCGGCAGCGGACTCCGGCGTCGGGCCGGGTTCCCGGCCGTGGGACCGGGTGCCGGGCCCGCCCTCCGGCGGGTTCCCGGGCCGCTCCCGGCCGGATCGTGGCCGGTTGCCGTCCGTCACGCGGACTGTGCCCCCAGGTGCTGCTGGGGCATGAAAGGATTCAGGTACAAGGCACGCCCGGGCGGGCCCCGGCGGTGCCGAGGTCCGGTCCGCTGATGAAGGAGCTCCGTTGGGTACGTTGCGCTGGCTGACGGCGGGGGAGTCGCACGGCCCCGCACTCGTCGCGACGCTGGAAGGCCTGCCCGCCGGTGTACCGGTCACCACCGACGTGGTGGCCGACGCGCTGGCGCGCCGCCGGCTCGGTTACGGCCGCGGGGCGCGGATGAAGTTCGAGCAGGACGAGGTGACCTTCCTCGGCGGCGTCCGGCACGGTCTGACCATGGGCAGCCCGGTCGCGATCATGGTCGGCAACACCGAGTGGCCGAAGTGGGAGCAGGTCATGTCGGCCGACCCGGTCGACCCCGAGGTGCTGGCGGGCCTGGCCCGCAACGAGGCGCTCACCCGCCCCCGGCCCGGTCACGCCGACCTGGCCGGCATGCAGAAGTACTCGATCGAGGAGGCGCGGCCGATCCTGGAGCGCGCCAGCGCCCGCGAGACGGCCGCCCGGGTCGCGCTGGGCGCCGTCGCCCGCGCGTACCTCCGCGAGGTGGCCGGGATCGAGATCGTCAGCCACGTGGTCGAGCTGGCCGCCGCCAAGGCGCCGGCCGGCCTGCTGCCGCTGCCCTCGGACGAGGCCCGGCTGGACGCCGACCCGGTGCGCTGCCTGGACGCCGACGCCTCGAAGGCGATGGTCGCCGAGATCGACCAGGCCCACAAGGACGGCGACACCCTGGGCGGCGTGGTCGAGGTGCTGGCGTACGGCGTGCCGGTGGGCCTCGGCTCGCACGTCCACTGGGACCGCCGGCTGGACGCGCGGCTGGCCGCCGCGCTGATGGGCATCCAGGCGATCAAGGGCGTCGAGGTCGGCGACGGCTTCGACCTGGCCCGGGTGCCGGGCTCCAAGGCGCACGACGAGATCGTCCCCACCTCCGAGGGCGTCAAGCGCACCTCCGGCCGCTCCGGCGGCACCGAGGGCGGCCTGTCCACCGGCGAGGTGCTGCGGGTGCGCGCCGCGATGAAGCCGATCGCCACCGTGCCGCGGGCGCTGCGGACCCTGGACGTGCGCACCGGCGAGCCGGCCAAGGCGCACCACCAGCGCTCGGACGTCTGCGCGGTGCCGGCCGCGGGCATCGTCGCCGAGGCGATGGTCGCGCTGGTGCTGGCGGACGCGGTGAACGAGAAGTTCGGCGGCGACAACGTCTCCGAGACCCGCCGCAACGTCCAGGGCTACCTCGACAATCTGATCATCCGATAATGAGCGAGCGGAGCGAGCGACCGGAAGAAGGGGCCGCTTGGCGAAGCCGTCGGCCGAGCGAAGCGAGGGCCGGGGGTAATTCGCCCGTCGTCGTGCTGGTCGGCCCGCCCGGCAGCGGCAAGTCCACCGTCGGGCGGGCCCTGGCCGAGCGCCTGGGTGTCGGCTTCCGGGACACCGACGCCGACATCGAGGCGACGGCCGGCAAGCCCATCCCGGAGATCTTCGTCGACGAGGGCGAGCCGCACTTCCGCGCGCTGGAGGCGGCCGCCGTGCGCACGGCCGCCGAGGGGCACGACGGGGTCCTGGCGCTCGGCGGCGGCGCGGTGCTGGCCGAGGCCACCCGTGCGCTGCTGCGCGAGCTGCCGGTGGTCTTCCTGGAGGTCCCGCTGGCCGACGCGGTCAAGCGGGTCGGCCTGGACGCCCCGCGCCCGCTGCTGGCCATCAACCCGCGGGCCCGCTGGCGCGAGCTGATGGAGGCCCGCCGCCCCCTCTACCTGGAGGTGGCCACCGCCGTGGTCGACACCGCCGGGCGCAGCCCGGAGCAGGTCGCGGACGCCGTACTGGAAGCACTGGAGCTGAAGACCCCCCATGACTGACACCACCGTCAGGATCCACGTCGGCGGCAGCGCCGGCCACGACCCGTACGACGTGCTGATCGGGCACCAGCTGCTCGGCGAGCTGGCGCCGCTGATCGGCGCCCGGGCGAAGCGGGTCGCGATCATCCACCCGGAGGCGCTGGCCGCCACCGCCGACGCGATCCGCGAGGACCTGCTCGGCGAGGGCTACGAGGCCATCGCGCTCCAGGTGCCCAACGCCGAGGACGCCAAGAGCGCCGAGGTCGCCGCGTACTGCTGGTCGGTGCTCGGGCAGACCGGCTTCACCCGCAGCGACGTCATCGTCGGCCTCGGCGGCGGCGCCACCACGGACCTGGCCGGCTTCGTCGCCGCCACCTGGCTGCGCGGGGTGCGCTGGATCTCCATGCCCACCACGCTGCTCGGCATGGTCGACGCGGCGGTCGGCGGCAAGACCGGCATCAACATCGCCGAGGGCAAGAACATGGTCGGCGCCTTCCACCCGCCGGTGGGCGTGCTGGCGGACCTCGGCACCCTGGAGACCGTGCCCAGGCACGACTACGTCTCCGGCCTGGCCGAGGTCATCAAGTGCGGCTTCATCGCCGACCCGGCCATCCTCGACCTGATCGAGGCCGACCCGGAGGGCGCCAAGTCGCCGGCGGGGCCGCACACCGTCGAGCTGATCCGCCGGGCCATCCAGGTCAAGGCCGACGTGGTCTCCGGGGACCTCAAGGAGTCCGGTCGGCGCGAGATCCTCAACTACGGCCACACCCTCGGCCACGCCATCGAGCGCAACGAGCGGTACAAGTGGCGGCACGGCGCGGCGATCTCCATCGGCATGGTCTTCGCCGCCGAACTCGGCCGCCTGGCCGGGCGGTTGGACGACGAGACGGCCGACCGGCACCGCACCGTGCTGGCCTCGGTCGGTCTGCCGCTGAGCTACCGGGCGGACGCCTGGCCGAAGCTGCTGGACGCGATGAAGATCGACAAGAAGTCGCGCGGGGACCTGATCCGCTTCATCGTGCTGGACGGCCTGGGCAAGACCTCCGTGCTGGAGGGCCCCGACCCGTCGCTGCTGGTCGCCGCGTACGCGGAGGTCTCCGCGTGACCAGGGTGATGGTCCTCAACGGCCCCAACCTGGGCCGGCTGGGCAGCCGCGAGCCGGACGTCTACGGTGCCACCTCGTACGCCGGGCTGGTCGAGCGCTGCACCGCGCTGGGCAAGGAGTTCGGCTTCGAGGTCGAGGTGCACGAGACCAACTCCGAGCAGCAGATGGTGGAGTGGCTGCACGAGGCGGCGGACGGCCGGGTACCGGTGGTGATCAACCCCGGTGCGTTCACGCACTACTCGTACGCGATGCGGGACGCCGCGGCGCAGCGCACCGCGCCGCTGATCGAGGTGCACATCTCCAACCCGTACGCCCGGGAGACCTTCCGGCACACCTCGGTGATCGCCGCGGTGGCCTCCGGCACCATCGCCGGATTCGGGCTGGGCTCCTACGAGCTGGCACTGCGCGCGCTGGCCGAGCAGCTCACCACCCGCTGAGGGTACGGGCGGTGGCCCGGCGGCGGACTGTGCCCGCCGCCGGGCCGCCGTGTAGTGTCCCCGCTGAGAGGTGTCGGGAGGTGCCGTGACGCAGTACGCCGGAGGTGGGCAGGTCCCGCCGCGTCCTGTCGGTCCGCCGGTGCCGCCGGGGGGCGGTACACGGGGGACGTCCCCGGGGGCGCCGGTCTCCCCTCCGTCCTCTCCGTCCCCTCCGCCGGTCCGCCCGGCGCCCGCTGCCCCCGCCGCTCCCGGACCCACCGGCCCCGGACCCACCGGCCCCGGGCCCGCCGCTCGTCGGGCTCCGGTCCCCGCGGCCGCTCCGGCGCCGAGCGCGCCGGTGCCCGCCGGGGGTACCGGGCACTTCGTGCTGCCGTCCGGCGCGCCCGTCCAGCTGCCCACCGGCCCGCCGCAGCACCACGCGCCCACCGGGCCGATCGCCGTCCTGCTGATCGGACCGGCCGGGGCCGGCAAGACCACCGTCGCCCGCCACTGGGCCGAGCGGCGGCCCACCCCGACCGCGCACATCAGCCTGGACGACGTCCGCGAGTGGGTGCAGTCCGGCTTCGCCAACCCGCAGGCCGGCTGGAACAACTCCGCCGAGGCCCAGTACCGGCTGGCCCGTCGCACCTGCGGCTTCGCCTGCCGCAACTACCTGGCCAACGGCATCTCCTGCATCATCGACGACGCCGTCTTCCCGGACCGCCCGGCGATCGGCCTCGGCGGCTGGAAGCGGCACATCGGCCCCGGCATGATCCCGGTCGTGCTGCTGCCCAGCCTGGACTCGGTGCTGCGCCGCAACGCCCGGCGCAGCGGCAACCGCCGCCTCGGGGACGAGGAGGTGGCCCGCATCCACGGGCGGATGGCCGGCTGGTACAACTCCGGGCTGCCGATCATCGACAACTCCTACCTGGACGTCGCCGGGACGGCCGCCGAGCTGGACCGCGTCATCCTGGCCCGGCTGATGGGCATTCCGGTCCGCTGACCTGCGGCGTCGCGGAGCTGTCGGAGCCGGCTGCGATGATGGACGGGTCCAGTCGAAGCGCCCGGAGGAGCTGACGCCCGTGCCCGAAGGCCACATCATCCACCGCCTCGCCGCCGAGAACCGGAAGGCCTTCGGAGGCCGCCCGGTGCGGGTCTCCAGCCCGCAGGGCCGGTTCGCCGACGAGGCCAAGGTGATCGACGGGCAGCTGCTCAGCGGTGCGGAGGCCACCGGCAAGCACCTCTTCCTCGGCTTCGAGGAGGGCGCCTGGGTGCACGTCCACCTCGGCCTCTACGGCGGCTTCACCTTCGGCACCGGCCCGGCGCCCGCGCCGGTCGGGCTGGTCCGGCTGCGGCTGGAGAACGAGGACGGCTACGCCGACCTGCGCGGTCCCAACACCTGTGCGCTCGTCACCGAGGACCAGAAGGCCGCCGTCGCCGCCCGACTGGGCCCCGACCCGCTGCGTGCCGACGCAGACCCGGAGGCCGCCTGGCGCCGGATATCGGGCAGCCGGACGACCGTCGCCGCGCTGCTGATGGACCAGAAGGTGCTGGCCGGGGTGGGCAACGTCTACCGGGCCGAGGTGCTGTTCCGCCACGGTATCGACCCGCACCGGGCCGGGCGCGACCTCACCCGCCGGGAGTGGGACGTGATCTGGGCCGACCTGGTCGCCCTGATGCGCGAGGGCGTCACCGCCGGCCGGATCGACACCGTCCGTCCCGAGCACACTCCCGAGGCGATGGGCCGCCCGCCCCGGGTCGACGACCACGGCGGCGAGGTGTACGTCTACCGGCGGGCCGCCATGCCCTGCCTGGTCTGCGGCACCGACGTGCGGACGGAGGAGCACGCCGCCCGCAACCTCTTCTGGTGTCCGACCTGCCAGGCGGTGTGAGCGGGGCCCGGCCCCGTGTCGTGGGCAGCCCTCTGACCTGCGACGATGGACGCCGTGCGCGCCGAGCCGCGTGCCCCTGTCCGCACTGCCACGTGTGAACGTGGAGCGAAAGGAAGTCCCATGATCTTCATTACGGTCAAGTTCCCGGTCCGCCCCGAGCGCGCCGACGACTGGCTGAGCCTGGTCGACGAGTTCACCCGGGCCACCCGCCGCGAGCCCGGCAACCTCTTCTTCGAGTGGTCCCGCAGCGTCGACGACCCCAACGAGTTCGTCCTGGTCGAGGCGTTCCGCGACGGCGACGCGGGCAAGGAGCACGTGGAGTCCGCGCACTTCGCCAAGGCCATGGAGGAACTGTCGTACGCGGTGTCCGCCAAGCCGCGGATCGTTTCGACCGAGATCCCCGGCCTGGACGGCTGGGCGGAGATGGGCGAGATCACTCCCCGGTGACACCCGAGGGCCCCTCCGGCCGGGTGCCCAGCCCGTAGGCTGGGGCCGACCGGCCGGAGGGAGCAGGCGGATGGAACGGCACGAGGTGGCCAACACCGTGTCAGGTGCCACGGTGGGCGGCCATGTGGTGCAGGCCCGGGACATCGGATCGGTGCACTTCCACGATCGGGAGCCGCTGCCGAGGCCGCATCAGATCCGGCCTCCGCACGGTCCCTTCGTCAACCGGGAGCCGGAACTCGCCGCGCTCACCGAGGCCTTGGGCCGGGTCGGGGAGGGCGGACTCGGGGTCGTGGTGTTCACCGGCCTCGGTGGGGTCGGGAAGACCGAGCTGATCGCCAAGTTCACCGAGGACCATCGGGAGCACTTCCCGGGCGGGGACCTCTACGCCGACCTGGAGGCCTACCGGCACCAGGGCGGGGTGGACCTCCCCGAGTTGCTGGCCGGCTTCCTCCGGGCCCTCGGCACCGAGCCGCCGGCGGTGGAGGCCGAGCGGTTCACGGCCTTCCGCACCGCCACCGCCGAGCGCCGGTGCCTGTTCTTCCTGGACAACGTCGAGCACGCCGCGGAGGTGCGCGCACTGCTCCCGTTCAGCGGGCTGGTGGTGGTCGCGAGCCGGCGGCGGTTGCCCGCGCTGCGGACGGACGGCGCCGAGGTGCGCCGGCTCGGGCCGCTGAGCGCGACGGCGGGCGCCGAACTGGTGCGCGGCTGGGTGGGCTCCGGGCGGGGCACCGACGGGGAACTGGCGGAACTGGTCGAGCTGTGCGGCGGGCTGCCGCTCGCGCTGAACGCGGTAGGGAGCCAGCTGCTGGACCGGGACAGCCTGCCGGTCGGCCGGGTGGTGGCCGAACTCCACGGCCGGGAGGGCGGGTTGGCGGTGCTGGAGGACGAGGAGAACGATCTCGGCGCGACGTACGACCTGGTCTACGAGCGGCTGTCGGCACAGGGGCGGGCGCTCTACCACCTGATCGGCGTGCACCCCGGCCCCTTCGTGTCCGCCGAACTGGCACGTGCGGTCGGTGTCGAGCGGGCCGAGCGGGCGATCAAGGAGCTGCGTGGCGTTCACCTGCTGGACGAGGTGGTGGACGACGACGACCGCGAGAACCGCTTCCGGGCCCACGACGTGGTGCGGCTGCACGCCTACGGTCGGACACGGGAGCTGTCCGACCGCGGGGGACTCCTCGCCGGTGTCGTCGCGTACTACCGGGGCCGGGCGTCGGTCGCCGACCGCGCGATGGCCAGGAGGCGCCTCCGTCTGCAGGACCGGAGCGGCGACGACCTGCCCGGCTTCCCCTCCGGGACCGCGGCCCTGGAGTGGTTGTACGCCGAGCGCGCCAACTTCCGTGCGGTGGTGGAGGAAGCGGCTGCACAGGGGTGGCACGGCGAGGTGTGGCGGCTCTGCGAGTCGCTCTGGCTGCTCTACCACGGCCGGAAGCTCTACCAGGACTGGATCGCGACCCACCGGCTCGGCATCGAGTCGGCCCAGTGGGACAACCGGCCGGACGCCGTGGTCCGGATGCGCAACCAGCTCGCCCGCGCCCACCACGAGCGCAAGGAGTACCGGCTCGCCGCCGAGCAGCTGGCGCTCGCCACGGAGCAGGTGCCGCTGGTGACCGACCGTCAGGTGATCGGGGTGCTCTACGAGACCGACGGCCTGCTCTGCCTGGCCGACGGCCGCCCGGGCGACGCGGTGGAGCGGTTCACGCTGGCCCTGGCGGAGAACCGGGGCGACGACCACGGCGAGATCGTCCAGAGCTACAACCTGGCGCAGGCGCTGATCGCCGACGGGCGCGCCGAGGAGGCGCTGACCGTGCTGACCGGGGCCACCGGGCGGGCCGTGGCCACCGGGGACGACGACATGCTGATGAAACTGCCGCTGGTCCGCGCCCGCGCCCACCGGGCGCTCGGGCAGCTGGACCTCGCCGTCGCCCACGCAGAGGACTGTGCCCGGCAGGCCGAGAGGCGGAGCCAGTACGCGAAGGAGGCGCAGGCGCACACCCTGCTCCTCGCCCTCGCCGAGGAGCTGGACGACGAGGGGCTGGCCGAGCACAGCCGCGAGCGGCTGCGGCAGCTGTCGGCTTAGGGCCCCGTCCGGAAGGACACCCGGGTGTGGTGCCGTCCGGTGCGGACGGTGAGCCCGTGCTCGGGCAGGCCGGCCGGGTCACCGCCGTCGGCGAGCCAGCAGGCCACGGCGGAGCCGAGCAGCAGCGGGTCGATGCCGGGGTCGGGGCAGCCCCACTCCCGTTCGGCGCGGGCCTCCAACAGCAGGCCGGTGCGCAGCCGGAGCAGATGGCGGGCCGGGCCGAGGGCGGCCACCGCGACGGCGAGGCCGGGGAGTTCGGCGACGGTGTCGGCGAGCCAGCGGGTGGCGGGGCGTTCGGCGTGCACCTCGGTGCGGGCGAGGACCTCGGCGGTGTAGCGCAGGGCGTCGCCCGGGTGTTCGTCGGTCAGGGCGTGGAAGCCGCGCGGGGTGTGGTCGTTCGGGTCGAAGGGGTAGCGCCGGAGGCTGACGTCCGTGCCCTTGCTCGTGCCCTCGACGTCGTACGCGGTGGGCCCCTCGGTGGCCGCGGGGCATGGGACGGGCTTGGGGTAGGGCAGGAGGGCCGGTTCGTCCCGGGGTTCGTCCAGTCCTTCCAGGAAGGAGTAGAGCAGCGGGCGCAGCAGCCGGGCGGACTCGCCGCGGTGGGCGAGCGATCGGCCGGTGATGCCGCTCAGGTCGGCCGGGTCCTGGGCCAGGACCAGTTCGAGTTGGGCGGCGAGGTCCCCGTCCGGGTCGAGGACGGGTGCGGCCTGGCCGAAGGCGTAGCTGGGGGAGCGCGGGTCGAGTTCGGCGGCGCCGGTGGCGACGAGCACGGTGCGGTGGTCCAGGGCGGCGCCGTAGACGGTGACCGAGCCGTGGTCGCCGATCACGCAGTCGGCGGCGACGAGTGCGGCCTGCCAGCCCTGGTGGGGCGGGATCAGGCGCAGGCCCATCCGGCGGGCGTCGTCGAGCAGCGCCTCGGGGTCGTGGCGGCTCCACACGTTGGGGTGCAGGACGACGGCCACCGTGTACTCGTCGGCGGGCAGTTGGCGGACCAGCCGCTGGGGCAGGTCGGGACGGCTGCCGAATAACGAGTGCTCGCTCCAGGTGGAGCTGACGACGACGAGCCGTCGGTCGCCGGTGGCGCCGAGCGCGGCGCGGTAGCCGTCGCGGGAGCGCCGGCTGCCGAGCATCCGGTCGAAGCACGGGTCGCCGACCACCTTGGCGACGTCGAGCGCCTCGGGGCAGGAGATCCGCAGCCGGTCCAGCTGTTCGGGGTGGGAGAGGCCGAGGACGTCCACGAACACCCGTCCGCGGTGGGTGAGTTCGTTGCGGGACAGGCCGGCGGCGCTGATCGTGTCGCCGGTGGACTCGGTGACCAGGCGGTTGTAGCCGGCGCCGTGCGGGAGGACGACGAGGCGGGCGTCCAGGCGGTGCATGGAGGAGTGGACGGCGCAGGCGACGGCCAGGTCGAAGTGGCGGCGGACGGCGTCCTCCCAGTCCAGCACGGTGAAGCCGGGCAGGCCGTGGAGGTACTCGTCCAGGGCGCGGTCGGCGAAGGCGGAACCGGGGTTGACGGTGAAGTAGAGGTCGATGCCGTGCGGGCCCAGCAGGGAGAGGACGTCCAGGACCCGGGTGGCGGAGGTGAGGGTGCGGGCGACCGCCAGCACGCGGGCCTTGACCGGGTCGGTGTTCCAGCGGTCGGCGGGCCAGGCGTGGGGGTGGGACGGCACACCATGATCGTACTGGCAGGGGCGGCCTCCGGCGCGCCGCGCCCTTCCCGGGAATCGGCCGGCCCGAGGGGGAGTCAGCCCGCGGCCGCGCTGGGTTCGTGGTGCTCGGCGGCGGCGCACTCGTCCAGGAGGGGGCGCATGGCGTCGTCCACGAGCCGGTAGCGCACCACTCGTCCGTCTCGGTCGCCGGTGACCACGCCGGCCGTGCGGAGCAGCCGCAGGGCCTGGGAGACGGCGGGGTCGCGCATGCCGGTGGCGACCGCGAGGTCGGTGACGGCGAGCGGGCCGGCCCGGTGGAGGGCCAGCAGCAGGGCGAGCCGCCCGGGGTCGGCGAGCAGGGAGAACCGCTCGGCCCAGGACCGGACGTGCGCGGGGTCGCCGATCGCGGCGATGGCCTCGCAGACCCGGTGCCCGTCGATGGTGCGGTGGCCCGCGCGGTCGGCCGGTACGAGATGCATGCGGACATTCTTGCAGGCGGATCCCTGTGATCCTGGACACCTGCGCAGGTGCGCAGCCTTGCACGGGTCGGGCCCGGCCCCTACGGTGTAGCCCGCCGTGGTGCTCGGGAAGACCGGTGACGGACCCTCAGGGGTCCCAGCCCGGAGCGGCCCTCGCCACTGTGATCGGGTCGTTCCTCCGCCTGCGGAGGAACGTCGGCCGTACCCACGGAGCCACTGGGCGCCTCGCGCGCCTGGGAAGGCGGGTACGGGCGTCCCGTAAGCCAGGAGACCGGCCACGGCATCTCACGAGGTTTTCCACGAGGTGCTGGAGCGTGATCTGCAGATGACCCTGCCCGAAACCGTTGCCGCCGGGGCGAAGACGGCCCCTTCCGTCCTGCCCGCCTTCAGATGGCGGCGCGAGGACACCGTCCGTACGGCCGGGTTGATGACGGTGATCCTGGCCATGCACGTGGTGGCCTTCGGAACGCTGATCTTCCTGGTCGCACCCGAGAAGTACGCGGTCGGCACCCAGGTCTTCGGGGTGGGCCTGGGCATCACCGCGTACACCCTCGGCATGCGGCACGCCTTCGACGCCGACCACATCGCGGTGATCGACAACACCACCCGCAAGCTGATGGCGGACGGCAAGCGGCCGGTCTCGGTGGGCTTCTGGTTCGCCCTCGGGCACTCCTCGATGGTGGTGCTGATGGCCGCCCTGGTGGCGGGCGGCGCGCAGTTGGCGAACACGCTGATGGACGACGAGTCGACCACCCACAAGTGGCTCGGGATGGTCGGCACGACGGCCTCCGGCGCGTTCCTCTACCTGATCGGCGCGCTCAACCTGGCGGCGCTGCTCGGCATCCTCAAGGTGTTCCGGGCGATGCGGGCCGGGCGGTTCGACGAGGAGGAGCTGGAGGCGCACCTCGACTCGCGCGGCTTCATGGCCCGGGTGCTGAACCGAGCGACCCGTTCGATCACCCGGCCGGGGCAGATGTTCCCGGTGGGCATGGTGCTGGGCCTGGGCTTCGACACCGCGACCGAGGTCACCCTGATGGTGATGGCCGGCTCGGGTGCGGCCTCCGGCCTGCCCTGGTACGCGATCGTCTGCCTGCCGCTGCTGTTCGCGGCCGGGATGAGCCTGTTCGACACCCTGGACGGGACGTTCATGAACTTCGCGTACCAGTGGGCCTTCGCCAACCCGGTCCGGAAGGTGTACTACAACCTGACCATCACTGGTCTGTCGATCGCGGTGGCCTTCATCATCGGCACCATCGAGCTGGTCGGGGTGCTGCACGAGAAGCTCGATCTGACCGACCCGGTCTCCGGGTTCATCGCGGACATCTCGCTGGACAACGTCGGCTACGCCATCGCCGGGCTGTTCGTGGTGGTCTGGGCGATCGCGATCGGGTACTGGAAGCTCGCCCGGGTCGAGCAGCGCTGGACGCCCGAGAACTCGTGACTCAGGCGGCCGCGAGCAGCAGCGTGCCCGCGACGGCGAGCTGACCCTGGTCCACGACGGTGCGGACCATCCGGTGCCGGCCGGCGGCACGGTCTCCTTCGACGCCTCGTACGCGCACGTCTACCGCAATACGGGGGAGCGGGTGCTGCGGCTGACCATGGTGGTCTCCGTCCCGCCGCCGCGCTGAGCCGTCGAGCGGACGGAACGGCGCCTCCCCGGGCTCGGGGAGGCGCCGTTCGTGTGTGCGGGGTCAGCGCTCCTCACGGAAGTCGACGTGCCGGCCGGCCGCCGGGTCGTACTTGCGCAGGACCATCCGGTCCGGGTCGTTGCGGCGGTTCTTGCGGGTCACGTACGTGAAGCCGGTGCCGGCGGTGGAGCGGAGCTTGATCACCGGGCGCAGTTCGCTGCGGGCCATCGGGCGTCCTCCTGGGGTCCGGGGTGCCGGGTCTCGTGCGTCGGGCCGGGACCGTACACCGAAATGGAAGCCATTTTCGTGCATTCCAACGCGAGCCCGGCCCTGCCCATTCCCGGACGCCAGGAAGCGTCCATGTCCGCCCACCGGCTGCCGGCCCGGCTTCGGCAGCACGATCCCGCACCGCCGCGGGGCCCGTTCGACCCGGACGAGTGGTGAACGAGTGGTGACGAACGGTAGCGGGCGGTGAGGGGTGGGCACCGCCGAGGCTCGGGGTGCGGCGCGCGGGGGAGCGGGGGCCACGGCGCGTGTCCGGTAGTGACGGCGCGGTCGCGCAGGGGGCGCGCAAGGGGCACCGGGGGTTCTGTCGGGGGTGCTCGGCGGGCGGTTCGGGCCGGGGGTTCGTAGGCTCGACGCATGGCGGATGCGTACGCGGGGCGGCGGGAGCGGGTGAGGGAGCACTGCAGTGCGGCCGGGGCCGACGCGGCGCTGATCACCCGTGCGGCGAACGTGCGGTACCTGACGGGCTGCGCGCCCTGCGGGGCGAGCCTGCTGCTGACCAGGGAACGGGCGCTGCTCGCGCTGCCGGACGACCTGCCGCCGGACGACTCCGGGGAGCACCTGATCGCTCCGGACATCACCCGGATGCCGGTGGCGGCCGGCTCGGACACCGCGCTGGCCGCCGCGGCCGCCGCCGCGCGGGCCGGGGTGTCGGGCCTGGCGGTGGAGGAGCACGACCTGACCGTCACCCGGCACCGGGCGGTGGGGGGCCGCTCCGAGGGGGCCCGGCTGGTGGACCTCGGGCAGACGGTCGAGCGGCTGCGGGTGATCAAGGACGAGCGCGAGATCGCCGACCTGCGGATCGCCGCCGAGATCGCCGACCAGGCGCTCGGCGAGCTGCTGGAGTCGATCCTGGTCGGCCGCACCGAGCGGCACCTGGCGATGGAGCTGGAGCGCCGGATGATCGACCACGGCGCCGACCGGGCGGCCTTCCCGGTCTCGGTCGGCACCGGCACCCACTCCGGCCAGGCCGCCCACCAGCCGACCGACCGCCGGGTGGAGGAGGGCGACTTCCTGACCGTGGTGATGGGCGCCCAGTACCGCGGCTACGGCGTCTCCACCGCCCGCACCTTCGTGATCGGCGCCACCCCCGCGCCCTGGCAGGTGGAGCTGCACCGGCTGGTCTTCCGGGCCCAGCGGGCGGGGCGGGAGGCGCTCGGACCAGGGGTGGAGCAGTGCGTACCCGACCGGGCGGCCCGGCAGGTCCTGGAGGCGGCCGGCCACGCCGAGGCCTCCCCGCGCCCGGTGGGCCACGGCATCGGGCTGGAGATCCGGGAGGCGCCGCGCCTCGGTCCGTCGGACATGGGTAAACTGGACAGCCGCGTACCGGTCACCGTCGGTCCAGGGGTCCACCTCCCGGGCAAGGGCGGGGTCCGGATCGAGGACACGCTCGTCGTGCGCCCCCTCGAAGAGGGCGGGCCCGAGCTGCTCACCATCACCACCAAGGAGCTCCTCGCCCTGTGACCGCGGCCTCCCGACGGCCGTCGGCGGCAGGACGCAAACCCTTGGTTCCTTGACAGCTATATCCAGGAGTAAGTGCGCCCGTGGCTTCCACGAACGATCTCAAGAACGGCATGGTCCTCAAGCTGGAGGGCGGCAAGCTCTGGTCCGTCGTCGAGTTCCAGCACGTCAAGCCCGGCAAGGGCCCGGCCTTCGTGCGTACCAAGCTCAAGGAGGTCCTGACCGGCAAGGTCGTCGACAAGACCTTCAACGCGGGCACCAAGGTCGAGACCGCCAACGTCGACAAGCGCGGCATGCAGTTCTCGTACAAGGACGGCGAGAACTTCGTGTTCATGGACATGGACACCTACGACCAGCTGACCATCGAGCCGGCCGTCGTCGGCGACGCCGCCAAGTACCTGCTGGAGGGCTTCGAGGCCCTGGTCGCGCAGAACGAGGGCTCGGTCCTGTACATCGAGCTCCCGGCCGCCGTCGAGCTGGTCATCTCCGAGACCGAGCCGGGCGTCCAGGGCGACCGCTCCACCGGTGGCACCAAGCCGGCCACCCTGGAGACCGGTGCCGAGATCCAGGTCCCGCTGTTCGTCGTCACCGGCGACAAGGTCAAGGTCGACACCCGCGACGGCAGCTACCTCGGCCGGGTGAAGTAAGTCCGTGTCGGCCGCACGCAGCAAGGCCCGGACCCGGGCCTTCCAGATCCTCTTCGAGGCCGACCACCGCGGGGTAGACCCGCAGCAGGTCCTCGCCGACTGGGTGGCCCGCGCCCGCGAGCCCAAGCCCGACGAGGGCACCCCGCAGGTCGGTGAGTACACCATGGAGCTCATCGAGGGGTACGTCCAGCACGCTCGCCGCATCGACGACCTGATCGAGCAGTACGCCGTGGGCTGGACGCTCGACCGGATGCCGATCGTGGACCGCAACGTCCTGCGGCTCGGCGCGTACGAGCTGATCTGGGAGGACGGCGTCCCGGACGCCGTCGTCCTGGACGAGGCCGTCGAGATCGCCAAGGAGTTCTCCACGGACGACTCTCCGGCCTTCGTCAACGGCATGCTCGCCCGTTTCCTCGAACTGAAGCCGAGCATCCGCCGGTAGCAGGTCGGCCCCGTGGACGGCCGTCGGACCCGAACAGGTGTCCGGCGGCCGTTCCGCATTTCCCCCCGGGCGGCGTATGGTGAGGAACTACTCGTCAGTAACTTGACGTCCGGAGCCACGCGTGAAGGCAGGTCCCCACATGACCACGGCGATCCGCAGCGAGTTCGACCAGGGCATCGCCCTGACCAGGCACCCCGAGGAGGCCGGCCGCTACGAGGCCGAGCTCGGCGCCGGCTGGCAGATCGGCGGCGGGGTGAACGGCGGACTGCTGCTCGCGGTGGCCGGACACGCGCTGTCGCTGGAGCACGGCACCCACCCGGACCCGGTGTCGATCAGTGGTTACTACCTGTCCGCCTCCGTCCCCGGCCCGGCCACCGTCCGCACCGAGGTGCTGCGCACCGGCCGCAGCCTGTCCACCGGCACCGCCTCGCTCAGCCAGGACGGCGTCGAGCGGCTGCGCGTGGTGGCCAGCCACGGCGACCTCGCCGGCGCCGACGGCGAGGTGCGCACCAGCGCGCAGCCGCCGCAGCTGCCGCCGCCGGACCAGTGCATCGGCGTCGAACACGCGCCCAAGGAGCTGATCGCCCAGGCCGCCCTGCTGGAGCGGTTCGACCTGCGGCTGGACCCGGCCACCGTCGGCTGGGCGCTCGGACAGCCCTCCGGCAACGGGCGGATCCAGGGATGGTTCCGGCTCGCCGACGGCCGCGAGCCCGACCCGCTGCTGCTCCTGCTGGTCGCCGACGCGCTGCCGCCCGTCACTTTCGACCTCGGCATGCCGGGCTGGGCCCCCACCGTCGAGCTGACCGTCCACCTGCGCGCCAAGCCCGCGCCCGGCTGGCTGCGGGTCACCCACGCGACCCGCAACCTGGCCGGGGGCTACTTCGAGGAGGACGCGGAGGTCTGGGACGAGTCGGGCCGGCTGGTCGCGCAGTCCCGCCAGCTGGCCCGGGTGCCGCGGTAGGTCCGGCAGCAGTGCTATTACCGGTGGTTACATTCCTGTGACACGCCGTACGTGTGCGGCGCGCGCGGATGGGGAGGAAGACGGTCAGCGGCGAGCTCGCCGCTGACCGTCAGCCATGACCCGACCGCCGAAGCCAGGAGCCATCCCGTGAGCGAGCGCAGCGAGCGAACAGTCGACAGGCGCGTGTGGGCGAATGCCCCTGCCGAGCGCAGCGAGGTGGGCGCATGAGTCCTCTGGGGCGCGCCCGCCGCAACTCCGACTGCACCGCCGGCGGCTCGCGGCCCGCGGTACGGGCGTCGCACCGGCCGCGGCGGGCCGAGGGTGCCGAGCAGGCGTTCGTCATCGGGGTGCTCACCAACGCCGCGGACTTCGCCCGGGCCCGTGCCTGGGGGATCTCCGACGCCCCCGACCACGAGCGCTACCTGGCCGACACCGCCGAGCTGCTGGCCGAGGCGCTGGAGCGGTTCGACACCGTCCGGGCCCGGATGTTCCACCCGCAGGACTTCGAGGAGTTCTGCGTGCTGCACGGGCTGGACCCGGCCGAGCTCGCCGCCCGCGACCGCTACCTGGTCAACCCGGCCCTGCAGACCCAGCTGCTCGCGTACCAGGGCGAGGAGCTGGCCGGGGACTTCGTGCCGCGGCTGGTGCGCGCCCGGGAGAACGGGCTGACGCTCTGCCACGCCGACCTGCTGCTCGACGGGGGCCTGCACGGGGGCGCGGGTGCGCCCGACGAGGCGGACGTCGCCTGGGTGCGCGCTGCTTACCAGCGCGGGGGCGAGGTGTTCCGGCGGATGCTGGTCGGCGCGGGTGCCGGTGTGTACGAGCTGCGCCTGCGGGTGGACGCGCCCGGCGGGAAGCTGACCGCGGCGGCGCGGGTGCTCCAGTGGGAGGACGGCGTGGTCCGGATCAACGACGAGGACCTGGAGCTGGTCTGCGCGGTCCTCTGCACCGGGCTGGCCCTGGAGCTGCCGGGCGTCGCGGTGCTGCACGGCTCGCAGGGATCGGCCGCCTCCTGCGGAGAGTACCTGCCGGCCTCCTGGGCCTGGTCGAGCGGCGGGCAGGACTGGGCGCCGGCCGACCGGCCGGTCCGGCTGGACGGCGTGGCGGCGCAGCCCGGCTACGGCCTGGGGACGGTCTGCTGACGCCCGCGCCGCCCCGGGGTGGTGTGTCCACACCGCGGCGCGGCCCCCGATTCGGGGAGCCGCGCCGTGACGTTTCTGCTTGCCAGCACTACGGAAACGAGTGCTGGATCGTGCCTGGATCCGCTGGCCGGAGCCGGTGCGGTGAGCCTCAGCTCGCGTCCTCCTCGCGCACCGCACGGCGCGCGTCGGGGTTCAGCACGCCCCACGAGATCAGCTGCTCGGTGAGGATCGACGGCGACTGGTCGTAGATGACGGCCAGGGTGCGCAGGTCGTCCTGGCGGATCGACAGCACCTTGCCGTTGTAGTCGCCGCGCTGGCTCTGGATGGTCGCCGCATAGCGCTGCAGCGGGCCGGCCTTCTCGGAGGGGACCTGGGTCAGTCTCTCCAGGTCGAGGACCAGGCGCGGCGGCGGCTCGGCCGCACCGCCGGGCGTGCCGCCGGGCAGCAGCTCCTGCACCGGGACGCCGTAGAACTCCGCCAGCTCGGCCAGCCGCTGCACGGTGACCGCACGGTCGCCGCGCTCGTACGAACCGACGACGACTGCCTTCCAGCGCCCCTGGGACTTCTCCTCGACACCGTGCAGGGAGAGCCCCTGCTGAGTGCGGATCGCTCGGAGCTTGCCTCCGAGTTGCTTCGCGTAGTCGCTGGACATTGGTCTCCCCGGACGAGATTGCTTCGCGTTCAGTGGTGGGTCACGGGCGATTGCCGACGTCGTTACCGGTGGGTCCGACGTCCGTCTCGTAACTCACTGTGAGGTTACGTAGAGTAAGGTAGTTGCGTCAAGCCGAATGGGGCAGTCGTGCGAATGGCCCGCATCGTCGGCGCGTCCGGAGTGTTAACCCGGGGAAGCGGAATGATGGATGTCTGTTTGCGATCCGGCGCGCTGGTAGAATGACCGAAGCCCGCGCCACGTCGGCGGGGGCCATCCCAGACATCCTTTAAGGCCCGTCCCGTGAGGCGGGGAAGGAGGTCCGCTTCGGCATGACCACACACCACGAACCGACGCCCCGGCCGCCGCACCAGGTGCTGGACGGCACGGACATCGCCCGGGTCGTCACCCGGATAGCGCACGAGATCGTCGAGCGCGCCAAGGGCGCGGAGGACGTCGTGCTGCTCGGCATCCACACCAGGGGCGTCCACCTCGCCCGCCGTCTGCACGGCCGGCTGGCCCAGATCACCGGGCGCGAGATCCCGCTGGGCACCCTGGACATCACCATGTACCGGGACGACCTGCGGCTGAAGCCCGCCCGCGCCCTGGAGCACACCGAGATCCCGCCCGGCGGCATCGACGGCAAGCTCGTCATCCTCGTCGACGACGTGCTCTTCTCCGGCCGCACCATCCGCGCCGCGCTCGACGCGCTGAACGACATCGGCCGCCCGCGCGCCGTCCAGCTCGCCGTCCTGGTCGACCGCGGCCACCGCGAGCTGCCGATCCGCGCCGACTACGTGGGCAAGAACCTCCCCACCTCGCTGCGCGAGGCCGTGCAGGTGCGCCTGTCCGACAGCGACGGCGTGGACGCCGTCCTGGTCGGGGACCGCGACTACACCGCCCGCAGCTCGCAGGCTCTGGCCTCCCAGCCCACCGAACCGCACCTCCCGGAGTAGCCCGCGTGAAGCGCCACCTCGTCTCCGCCGCCGATCTCAGCCGCGACGACGCGCTGCTGATCCTGGACACCGCCGAGGAGCTGGCCCAGCTCTCCGGCCGGGCCGTCAAGAAGCTGCCCACGCTGCGCGGCCGCACCGTCGTCAACCTCTTCTTCGAGGACTCCACCCGGACGAAGACCTCCTTCGAGGTCGCCGAGAAGCGCCTGTCGGCCGACGTCATCAACTTCTCCGCCAAGGGCTCCTCGGTCTCCAAGGGCGAGAGCCTCAAGGACACCGCGCTGACCCTCCAGGCGATGGGCGCCGACGCGGTGGTCATCCGCCACCACGCCTCCGGCGCGCCGGCCCGGCTGGCCCAGTCCGACTGGCTGCACGGCAGCGTGATCAACGCCGGTGACGGCACCCACGAGCACCCCACCCAGGCGCTGCTCGACGCCTTCACCATGCGCCGCCACCTCAACCCGGGTGCCGGCCACGACCTGGCCGGCCGCCGGGTGACCATCGTGGGTGACGTCCTGCACAGCCGGGTCGCCCGCTCCAACGTCCACCTGCTGAACACCCTCGGCGCGCAGGTCACCTTCGTCGCCCCGCCCACGCTGCTGCCGATCGGGGTCGAGAACTGGCCCTGCGAGATCAGCTACGACCTGGACAGCGTGCTGCCCAAGACGGACGCGCTGATGATGCTGCGGGTGCAGCGCGAGCGGATGAACGCCGCGTTCTTCCCGACCGAGCGCGAGTACAGCCGCCGCTACGGCATGAACGGCCGCCGGATGGCCCAGCTGCCGGACCACGCCATCGTGATGCACCCCGGCCCGATGGTCCGCGGCATGGAGATCACCGCCGAGGTCGCCGACTCGCCGCGCTGCACCGCGGTCGAGCAGGTCGCCAACGGCGTCTCCGTCCGGATGGCCGTCCTCTACCTGCTGCTCGGCGGCGCCGTCTTCGCCGACGCGCCCGCCGACACCCCCCGTACCGACTCCGTGGAGACCGCCCAGTGAACGAGAGCAGCGAGCGAACCGGCACCATGGTCAGCTACCTGATCCGCAACGCCAGGATCCTGGGCGGCGCCCCGCAGGACCTCCACCTCGCCGACGGCGTGATCAAGGAGATCGGCACCGGCCTGACGGTCGAGGCGGACATCGAGATCGACGCCACCGGGCTGATCGCCCTGCCCGGGCTGGTCGACCTGCACACCCACCTGCGCGAGCCCGGCCGCGAGGACGCCGAGACCGTGCTGACCGGCACCCGGGCCGCCGCGATGGGCGGCTTCACCGCCGTGCACGCGATGGCCAACACCACCCCGGTGGCCGACACCGCCGGCGTGGTCGAGCAGGTCTGGCGGCTCGGCCAGGAGGCCGGCTACTGCGACGTGCAGCCGGTCGGCGCCGTCACCGTCGGCCTGGAGGGCAAGAAGCTCGCCGAGCTCGGCGCGATGCACGAGTCCGCCGCGGGCGTCCGGGTCTTCTCCGACGACGGCAAGTGCGTGGACGACGCGGTGCTGATGCGCCGCGCCCTGGAGTACGTCAAGGCCTTCGACGGCGTCGTCGCCCAGCACGCCCAGGAGCCGCGGCTGACCGAGGGCGCCCAGATGAACGAGGGCCAGGTCTCCGGCGAGCTCGGGCTCGGCGGCTGGCCGGCCGTCGCCGAGGAGTCGATCATCGCCCGCGACGTGCTGCTCGCCGCGCACGTCGGCTCCCGGCTGCACGTCTGCCACCTGTCCACGGCCGGCTCGGTCGAGATCGTCCGCTGGGCCAAGTCCAAGGGCTGGGACGTCACCGCCGAGGTGACCCCGCACCACCTGCTGCTCACCGACGAGCTGGTCCGCACCTACGACCCGGTGTACAAGGTGAACCCGCCGCTGCGCACCGCCGAGGACGTCCAGGCGCTGCGCAAGGCGCTGGCCGACGGCACCATCGACGCCGTCGCCACCGACCACGCGCCGCACCCGGCCGAGGACAAGGACTGCGAGTGGGCCGTGGCCGCGATGGGCATGGTCGGCCTGGAGACCGCGCTGTCGGTCGTGCAGCAGACCATGGTCGACACCGGCCTGCTGAACTGGGAGGGCGTCGCGGACCGGATGTCGCACCGCCCGGCCCGGATCGGCCGTCTCGCCGGCCACGGCCGGCCGATCTCGGTGGGTGAGCCGGCCAACCTGGTGCTGTTCGATCCCGCGTACCGTGGTGTCGTGAACCCGGACAGCTTCGCCACCCGCAGCCGCAACACCCCCTACAAGGGCCTGGACCTGCCCGGACGGGTGCACGCCACCTTCCTGCGCGGGCGTGCCACCGTGCTGGCCGGCGAGCCGGCCGATCAGGGCGGCGCGGAGTGATGGACCACGCCACGCTCGCCCAGGAGCAGGCGAAGGTCACCAACTGGCCCGGCTACATCGGCTGGTCCGTCGGCCTGCTGATCGTGATCGGCCTCGTCTACTGGCTGATGCGCCAGGGCTGGAACTGGCGGCGCACCCTGCAGTCCGGCATCCCGCCGCTGCCGGCCGTGCCGGCCCGCGCCGGGCGCACCCTCCTGGAGACCAGCGGCCGCTACCACGGCACGACCACCGCCGGGAACTGGCTCGACCGGGTCGTCGCACACGGCCTGGGCACCCGCAGCCGTGCCGACCTCACCCTCGGCGAGGACGGCCTGCTGGTGCAGCGCCCCGGTGACGTCGACTTCTGGATCCCGGTCGAACACCTGACCGGCGCCCGCACGGACTCCGGGATCGCCGGCAAGGTCGTCCCCTCCGGGCTGCTCGTCGTCACCTGGACGCTCCCCCAGCCTTCGGCCGGGGGGACCCCCGTGGGCACCATCGAGCTGGACTCCGGCTTCCGGGCCGACCACCCCGATGAGCACGCCGCCTGGGTCGAGGCGATCGCTCAGCTCGCAACACGCACGAAGACGAAGACGGAAGAGGCCGCCCAATGACCGCACCTGCCCCCACCACGCAGCGCCATCGGCGGGAGCGTACGCCCGCCGTGCTCGTCCTGGAGGACGGCCGGACCTTCCGCGGCCAGGCCTACGGCGCCATCGGCGAGACCTTCGGCGAGGCGGTCTTCAACACCGGCATGTCCGGCTACCAGGAGACCCTGACCGACCCGTCGTACCACCGCCAGGTGGTCGTGATGACCGCCCCGCAGATCGGCAACACCGGCTGGAACGACGAGGACGACGAGTCCAAGCAGATCTGGGTCGCCGGCTACGTGGTGCGCGACCCCGCCCGGGTCGCCTCCAACTGGCGCTCCCGCCGCTCGCTCGACGAGGAGCTGGTCAACCAGGGCGTCGTCGGCATCAGCGGCATCGACACCCGCGCGCTGACCCGCCACCTGCGCGAGCGCGGCGCGATGCGCTGCGGCATCTTCTCCGGCCAGGCGCTGGCCGACCAGGCCACCCTGCTCGCCCGGGTGCAGCAATCGCCCGAGATGAAGGGCGCCGACCTGTGCGCCGAGGTCGCCACCACCGAGCCGTACGTGGTGCCCGCGATCGGTGAGAAGCGCTTCACCGTCGCCGCGCTGGACCTCGGCATCAAGGCGATGACCCCGCAGCGGATGGCCGAGCGCGGCATCGAGGTGCACGTGCTGCCGGCCAACGCCACCCTGGAGGACGTCTACGCGGTCAACCCGGACGGCGTCTTCTTCTCCAACGGCCCGGGCGACCCGGCCACCGCCGACCACCAGGTCGCCGTCGCGCAGGGCGTGCTGGAGCGCAGGACCCCGTTCTTCGGGATCTGCTTCGGCAACCAGATCCTCGGCCGCGCCCTGGGCTTCGGCACCTACAAGCTCAAGTACGGCCACCGCGGCATCAACCAGCCGGTGCAGGACCGCACCACCGGCAAGGTCGAGGTGACCGCCCACAACCACGGCTTCGCCGTGAACGCCCCACTGGACAAGGTGAGCGACACCGCCTACGGGCGGGTCGAGGTCTCCCACGTCTGCCTCAACGACGACGTGGTCGAGGGCCTCCAGGCGCTCGACGTCCCCGCCTTCAGCGTGCAGTACCACCCCGAAGCGGCCGCCGGTCCGCACGACGCCGCCTACCTGTTCGACCGCTTCGTGAAGCTCATGGAGGGCCAGCGTGCCTAAGCGCACTGACATCAAGTCCGTCCTGGTGATCGGCTCCGGCCCGATCGTGATCGGCCAGGCCGCCGAGTTCGACTACTCGGGTACGCAGGCCTGCCGGGTCCTCAAGGCCGAGGGCCTGCGGGTCGTGCTGGTCAACTCCAACCCGGCCACGATCATGACCGACCCGGAGATCGCCGACGCCACCTACGTCGAGCCGATCACCCCGGAGTTCGTCGAGAAGATCATCGCCAAGGAGCGCCCCGACGCGCTGCTGCCGACCCTCGGCGGCCAGACCGCGCTCAACACCGCGATCTCGCTGCACGCGGCCGGCACGCTGGAGAAGTACGGCGTCGAGCTGATCGGCGCCGACGTCGAGGCGATCAACAAGGGCGAGGACCGCGACCTCTTCAAGGGTGTCGTCGAGGCCGTCAACGCCAAGATCGGCCACGGCGAGTCCGCCCGTTCGGTCATCTGCCACACCATGGACGAGGTGCTGGCCGGCGTCGACACGCTCGGTGGCTACCCGGTCGTCGTCCGCCCCTCCTTCACCATGGGCGGCGCCGGCTCCGGCTTCGCCCACAACGAGGAGGACCTGCGCCGCATCGCCGGCCAGGGCCTGACCCTCTCTCCGACCACCGAGGTGCTCCTGGAGGAGTCCATCCTCGGCTGGAAGGAGTACGAGCTGGAGCTGATGCGCGACAAGCACGACAACGTCGTGGTCGTCTGCTCCATCGAGAACTTCGACCCGATGGGCGTGCACACCGGTGACTCGATCACCGTCGCCCCGGCGATGACCCTCACCGACCGCGAGTACCAGATCCTGCGCGACATCGGCATCGCCGTCATCCGCGAGGTCGGCGTCGACACCGGCGGCTGCAACATCCAGTTCGCCGTCAACCCCGAGGACGGCCGGGTCATCGTCATCGAGATGAACCCCCGCGTCTCCCGCTCCTCGGCACTCGCCTCCAAGGCCACCGGCTTCCCGATCGCCAAGATCGCCGCCAAGCTGGCCGTCGGCTACACCCTCGACGAGATCCCCAACGACATCACCGAGGAGACCCCGGCCTCCTTCGAGCCGACCCTCGACTACGTCGTGGTCAAGGTGCCGCGGTTCGCGTTCGAGAAGTTCCCGAGCGCCGACGCGACGCTGACCACCACCATGAAGTCGGTCGGCGAGGCCATGGCCCTCGGCCGCAACTTCCCCGAGGCGCTCCAGAAGGCGCTGCGCTCGCTGGAGAAGAAGGGCTCCCAGTTCTCCTGGACCGGCCCGGTGGGCGAGAAGGCCGAGCTGCTGGCCAAGGCGGTCGTGCCGACCGACGGCCGGATCAACACCGTGATGGAGGCCATCCGGGCCGGCGCCACCCCGGAGGAGGTGTTCGAGGCCACCAAGATCGACCCGTGGTTCGTCGACCAGCTCTTCCTGCTGGACGAGATCGCCGCCGAGCTGACCGAGGCCGCCGAGCTCACCCCCGAGCTGCTGCGCCACGCCAAGCGGCACGGCTTCTCCGACCAGCAGATCGGCGAGATCCGCGGCCTGAAGCCGGACGTGGTCCGCGAGGTGCGCCACGCCCTCGGCATCCGCCCGGTGTTCAAGACCGTCGACACCTGCGCCGCCGAGTTCGCCGCCAAGACCCCGTACTTCTACTCGTCCTACGACGAGGAGAACGAGGTCGCCCCGCGCACCAAGCCCGCCGTGATCATCCTGGGCTCGGGCCCGAACCGCATCGGCCAGGGCATCGAGTTCGACTACTCCTGCGTGCACGCCTCCTTCGCGCTCGCCGACGCCGGGTACGAGACCGTCATGGTCAACTGCAACCCGGAGACCGTCTCCACCGACTACGACACCTCCGACCGGCTCTACTTCGAGCCGCTCACCCTGGAGGACGTCCTGGAGATCGTCCACGCCGAGCAGCAGGCCGGCCCGCTCGCCGGAGTGATCGTCCAGCTCGGCGGCCAGACCCCGCTGGGCCTGGCCCAGGCGCTCAAGGACAACGGCGTGCCGATCGTCGGCACCCAGCCCGAGGCGATCGACCTCGCCGAGGAGCGCGGCGCCTTCGGCCGCGTCCTGCGCGACGCCGGCCTGCCCGCGCCCAAGCACGGCACCGCCTTCTCCTTCGAGGAGGCCAAGGCGATCGCCGACGAGATCGGCTACCCGGTGCTCGCCCGCCCGTCCTACGTGCTCGGCGGCCGCGGCATGGAGATCGTCTACGACGAGGCCTCGCTCGCCTCGTACCTGGAGCGGCACGCCGGTCTGATCTCCGAGCACCCGGTGCTCATCGACCGCTTCCTCGACGACGCGGTGGAGATCGACGTCGACGCGCTCTACGACGGCACCGAGCTGTACCTCGGCGGCGTCATGGAGCACATCGAGGAGGCCGGCATCCACTCCGGCGACTCCGCCTGTGCTCTGCCCCCGATCACCCTCGGCGGCTTCGACATCAAGCGTCTGCGCGCCTCCACCGAGGCCATCGCGCGTGGTGTCGGTGTCCGCGGCCTGATCAACATCCAGTTCGCGCTGGCCGGGGACATCCTCTACGTCCTGGAGGCCAACCCGCGCGCCTCCCGGACCGTCCCGTTCACCTCCAAGGCGACCGCCGTGCCGCTGGCCAAGGCCGCCGCCCGGGTCTCGCTCGGCGCCACCATCGCCGAGCTGCGCGCCGAGGGCCTGCTCCCGGCCGAGGGCGACGGCGGCACGCTGCCCGCCGACGCGCCGATCGCGGTCAAGGAGGCCGTGATGCCGTGGAGCCGCTTCCGCGACGTCCACGGCCGCGGGGTGGACACCGTGCTCGGCCCGGAGATGCGCTCGACCGGTGAGGTCATGGGCATCGACAAGGTCTTCGGCACGGCCTACGCCAAGTCGCAGACCGGCGCCTACGGCGCGCTGCCGACCAAGGGCAAGGTCTTCGTCTCGGTGGCCAACCGGGACAAGCGCAACCTGCTCTTCCCGGCCCGGGCGCTGGTCGGCCTCGGCTTCGAGCTGCTCGCCACCGCCGGCACCGCCGAGGTGCTCCAGCGCGGCGGCATCCCCGCCACCGTGGTGCGCAAGCACAGCGAGGGCGAGGGCCCGAACGGCGAGCGGACCATCGTCCAGCTGATCCACGACGGCGAGGTCGACCTCATCATCAACACGCCGTACGGCACCGGCGGCCGCCTCGACGGCTACGAGATCCGCACCGCGGCCGTGGCCCGCGCGGTGCCCTGCCTGACCACCGTCCAGGCGATGGGCGCGGCCGTCCAGGGCATCGACCGGCTGCTGCGCGACGAGGTCGGAGTGATGTCGCTCCAGGAGCACGCCGAGCTGATCAACGCCGGCCGCAAGTAGCGCCACCGCAGTGGGGGGCACCGAAGCCAGTCGGGTGCCCCCCACTGCCATGCCCGCCCACCGTCCCCCAGCCTTCGGCCGGGGGTGCCCCCAGGCCCACCGCCACCCTTCTTTCGACGGGCTGCGCCCGCGCCCACGTCCGGTAACAGCTCCGGGAGTTGAACCACCCTTGTACAAGCTTCTGTTCGACCTCGTCTTCAAGAAGATGGACCCGGAGAAGGCCCACCACCTCGCCTTCTTCTGGATCCGCCTCGCCTCCTCGGTGCCCGGCCTGCGCACCCTGGTGCGGCTGGTGCTCGCCCCGCGTGACCGGGCCCTGCGCACCGGTGCCCTCGGCCTCGACCTGCCCGGCCCGTTCGGCCTGGCGGCCGGCTTCGACAAGAACGGCGTCGGCATCGACGGTCTGTCGATGCTCGGCTTCGACTACGTCGAGATCGGCACCATCACCGGCGAGCCCCAGCCGGGCAACCCGGCGCCCCGGCTGTTCCGCCTGGTCGAGGACCGCGCGCTGATCAACCGGATGGGCTTCAACAACCAGGGCTCGGCCCGGGTCGCCGCCCGACTGGCCGCCCGCCCGCACACCAGCTCCACCCCGGTGATCGGCGTCAACATCGGCAAGACCAAGGTGGTCGAGGAGGCCGACGCCGTCGCCGACTACGTGAAGTCCACCGAGCGGCTGGCCAAGTACGCCGACTACCTGGTGGTCAACGTCAGCTCGCCGAACACCCCCGGGCTGCGCAACCTCCAGGCCGTGGACCACCTGCGGCCGCTGCTGGCCGCCGTCCGCGAGGCCGCCGACCGCACCACCGCGCACCACGTGCCGCTGCTGGTCAAGATCGCCCCCGACCTGGCCGACGAGGACGTCGACGCGGTCGCCGACCTCGCCCTGGAGCTGGGCCTGGACGGCATCATCGCCACCAACACCACGATCGGCCGCGAGGGCCTGCGCACCGACGCCGGGCGGGTCGAGGAGATCGGCATGGGCGGCCTGTCCGGCGCCCCGCTCAAGGCCCGCGCCCTGGAGGTCCTCCAGCGGCTGCGCGCCCGCACCGAGGGCCGGCTGACCCTCGTCTCGGTCGGCGGCATCGAGACCGCCGAGGACGCCTGGCAGCGGATCGTCCACGGCGCCGACCTGGTCCAGGGCTACAGCGCCTTCATCTACGAGGGCCCGTTCTGGTGCCGGAAGATCCACAAGGGCCTGTCCGCCAAGGTCCGCGCGGGCGGTTTCCGCAACCTCGCCGAGGCCGTCGGCAGCGCCGTGCGCAGCTCCTGAACTCCTCCCCACCACCTCCGGAAAGAGACGACATGACCCTCGCCCCGTTCGGCGCCCGGCTGCGCCAGGCCCTCGACACCCGCGGCCAGCTCTGCGTCGGCATCGACCCGCACGCCTCCCTGCTCGCCGCCTGGGGTCTCGGCGACGACCTGGCCGGGCTGGAGGCCTTCAGCCGCACCGTGGTCGAGGCGCTGGCCGACCGGGTGGCCGTGCTCAAGCCGCAGGCCGCCTTCTTCGAGCGCTTCGGCAGCAAGGGCGTCGCGGTGCTGGAGAAGACCGTCGAGGAGGCCCGGGCGGCCGGCGCGCTGGTCCTGATGGACGCCAAGCGTGGCGACATCGGCTCCACCATGGCCGCGTACGCCGAGGCCTTCCTGTCGCCGGGCAGCCCGCTGTTCTCCGACGCGCTGACGGTCAGCCCGTACCTGGGCTTCGGCTCGCTGCGCCCGGCCCTGGACCTGGCCCGGGAGCAGGGCTGCGGCGTGTTCGCGCTGGCGCTCACCTCCAACCCGGAGGGTGCCGAGGTGCAGCGTGCGGTGGGCGCGGACGGCGAGCCGGTCGCGGCCTCGGTGCTGCGGCAGCTGGCGGCCGAGAACGCGGGCGCCGCGCCGCTCGGCTCCTTCGGCGCGGTGGTCGGCGCGACGCTGGCCGACGCGGGCGTGGAGCTGGCCATCAACGGTCCGCTGCTGGCCCCCGGGATCGGCGCCCAGGGCGCGACCATGGCGGACCTGCCGCGGGTGTTCGGCGGCTCGGTGATCAACGTGGTGCCGAGCGTCAGCCGGGACGTGCTCAAGCACGGCCCCTCGGTGCCGGCGCTGCGGGAGGCGGCGGAGCGCTTCGTCGGCGAGTTCGCGGACGCCGTCAAGTAGGTCCGAGGCCGTCGGGCGGGGCGGCCGGGCATCAGTCCGGTGACGTGCGCAGTGTCCGCAGGACGGCGTCGGCGTCCGCGCGTTGACGTGAGCGCCGTCACATCGACCCTGTCAAAGTCTCGCAATCGCGGTCATTTTGCCCCGGAAAGTCCTGGTCGGCCTCGGCTGACCAGGACTTTTCGTGTTCTTTTCCTGACGTGGCGCCGCAATGCGGGTAGTGTCCGGCGATAGGTCATCGGCGAGCCGCGATTTCCGCGTCTCCCGCAGGTCAGGGCCTTGTGGTTCCCCTTGCGGACGGTGTCCTCGGTACCGAACCAGTCCTAGCTCAATCCCTTCCATCCACACCCTGAGGTGAACGGCGTGGCTCTTCCGCCCCTTACCCCTGAACAGCGCACCGCCGCGCTCGCCAAGGCCGCCGAGGCTCGCCGGGAGCGCGCCGAGGTCAAGAACCGGCTCAAGCACTCCGGCGCCTCCCTGCGCGAGGTGATCAAGGCCGGCAAGGCCGACAACGACGTCATCGGCAAGATGAAGGTCTCGGCCCTGCTGGAGTCCCTTCCGGGCGTCGGCAAGGTCCGCGCCAAGCAGATCATGGAGCGCCTCGGCATCAGCGAGAGCCGGCGTGTCCGCGGCCTCGGTACGAACCAGATCGCTTCCCTGGAGCGGGAGTTCGGCGGTGGCGCTGCCTGACCGTGCCCCCGTGGTCCCAGGATCCCCCGCGATCCGGGATAATCGGTGCATGAGTGAGCGTCCGCGGCTGACCGTGCTCTCCGGCCCTTCGGGGGTCGGCAAGAGCACGGTCGTCGCTCATATGAGGAAGATGTACCCCGAGGTCTGGCTCTCGGTGTCGGCGACGACCCGCCACCCGAGGCCCGGCGAGAAGAACGGGGTCCAGTACCACTTCGTCGACAACGACGAGTTCGACAAGCTGGTCGCCAACGGCGAGCTGCTGGAGTGGGCCGAGTTCGCCGGGAACCGCTACGGAACCCCGCGCGCGGCCGTGCACGAGAAGCTGGAGCGCGGCGAGCCGGTGCTGCTGGAGATCGACCTCCAGGGTGCCCGGCAGGTGCGCGAGTCGATGCCCGAGGCGCAGCTGGTCTTCCTGGCCCCGCCGAGCTGGGACGAGCTGGTCCGCCGGCTGACGGGCCGGGGCACCGAGCCGCAGGACGTGATCGAGAAGCGTCTGGAAGCGGCCAAGGTCGAGCTCGCGGCCGAGCCCGAGTTCGACACGACCCTTGTCAACACCTCCGTCGAGCAGGTAGCGGCCGAACTGCTAGCCTTGCTCGGTGTAGCCTGACCTGTCTGTCTTTTCCACCCTTTCGGAAGGTTTTAGCGTGTCCTCTTCCATGACCGCGCCCGAGGGCATCATCAACCCGCCGATCGACGAGCTGCTCGAGGCCACCGACTCCAAGTACAGCCTCGTGATCTACGCCGCCAAGCGCGCGCGCCAGATCAACGCGTACTACTCCCAGCTCGGCGAGGGCCTGCTGGAGTACGTCGGCCCGCTGGTCGACACCCACGTGCACGAGAAGCCGCTGTCGATCGCGCTGCGCGAGATCAACGCGGGCATGCTGACCGCCGAGGCGGTCGAGGGCGCCGCCTGAGGCAGCCCCGTACCTTTCCCGGAGGGCCCGGCGGAATCGTTTCCGTCGGGCCCTCCGGTGTTCCGGCTCCGGGGTGGGGCACCGTGCGGGTGCCGACCGAGGGGTCGTAGGGTGAGCGGGTTCCGGATCGGGAGAAAGGTCGGTACGTGACTGTGGACGCCCCCCGCGTGGTCCTCGGCGTGAGCGGCGGGATCGCCGCCTACAAGGCGTGCGAGCTGCTGCGCCGCTTCACCGAGTCCGGCCACCAGGTCACCGTGGTGCCGACCGCGGCCGCGCTGCACTTCGTCGGCGAGGCGACCTGGGCGGCACTGTCCGGGCGCCCGGCCGCCACCGAGACCTGGGAGCGCGTGCACGAGGTGCCGCACGTGCGGATCGGGCAGCAGGCCGACCTGGTCGTGGTCGCCCCGGCCACCGCCGACCTGATCGCCAAGGCTGCCCACGGCCTCGCCGACGACCTGCTGACCAACACCCTGCTCACCGCCCGCTGTCCGGTCGTGCTGGCGCCCGCCATGCACACCGAGATGTGGGAGCACCCGGCCACCCAGGACAACGTGGCCACGCTGCGCCGCCGGGGCGTGATCGTGCTGGAGCCGGCCGTCGGGCGGCTGACCGGCAAGGACACCGGCAAGGGACGGCTCCCCGAGCCGTCGGTGATCTTCGACGCCTGCCGGGCCGTGCTGCGCCGGGGCGGGGCGGTGCCGGCCGACCTGGCCGGCCGGCACGTGGTGGTCTCGGCCGGCGGTACCCGGGAGCCGCTGGACCCGGTGCGCTACCTGGGCAACCGCTCGTCCGGCAAGCAGGGCTACGCGCTCGCCGTGACGGCCGCGGCGCGCGGGGCCAGAGTGACGTTGCTCTCGGCCAACGCCGAGCTGCCGGACCCGGCCGGGGTGGACGTGGTGCACGTCTCGACCGCGCTGGAGCTGCGCGAGGCGGCGCTGAAGGCGGTCCGGGACGCGGACGCCGTGGTCATGGCCGCGGCGGTGGCGGACTTCCGCCCCGCCGAGTACGCGACCGGCAAGATCAAGAAGGTCGAGGGGGTCGAGCAGGCGCCCGTCGCACTGGTCCGCAATCCCGACATCCTGGCCGAGCTGTCGGCCCACCGGGCCCGTTCGGGTCAACTCGTGGTGGGTTTCGCGGCGGAGACCGACGACGTGCTCGCCAACGGCCGCGCCAAGCTCGCCCGCAAGGGCTGTGACCTGCTCGTCGTGAACGAGGTGGGCAACGGCAAGGCCTTCGGCACGGACGTCAACGAGGCCGTGGTACTGGGCTCGGACGGCAGTGAGACGGCCGTTCCGGTGGGCCCGAAGGAGGCGCTCGCGGACGTGGTCTGGGACCTGGTGGCAAAGCGGCTGGAAATGGGCGGCAACTGATCGGAACCGCTCGCGCAGCGGTCGAGAATTCCTGAAGCGGGTGACGTTCTCCGGAACCAGACCGTTAGACTCCAGGAATCAAGTCTTTCCGGAGTTCCCCGGTTCGCCCGGGGAACTTCAGTCAGCAGCCGCTGCAACCCCAGGGAGCGCTGTGTCTCGCCGCCTGTTCACCTCGGAGTCCGTGACCGAGGGCCACCCCGACAAGATCGCTGACCAGATCAGCGACACCATCCTTGACGCTCTCCTGCGGGAGGACCCGACGTCCCGGGTCGCCGTGGAGACGCTCATCACCACCGGCCAGGTGCACGTGGCCGGCGAGGTGACCACCAAGGCGTACGCGCCGATCGCCCAGCTCGTCCGGGACAAGATCCTGGAGATCGGCTACGACAGCTCCAAGAAGGGCTTCGACGGCGCCTCCTGCGGCGTCTCGGTGTCCATCGGTGCCCAGTCGCCCGACATCGCGCAGGGTGTCGACACCGCGTACGAGGCCCGGGTCGAAGGCGACGAGGACGACCTGGACAAGCAGGGCGCCGGTGACCAGGGCCTGATGTTCGGCTACGCGTCCGACGAGACGCCCGAGCTCATGCCGCTGCCGATCACCCTGGCGCACCGCCTCTCCCGCCGCCTGACCGAGGTGCGCAAGAACGGGACCATCCCCTACCTGCGTCCCGACGGCAAGACCCAGGTCACCATCGAGTACGACGGCGACAAGGCCGTCCGCCTCGACACCGTGGTCGTCTCCACCCAGCACGCCAGCGACATCGACCTGGAGTCGCTGCTCACCCCGGACATCCGCGAGTTCGTGGTCGAGCCGGAGCTGAAGGCGCTGGCCGAGCAGGGCATCAAGCTGACCACCGAGGGCTACCGCCTGCTGGTCAACCCGACCGGCCGCTTCGAGATCGGCGGCCCGATGGGTGACGCCGGCCTCACCGGCCGCAAGATCATCATTGACACCTACGGCGGCATGGCCCGCCACGGTGGCGGCGCCTTCTCCGGCAAGGACCCGTCCAAGGTGGACCGCTCGGCCGCGTACGCGATGCGCTGGGTGGCGAAGAACATCGTCGCCGCCGGCCTCGCCCGCCGCGCCGAGGTGCAGGTCGCATACGCGATCGGCAAGGCCGAGCCGGTCGGCCTGTTCGTGGAGACCTTCGGCACCGAGACCGTGCCGGTCCTCTCCATCCAGAAGGCCGTCTCCGAGGTCTTCGACCTGCGTCCCGCCGCGATCATCCGCGACCTGGACCTGCTGCGCCCGATCTACGCCCAGACCGCGGCGTACGGCCACTTCGGCCGTGAGCTGCCGGACTTCACCTGGGAGCGCACCGACCGGGTGGAGCAGCTGAAGGCCGCCGTGCAGGACTGACGTCCGCGGCTCCTGATCCGTAGCGCCCGAAGCGGCGTCCGACTCCGAACGGGGGCGGGCGCCGCTTCGTGCATTGTCGGTGTGACCTGGTAGTACTTGGTGGCGATGAGCAGCACAGGGGACAACGGGGCCGGCGAGCCGGAGCAGCTGGCGTTCATCCGGGAGACGGTCAAGCGGGCCAAGCCGCGCACCTGGCGCGGGGCCAAGCGGGCCGAGCACCTGCCGGTGGCCCGGGTCGTGGTGGACAAGGGCGTGCTCACCATCGACAAGTTCTTCGACTACGAGGTGCCGGCCGGCATGGCCGAGGAGGCCCAGCCCGGAGTGCGGGTGCGGGTGCGCTTCGGGGCGCGGGTGGTGAAGGGCCAGCGCGAGGGCGGGGAACTGCACGACGGGTTCATCGTCGCCCGGCTGGAGAAGAGCGACTTCCCCGGCCCGCTCGCCCCGCTGGCCCAGGTGCTCTCGCCCGAGCCGGTGCTCACCCCGCAGCTGCTGCGGCTGTGCCGGACCGTCGCCGACCGGTACGCCGGGACGCTGGCCGACGTGCTCCAGCTGGCCGTCCCGCCCCGGCACGCCAAGGCCGAGGCCGAACCCTCGCCGCCGCCGCTGCCGCGCCCGGCCGCCCCGGCCCCCGGTGGCTGGCAGCGCTACCCGGCCGGGTCCGACTTCCTCGCCTCGCTGGCCGGGGGCGGCTCGCCGCGCGCGGTCTGGGCGGCGCTGCCCGGGCCCGGCTGGCCGTACGAGATCGCGCGGGCGGTGGCCGCGACCCTGGCGAGCGGGCGCGGGGCGCTGGTCGTGCTTCCGGAGGGGCGCTCGGTGGCCCGGGTCGACCAGGCGCTGACCGAGCTGCTCGGCCCCGGGATGCACGTGGCGCTGGAGGCCGACCTCGGTCCGCGCGAGCGCTACCGGCGCTGGCTCGCGGTGAGCCGGGGCTCGGTGCACGCCGTGGTCGGCACCAGGGCCACCATGTTCGCGCCGGTCCGGGACCTCGGGCTGGTCGTCGTCTGGTCGGACGGGGACGGCAGCCACAGCGACCCGCGCTCCCCCCACCCGCACGTGCGCGAGGTGGCGCTGCTGCGCGCCGCCGAGGAGGGCGCGGCGGTGCTGCTCGGGGGGCACGCGGTGACGGTGGAGGGCGCGCAGCTGGTCAGCACCGGCTGGGCGCGACCGCTGGTCGCGGACCGGGAGACGGTGCGGCAGGTCGCGCCCAGGGTACGGACCGTCACCGACCAGGACCAGCACCGGGACGCCGCCGCACAGGCCGCCCGGCTCCCCTCGGTGGCCTGGGAGGCCGCCCGGGAGTCGCTGGCCGCCGGGCACCCGGTGCTCATCCAGGTGCCCCGGCGCGGCTACGTGCCCCGGCTGGCCTGCGGGCGCTGCCGCACCCCCGCCCGCTGCCGGCGCTGTGAGGGGCCGCTGGAGGCGCCCTCGGCGGACGCCGCGCTGTGCTGCGGCTGGTGCGGGGAACCGGAGAACGACTGGCACTGCCCCGAATGCGGGTCCTTCCGGCTGCGGGCCCAGGTGGTCGGGGCCCGGCGGACGGCGGAGGAGCTGGGCAAGGCGTTCGCGCGCATCCCGGTGCGGACCTCGGGCCGGGAGGCGGTGCTGACCACCGTGCCGGACGAGCCCTCCCTGGTGATCTCCACGCCCGGTGCGGAGCCGGTGGTGGAGGGAGGCGGCGGGTACGGGGCCGCGCTGCTGCTGGACGGCTGGGCGCTGCTCAGCCGGCCGGACCTGCGGGCGGGGGAGGAGGCGCTGCGGCTCTGGCTCGCGGCGGCCGCGCTGGTGCGGCCCTCGACGGAGGGCGGGACGGTGGTCGTGGTCGCCGAGCCCTCGGCCCGTCCGGTGCAGGCGCTGGTGCGCTGGGATCCGCTGGGGCACGCCGGGCTGGAGCGGGACGAACGGGCGCAGCTGCACTTCCCGCCGGTGTCCCGGATGGTCTCGGTGAGCGGGAGCCCCTCGGCAGTGGCGGACCTGCTGAACCTGATCCGGCTCCCGGAGGGAGCGGACGTGCTGGGGCCGGTGCCGGTGCCGGCGCTGCGGGGGGAGGAGCAGGAGCGCGCGCTGCTGCGGGTGCCGCCCGGGCAGGGGGCCGCGCTGGCGGCGGCGCTCAAGGCGGCGCAGATCGCGCGGATCGCGCTGCGGACGGCGGAGCCGGTGCGGGTGAGGGTGGATCCGACGGACATCGGCTGAGCGACGGGCGGGGCTTCAGCGTGGTTTCGGGTGCGTGCTGCGGGTTCGGTGGCCCGGCGGTCTTCGTGGCCCGGTGGCCCGGTGGGGCGGGGTGAGTGGGCCACCCCGCCCCGGACGGCCCGGCTGCGGCGGCTCGGTCAGCCGCGCAGCGGGATGCCGGGTCGGTCCGCGTGGGGGCGGTCGACGGGGGTGCTGCGGTCGGTCGTGCCGCGGTCGACGGGGGTGTGGTCCACGGGGCCGCGATCCGTCGTGGTGCGGTCGATCGTGCCGCGGTCCAGGCCGCCGCGCTCCAGGCCGCCCCGCTCCAGACCGCCCCGCTCCAGGCTGCTGCGGTCCAGACCGCCCTGGCGGGCCGCCGGGACGGTCGTGGCCAGACCGGTGCGCTCGGCGGCGGGCAGCTCCTCGGAGCGGTCCGGGCGGCTCTGGCCCGGGACGGCACCGCTCGCGGCGAGGAGCTCGCTGGTCGGGCGACGCATGCCGTAGCGCCGGTGCACGGCCTGCTTGGTCACCCCGAGGGCGGAGCCCACCGAGTCCCAGGAGAAACCCAGCGCCCGGTCGAACTCGACCGCCGCCGCCACCAGGGTCTCCACGCTCTCCCGCAGCTCCTGCGCCAGGCGCACGGTCGGCGCCGGCGCCCGCCCGTACACCACGAAGCCGGCCGAGGTGCTCGGTCGGCGCGGACGGTAGACGTTGCCCAGTTGCGCGGTGAGCGTCCGCAGCGCGTCGACCTGCCGCCTCACCCGCTCGATGTCCCGCACCAGCAGGTGCAGGCTCGCCCGCGCCCGGGCGTCGTGGTTGATCTGCTCGGCCATGGCCTACGTGCCACCTTCCGTACGGTTCAGCTCGGCCGGGGCGCGGTGTCCCGTGCGTCCGGCCCTGGTCAATCTCTCTTGACCAACGCCGAAGCGGGGGCCGGGGTAACGCCGCTCGGCACAGTCGGGCCGTGCCGGACGCCGATCCGGCCCCGGGGAAGCCCTCGGCGGGCGGCCGTGCGGGGTTGCATAGACTGGCGGGTGAACCAGCCCGACCGCAGCCCGCGCCCCTACGGACAGGAGCCCGTACCCCGTGGCGATCCAGCCGATCCGTCTCTTCGGAGACCCCGTCCTGCGGTCCACCGCCAAGCCGGTGACCACCTTCGACAAGGAACTGCGCAAGCTGGTCCGCGACCTCACCGACACCATGCTGGACGCCCCCGGCGCCGGTCTTTCCGCGCCCCAACTCGGTGTTTCCCTGCGGGTGTTCACGTACCACGTGGACGGTGTCACCGGGCACCTGATCAACCCGGACCTGTCGCTGAGCGAGGAGGAGCAGGACGGCCCCGAGGGCTGCCTGTCGCTGCCCGGCCTGCGCTACGACACCAAGCGCTCGTACGGCGTGGTGGCCAAGGGCTTCAACATGTACGGCGATCCGGTGACCCTGGAGGGCACCCAACTGCTCGCCCGGTGCATCCAGCACGAGACCGACCACCTGGACGGCATCATCTTCATCGACCGGCTCGACCGCGAGCAGCGCAAGTCCGCGTTGAAGGCGATCCGGGAGGCGGACTGGGGCGGCGGGCCGGCCCCGGTGGTCAAGGTCTCGCCGCACAGCACCTTCGGTTCCGCCCGCTGACCTCGGCCCGCTGACCTCCGTCGGCTCCCGCTGGCTCCCGCCGGCTTCGCTTGGTTTCTCGAACTTCCTTTTGCAGAAAGGCACTTGATGCGTCTCGTCTTCGCAGGCACCCCCGAGGTAGCCGTCCCCGCCCTGGATGCCCTGCTCGCCTCGGACCGGCACGAGGTCGTCGCGGTGGTCACCCGCCCCGACGCTCCGGCCGGGCGCGGGCGCAAGCTGGTTGCCAGCCCCGTCGCCCAGCGCGCCGAGGAGGCCGGGATCGAGGTCCTCAAGCCGGCGAAGCCCAGCGACCCGGACTTCGTCGCCCGGCTCACCGAACTCGCCCCCGACTGCTGCCCGGTGGTCGCCTACGGCGCGCTGCTGCGCCCCGGCACCCTGGAGATCCCCGAGCACGGCTGGGTCAACCTGCACTTCTCGCTGCTGCCCGCCTGGCGCGGCGCGGCCCCGGTGCAGCACGCGGTGCTGGCCGGCGACGAGGTCACCGGTGCGTCCACCTTCCTGATCGAGCAGGGCCTGGACTCCGGCCCGGTCTACGGCGTGATCACCGAGGAGATCCGTCCGGCCGACACCAGCGGCGAGCTGCTCACCCGGCTCTCGGTCTCCGGCGCGCGGCTGCTCGCGGCCACCATGGACGGCATTGAGGACGGCACCCTGCACGCCGTGCCGCAGCCGGCCGAGGGTGTCACGCTCGCGCCGAAGATCACCGTCGAGGACGCGCGGATCGACTGGAACCACCCCGCGCTGCGGGTCGACCGGGTGGTGCGCGGCTGCGCGCCGGCGCCGGGGGCCTGGACGGAGTTCCGGGGCGAGCGGCTGAAGGTCACCGGGCCGGTCAAGCTGCTGCCGGACTCCGCCGAGCTGGCGCCGGGAGAGGTCGCGATGGTGGGCAAGAACAGCGTCCGGGTCGGGACCGGCAGCCACGACGTCGAGCTGGGGGAGGTGCGTCCGCAGGGGAAGAAGGAGATGCGGGCCGCCGACTGGGCCCGGGGCGCGCGACTGGAGGCGGGGGAGCGCTTCGGGGGCTGACGCTCCGGTTCGGCGCTACTGTTCGTTTGAGACCGTCCGTGTTCGTCCGAGACCGTCGAAGTCCGTCCGAGTTCGTCCGCGTCAGTTCATCACCGCCGTTCGTTTCATCACCACCGTTCGTTGATAGCCACCGCAGCACCTTGAGGCACCTGTGACCACCCCCAGCGCCAAGCGCGCCCCCCGCCCGCACCGCCGCCCGAAGAAGGACCCGGCCCGGATCGTCGCGTTCCGCGCACTGCGCGCCGTCGACGAGCGCGACGCGTACGCCAACCTGATCCTGCCCTCGCTGCTCCGCGAAGCCGAGCAGAAGGGCATGGACCGGCGCGACGCCGCCCTCGCCACCGAGCTGGTCTACGGCACCCTGCGCCTGCAGGGCACCTACGACGCGATCATCGCCGCCTGCATCGACCGGCCGCTCAGCAAGGTCGACCCGCCGGTGCTGGACGTGCTCTCGCTCGGCGCGCACCAGCTGCTCACCACCCGCATCCCCAGCCACGCGGCCGTCTCGGCGACCGTCGAGCTGGCCCGGGTGGTGCTCGGTGACGGCAAGGCCAAGTTCGTCAACGCCGTGCTGCGCCGGATCAGCGCCCACGACCTGGACGCCTGGATCGAGCAGGTCGCCCCGCCGTACGACCGGGACGCCGAGGACCACCTCGCGGTCGTGCACTCCCACCCGCGCTGGGTCGTCGCCGCGCTCTGGGACTCGCTCGGCCGCTGGCAGCCGGACGCCTCCGGGCGCACCGCGATGGAGGAACTGCTGCGGGCCGACAACGAGCGGCCCGAGGTCACCCTGGTCGCCAGGCCCGGCCGGGCCACCGTCGGTGAGCTGGCCGACGCGCTGCCGGAAGCCCAGCCGGGGCGCTGGTCCCCGTTCGCGCTGCGGCTCGCCGAGGGCGGCGACCCGGGCGCGGTCGCGGCGGTGCAGGAGAACCGGGCGGGCGTACAGGACGAGGGCAGCCAGCTGGTCGCGCTGGCGCTGGCCTCGGCGCCGCTGGAGGGCCAGGACCGACTCTGGCTGGACGGCTGCGCGGGCCCCGGCGGCAAGGCTGCGCTGCTCGGTGCGCTGGCCGCCGAGCGGGGGGCGGCACTGGTCGCGAGCGAGAAGCAGCCGCACCGGGCCCGGCTGGTGGCACGGGCGCTGGCGGGCAACCCCGGCCCGTACACCGTGATCGCGGCCGACGGGACGCGCCCGGCCTGGCGCTCCGGCGGCTTCGACCGGGTGCTGGTCGACGTGCCGT
The DNA here is from genome assembly GCF_040683915.1 of Kitasatospora sp. NPDC093102. Taxonomy (NCBI): domain Bacteria; kingdom Bacillati; phylum Actinomycetota; class Actinomycetes; order Kitasatosporales; family Streptomycetaceae; genus Kitasatospora; species Kitasatospora sp. NPDC093102. Next base: position 100,804 of record NZ_JBFBFA010000007.1, on the reverse strand, counting down.
GCTCCGGCCTCGGTGCGCTGCGCCGCCGCCCGGAGGCGCGCTGGCGGCGCCGGCCGGCCGACGTCGCGGCCTTCGGCCCGCTCCAGCGGGACCTGCTGCGCTCGGCGATCGAGGCCACCCGGGTCGGCGGCGTGGTCGGCTACGCGACCTGCTCGCCGCACCTCGCGGAGACCCGGGCGGTCGTGGACGACGTGCTGCGGGGCGAGGGCGGCCGGGTCGAGTGGATCGACGCGCGCCCGCTGCTGCCCGGCGTCCCGGCGCTCGGCGACGGGCCGGACGTGCAGCTGTGGCCGCACCTGCACGGGACGGACGCGATGTACCTGGCGCTGCTGCGGCGCACCGCCTGACGTCGTTCCGATGTCACCTCCCCGGCCGGGGTCGTCACCTCGGCCGGGGCCGGCGATCCTGGCGGTGTGCGCCCTGACCTGCCTGCTGGTCGGCACCGGGGCGCTCCAGGCGGTCATCGGCGCGGCGGGCATCCTGTGCGCCGCCTGGCCGACGCCGCGGCGGTCCGGGCCGGAGGAGGGCCGTCGGCGCGGGCCCCGGGGGTGAGGCGTCGCGCGGTGTGGTGACGGTCACGGCCCTGGGCGGCTTGCATCTCCCGTGGGGGGAGGTAGCAGGGTGGTGGCCATGAACGGCGACGTGACGTACACCATCGGTGAGCTGGCCCGGCGGACGGGGCTGACGGTCAAGACCGTCCGCTTCTACTCGGACCAGGGGATCGTGTCGCCGGCCGACCGCAACCCGGCCGGCCACCGGAGGTACGGCGCCGACGCGGTCGCGCGCCTGGAACTGGTCCGCACCCTGCGGGAGCTCGGTCTCGGACTGCCCGCGATCAGGCGGGTGGTGGAGCGTGAACTGACGCCGGCCGAGGTCGCTGCCGCGCAGGCGGAGGCGATCGACCTCCGGATCCGGGTGCTACGGCTGCGGCGGGCGGTGCTCGGGGCGGTGGCGAGGCTCGGGTCGACGCCTGAGGAGTTGACGCTCGTGCACCGGTTGGCCCGGCTCACGGAGGACGAACGGGGCCGCCTGATCGAGGAGTTCCTGGCGGGGGTGTTCGGCGGGATCGGTGGCGACGAGCGGTTCTCCGCCGTGGCGCGCTCGTTGACGCCGCAGCTGCCGGAGGATCCGTCGGTCGAACAGGTCGAGGCCTGGGTGGAGTTGGCGCAGCTGGCAGGGGACGCCGGGTTCAGGGCGCTGCTGCGCGGGCTCGCCCAGGCGGAGGCGGCGGAGTCGGTGATCGCGGAGGCGCGGGCCGGCACGGGCTTGCCGAGGCCCGGACTGGCGGTGGCGGTGCGGGAGCTGGCCGGAGCGGCGGTCGCGGCCGGGGTGGACCCGGGGTCGGCGGAGGCGGCGGCCGTCGTCACGGAGTTGGTGGAGCGGTACGGGCAGTGGTGCGCGGGGGCGGTGCCGGGGGATGCCGGGGCGCTGCGTGACCGGTTGGCGGAGCGGCTGGGGGCGATGGCCGATCCGCGGCGGGAGCGGTACCTGGAGCTGCTGGCGGTGGTCAACCAGTGGGCCTCACCGGAGAGTTGGGCGGCGGAGGTGGACTGGGCGGTGCGCGCCGTGGCGTGAGCCGGGTACGGGGGCCGTGTGGCTGGGGTTGCGGCCGAGGTGGTTGTGGCAGTGGCTGGGCGGCTATCGGCGGGTGGGGCCGGGGAAGGCGGCGAGGAAGGCGTGGGCCTGGGCGCGGAGGTGGTCGACCGGCGGATCCTCGCAGATCACCTCCAGGCCGAGTCCGGTTGCCCGGCCCAGGTCGTAGTAGGACTGGTAGGCGAGGTACGGGCGGTGGTCGTCGGTGGGGTCGAGGCCGACGGCGAAGGTCGCGAAGTGGGGCTGCGGCCCGCCCTCGGCAGTGGTCGTTCCGGTGCGGGAGAGCTGCCACTCGAATTCGTACGGCTCGGGTTCGGCGGGCAGGTCCAGCAGGGTCTGGGCGAGTCGGCGGACCTCGTCCGGGTTCGCGAAGGGGATCGACTCCGACCAGGAGGGGGCCGAGGCGAGCAGCTCCCAGCCGTCGCCGTTGTGGCCGACGGTCAGGGCCCATGCGCCCTGCCGGTCCTGCCAGTGGCAGCTGATGATCGGGTCCACGGCGGTCAACCTCCCTGTGGTGCTGGGCCGTTCGTACCTCCTCATCGTGGCACACCGGGCGGCCCGGGGGCCTCGGCCGTGAGCCGTCCTCGGGCCCGCTGCCAGGCCTCCTGGAGCGTGCGATGGCCGGGGACGGCAGCGGGGCGGGGCCGGTCAGTCGGTGTCGGCGGCCGGGTGCCAGGGGCGATCGGGGCGGGTAGGGACCGGGGCGGAGGTGAGGCGCAGCGCGTACACCTCGCGGTCGGTCGCCTCGTGCGGGACCTGGCCGAGGTACTCGTGGCCGGTCAGGTGGCACCAGGCGGGGAGGTCGAGCGGGGCGGCGGGGTCGGTGGTGTGGATGTGGACCACCGCGCCGGCCGGGAGGTGCGCGATCCGGGCACGCAGCCGGAGCAGGAGCTGGACGCAGAGCAGGCCGGTGCCGTCGATGGTGAGGTCGGGGGTCTCTGCGGCGGCCTTGGGGGTGGCGGCGTCGGCTGCGGTCATCGGGGGGTCTCCTGGGTGATGCGCCAGAGGCGGCGGGGCAGTTCGCCCTCCTCGAAGGGGTGGACGTCGGTCAGGCGCCAGCCCTCGGCGAGCGCGTCCACCAGCTCGCGGGGGAAGAAGTGGACGGCGAAGCCGCCGTGCTCCCAGATGTCGTCCCCGTGGCCGGTGCCGGCGCCGTAGTGGGCGTCGCCGGTGTGGCGGACGGTGTAGACGAAGGTGCCGCCAGGGCGCAGGACCCGGCGGACCTCGGCGACGAGCGCCTCGATCTCCTCGGTGGAGAGCGCCATGCAGAGCAGCATGTGGGCGAAGACCGCGTCGACGGAGGCGTCGGGGAGGGGAAGCGGCTCGCGGACGTCGTGGGTGAGGACCGAGAGCCGGTCGGCCAGGCCCTGGTCCGCCGCGGCGGCGCGCAGCTGTTGCAGGCCGGTCGGGCTGAAGTCGGCCGCCAGCACGCGGAAGCCCGCGCGGGCGAAGTGCAGCGCGTCGCGCCCGTGGCCGGCGCCCAGTTCCAGCACGTCCCGCGCCCCGGCGGCGGCGAACACCTCGGCGGCGTGCTCGGCGGGGGCGGAGGGCTGCTCGCCGTACATCCCGGGGTTGGCGGTGTAGGTCCGCTGCCAGTGCGCACGTTGGGCGTCGGCGAGGGTGTGCTCCAGGCCGGGCCCGGTGCCGGGGGTGTCGGTCATGGTGCTGCCCTTCGCGGGTGGTGCGCCTGGTGCGGGTGGTGTGGGCGGTGCGCCTGGTGCGGTGGTGCGGTGGTGCGAGGCCAGCCTAGGACGTGAGGGCGCGCGGTGGGTGTGCCGGGGTGCGGTGGGCGTGGGGCCGGGCCAGGGGGAGCCGGCTCAGCCGAGGCGCTGACCGGGGGCGGTGCCGCCGAGACGGGTGAGCAGGGTGGACAGTCGGCCGAGGTCCTCGGCGCTCCACTGCCCGGCCGCGAAGTGGTCGGCGGCGACCTGGCGGGCGGTGTGCAGCATCTCGGCGAGCCGCTCGCGGCCGGTCGGGGTGAGGGCGGCGTAGGCGACCCGGGCGTCGCGGGCGGCGGTCTCGCGGGTGACCAGGCCGATCCGCTCCAGCGGCGCGAGGCCGCGGGTCACGCCGGAGGCGGTGAGCCCGAGGGCTTCTGCGAGGTCGACCCGGCGCATCCGGCCGCCGGGGGCCTGGGAGAGGTGGAGCAGCATGGTGAAGTCGGCCAGGCTGACGCCGTGCAGGCTGCTGAGGCCGGCGTCGAAGCGCTTGACCACGGCCGTCTGGGCGCGGACCAGCCGCAGAGCGGTATCCAGCGGATCGGGGCCCGGGCCCGTTGTGGCCGGCGCGGTCGCGGTCGGCCCTGTTCGCTCCGACTGCTCTGGCTGTTCTGTCATTGCCACCTCCTTGACTGCTCAAGTATATCCCGACGGGGCGCCGTCAAGGAGGTGGCGGAGGGGGAGGGGATCGGATCAGTGAGCGGTGTTGGCGGCGCGGCGCAGACGCTTGCCGAGCGGCGCCTGGGAGAGGTCCTCGGCCTGGGAGCGGAGGTTCTTGTAGCCGTAGCCGCGTTCGGTGAGCCAGTTCTGTGCCGACTGTTCGGCCCGCTCGGTGGCGTCCAGGATGTCCTCCTCGGCCTCGCCCTCGTCGAGGAAGCGGAAGGTGAAGGCGGCCCTCGCGGACAGGTCGTAGCTGAGGTGGCCCTCGTGGGTGAAGGCGGCGTGCAGCACGTCGTGCTCGGGTGCGGCGGCGAGCAGTTCGGTGCGCTGTTCGTCGGTGAGGCCGTCGAAGACGCCGCGCACCATGATGCGGAAGGTTCGAGTGGTCATCCCCCGACCATAGGCAGTACGGGCCGTCGGCCGCCAACGCGATTTCGGGCGCCGCGGTGCGGCAGCCTGGCCCGGTGACCGAACAGGGGCGCGGGCCGGGCATTCGTGAACTCGTCGAACTCGTCGAACTCGTCATGGCGGACGGACTCGGGGCGGGTGTGTTTCGGCGCCCGTAGGCGGTCGGGTGTGAGGGTCAGTCGGGGGTGAGTGCTTCGGCGAGCCCGTCCGCGTACCGGGTGAGCCGGTCGAGCTCGGGGCCGCCCCGGGCGCGCCGGAAGCCGTGCCGTCGGCCATGGAAGGCGGCCTGGACGGCGTGGAGTTGGACCCAGCGGCGGGTGCGTTCACGGTCCAGCTCGGCGGCCTCGGTGAAGACGTCGAGTGCTCGGAGGAGTGTGCGGTTCACGTCCGTCGCGCCGAGCAGGGTCAGGGCGTGGACCTTGAGCAGGGTGCCGCCGTCGTAGGCCCGGTCGCCCGCGTAGCCCTTGGGGTCCACGGCCAGCCAGGGTTCGCGCTCCGCCCGCAGGATGTTGCGGGGGTGGAGGTCGCCGTGGACGAGCACGTCCGGCTGGCTGCGGGCGAGTTCGCGGACGGTCGCGAGGGCGGCGCCTACCGTGCGGGGCGGCAGGGCGTGGGACAGGGAGGCCGCGTCGGCGCGTAGTCGGGCCTCCCAGTCCGCCGCCTGCTCGCTCAGCCGGGGCAGGCCCGGCGGTGCCGGGACGGCGAGCCGGCGGCTGAGCCGCCCGGCGACCGTCAGCACCTCGTCGCTGTCCCGGACCTCCGCGAGTGTTGCCGGGCTCGCCCGTTCGAGCAGCATCGCGAAGCGCTCGTCGTCCCGTTCGTACAGCCGGACGGCGCCCCGGCCCGCCCACACCGCGAAGGCGTCCGGTTCGTGGACGTTGCCCGGGTGGGGGAACGAGACCTTCAGTACGGCCGGGCGCCCCGAGGCCTGCCGGACCGGGAGGATCAGGCCGACGCCGCCGTGGGTGGCCGCGCCGTCCGGTACGCAGCCCCAGCGGTCCAGCAGTTCGGCGGCGAGGCGGGGGAGTTCGGCGATCCAGGCAGCGCCGGAGGCTCCCTCGCGGTCGACGGTGGTGTGGGCGAGCCCGTCGGGGACGGTGATCACGAGGGTTCCTTGCGGTGGTGGGGGAGGGGCGGTGCGGCGGTTGGTTCGGCCGGGCTCAGGGGGCGAAGGGGCCGAAGGTCGTGGCGGCGAGGCGGAGCGCCGGTGCCGGGGTGTCGGGCCCGGTGCCGACGGAGTAGACCAGCCGCTTGCGAAGGTCCGGGGTGGTGAAGAAGCCGCCGGAGTACCCGAGGTCGTGTCCGGTCTTGCCCCAGAGCACCGTGCCGTCCTGCAGGGCAATGGCCGTCAGCCCGGCGCTGTGGCAGGCCCGGCCCTTGTCCGGACCGAACCGGCACTCGTCCGCCCCGCGTACGGGCAGCAGCCGGCCCGAGGCGTCCCGCGGAAGGGTGAGCAGGTCGTGCAGCTGCTGGGGCGGCAGGAGTTCGCCGTCCAGCAGCGCGCGCAGGAAGCGGTCCAGGTCGGCCGGGGTGGAGACCATTGACTCCGGGTTGCCGCCCTGTTCGGAGACGTCCGTCGGGATGCCCGCGTTGTCGGGGTAGTAGCCGGTCAGGTGGGGCTCGGGCATCGCGGGCCTGCCCTCCGTCACCTCGGTGTGCCGCAGGCCGAGCGGGTTCAGGATGCGGGCCGTCACCTCATCCCTGATCGTGTGCCCGGTCACCTGCTCGATGATCCGGCCCGCCAGCCGGTAGTTGACGCTGTTGTACTCCTGTGCGGTGCCCGGATCGAAGGCCGGGCTCGCCTCGGGCAGGCCCTTCTCCGGGTGGGGACGGAGCGTCCGCTGTATGACCAGGTCGAGCGTCTCGTTCGCGAACCGGTGGGCGATCAGGCCGTCGTGGTCCTCGACCTCCGGGCCCTCGACGGCCTGCGGAAGTCCGCTGGTGTGGTCGAGGAGTTGGCGGACGGTGATCGGCAGCGTGAAGCTCGCGGGCAGGGTGCCGGGCAGGTACTGCTGGACGGTGCCGTCCAGGGAGATCCGCTGCTCGGCGGCGAGTTGGAGCAGTACCGCGGCGACGAAGGGCTTGTTGATGCTGCCGATCCGGAACGCGGCGTTCGGCGCCACCGGCCGCCCACTCACCGGATCGCCCGCGCTGCCGCGCCAGGCCCGGCCGTCGACCGTCACCCGGGCGACCACTCCCGCCACCGGGTCGCCCGGCCGGGCGGTGATCGCGGCGTCGAGGGCGGCCGGATCGGGACCGGTGGGCGGTGCCTGACCGACGGCGGGCGAGGGCGAGGGCTCGGCGGCGAGGGCGGGTGCGGCGGGAGCTGCTGCGAGGAACAGGGCGGCGAGGCCGCGTGCGAGGGCGGCGGTTCTGGTGACGGCCATGTGCTCTCCGATGCCGTTGGGGCGGGTGTGGGGCGGATTGATCCGCCCTGGAGAACACGAAGCTGACGAACGATCAGTTCCACCCCGCCGGCACGGAGGTGGAGAGCGTGGTCGCGGAACACGGTGGAGACTCCCTTCCACGGCGGCCCGGGTGGCCGCCGTCGCGGTGACTCCAAGATTGATCGCCGAGACCCTGTCCGCGCATGTGCCGATCGGCAGGAATCCCGCCGGAATGCGAGCGGCCCTCCCCTGCCGATCGGCAGGGGAGGGCCGCTCGCACCCCCGCGGCGGAGGGGGCGACTACACCCGTGCCGGGAGTCGGGTGCAGACCGCCCCCGCCACCAGCGGCGCGGGCTCGGCGCCCAGGGCGGCGAGGGTGAAGGCGGTGGTCAGCGCACTGATGTCGCGGGACTCGCGGATCAGGAGGTGGCTGGCGCCCGGGGCCTCGTACCGCGCGAGGTCCGGGACGACCCGCCGGGCGCGCAGCGCGTACTCCAGGGACTGGGTGGCGCCGGCCGTGCTGTGGTCCCCGGTGCCGTGGACGATCAGCACTCGCCGACCGGCCAGCTGGCCGACCGGGTCACCGCTGGGCAGCCAGGGGGCGATCCCGGCCACGCCGACCACGGAGGGGTGCCCGGCGCACCAGAAGGCGGCGCGCCCGCCGAGCGAGTTGCCGATCAGTGCGACGGGCGTGTCCGGGTACAGCCGGGTGAGCTCGTCGAGCGCCCAGTGGGTGTCGACGGCGGTGTCGGCGTCGGCGTCGTTCCAGCCGCCGAGGCGGTAGCGCAGCAGGTGCACCGCGAGGCCGTGCGGCCGGCCGCGCTCGGTGAGCTCGGCGGCCAGGTCCCGCAGGCCCAGTTCGGCGAGCTTCAGGGGTGCGCGCCGACTGCGGATGAATCCGCCCGGCAGCAGCAGGGCGACGCCGTTGACCGGCCCCTCCCCCTGTCGCGGAGTCAGCTCTGCGGTGCGCGGACGCTGCGCTCGGAACACGCGAAATCCCTCCTGATGTGTACAGGCGGATTCTACGGTTCCGGCGAGGGGCCACGGTGCACCAGCAGGGACCGCAGGACCCAGCCGGAGACCCGGGTGCGCACCACCATGACCCTCGCCCAGCGGGCGCCGAGCGGGGAGGTCCAGGTGTTCACGACCTCGACCCGGTCACCCGAACGTGCGAGTCCGATGACGGCGTCCTCACCGAAGTGGGCGACCCGGACGTTGGCGGCGTCGGCCGAACACCTCCCACCAGCCCGACGTGGAGATCGGGCGCACCGGAGGCGCGGGAGCAGACCCTTGCCACCGTCAGCTGTCCTTCCGTGGAGGAGGGTTGGCGTGGCCAGGCGGACGGCCGGGGCGCCGATCGGCGCCCCGGCCGGCGCCAGGACGCGCTCCGCCGAACCGGCGGGCAGCAGCACCGGCCGGGGGACGGATGGGCCCCGGTGCCCGCCGCTCAGCGCGGGCCGGCGGCCGGTTCGGCGCGGGGATCGGGGTGGCGCGGGATCCAGTGCAGTTCGCGAGCGGCCTTGGCGTTGGAGACCCGCAGGGTGGTGTCGAGCATCAGCTCGCCGAGGTAGGGCACGGCGGCCCGCAGGGCCCAGCCGGGGAGGCGGAGGGCCGGGCGGCCGCGGCGGGTGGCGGTGGCCAACTCGCCGAAGCTCGCCGGGTGGTCGCCCGTGAGGTTGTACGCCTCGCCCGCGCGGCCGTGCTCCAGCGCGGCCAGCGTGGCGGTGGCGGCGTCCTCGACGTGGGTCCACGGCACCACCCCGCCGCCGCCCAGCGGAACGGGCAGCGGGCGGGCGCCGGGGGTCGGGTCGAACCACGTGCCCGGGCCGTGGAACAGGCCGTAGCGCAAGGCGATCCCGGCCACGTGCGGGGCGTCGAAGGCCCGCTGCTCGGCCTCGACCAGGCCGGTGACGACGTGGTCGGAGGCGGTGGCCCGGGGGCCCGTGCCGTACACGCCGAACGGGTCCTCCTCGCTGAGGAACCGGTTTCCGTGGTCGCGACAGCCGTAGCCGAGGACCAGGGACTGGGTGAGGAAGCGCTCGGCGCCCACGACCCGTGCGGCGGCCAGCAGATTGGCGGAGCCGCGGACGCGCAGCACGTTGGTCGGATTGTCGGCGGCCACCCTGCGGGAGGGCGCGCGGAGGGCGGTCAGCTGGTGGATCACCGCGTCCGCGGCCAGGCCGTCCACCGCGCGCAGCAGCCCCTCGCGGTCCAGCGCATCGGCCCGTACGGGCGTGCAGCCTGCGGCGAGGACGGCCCGCGCCGAGTGCTCTGAGCGGGCGAGGGCCAGGACCTGGTGGCCCGCGTCGATCAGCACCCGGGTCAGCGGGGCGCCGATCGCCCCGGTCGCACCTGCCAGTAGTACGCGCATCGTCCGCTCCTTCGAGTTCTTCGAGTCCTTCGGGCCGGGCCGTGAGGCCGTCGTCAGCAGGGACCGGGCAGGCCGCCGGAACGTGACACGGCGATGGGTGCAGGGGTTCGGGCAGGGGTTCGCGGACGGGCTCGGGCAGTGATCGCGCGTCGTCGGCCGGCCCGGGGGACGACCGCCCGGAGGAGGGCTTCAGCAACGCCCTGCTCAAGCAGGACCTGAGCCGGGGGACCGTCGAGGCCCGCGAGTTCGGGCGCGACGGGGCCTTGGGCGAGGCGGTGTTCGCCCCGCCGAGTCGCCGACGGCGGAGGACGACGGACACCTGATCGCGTACGTCCTCGACCCGGGCCGGGGCGCGACGGACCTGGTGATCCTCGCCGCCCAGGACTTCACCGGCGAGCCCGTCGCCCGCGTCCACCTGCCGGTGCGGGTGCCGTCGGGCCTGTACGGGAACGGGGTTCCGGGCGGGGAACCGGGGCAGAGGCAGGGGGCCGATGTCGTCCCGCGACAGGGGGGAGGCCCGGGATGGCGGGAGTCGCGGTCATGCCGGGCAACGCAGGCCGGCGTCCCCGGGGCACCCAATCGGATTCCCCTTCCGCGGCAATGCAGGGCAGGGCGGTGCGGCGGCCGGGGGTGAGGGGCGGGGATCGTCATGATCCCGGTGGCCGGGGCCTGGTGTGTGCGGGTCATGGCCGGGGTTTTCCCTGCTCTTTGTTTCGGATCATGGCGCGCTCTGCGACGATCCGATGATCGTCGCCCCGACGTGGGGGCGGCGCGTCGCAGGGGAGAGACCGGCATGGCTGTTCGGCCCGAGGACAGTGTCGTCCGGGCGAGATGGGGAGCCAGGTTCGCCTGGGACAAGGAGACCTGGATGGTGGTCTCCGGCGGGGTGCTGGGGGCGATGTTCGCGAGCATGGGGCTGGCGGTGCTGTTCGGCCCGGCGAACGGGTTCGGCGGCGACAGCCTCGCGTACATGGGGATCATCAGCATCCTCGGGCTGATGCCCTGTGGTGCGGGCTTCGTCTGGGCGCTGATCCACCCGAAGGCCGGGTTCCCCTCGGCCGCCGTCGGTGCGCTGCTGGGGCTCGGGATCTTCGTCGGCTTCGCCGGGGACGGCCTCAACGACTCCTGGAAGGCGCCGCTGGACCGGCCGTCCACGATCCGCGCGGTGGGCAGCTGGACCAGCGGGGACCTGGTGGTGCGGGTCCGGCCGGACCTGGTGGTGGCGTACCGCAGCGTCACCGGGGCCGTCGCCTGGCGCTGGACCCCGCCCGGGGAGGACTCGGTGTGCGCGATGAGCCGGGGCACCGGGCCCGACGGGACGGGCCGCGGCGGCGCCGTCGGTCTGATCGGCCACTCGCCGCACGGCACACCGTGCTCGGCCGTCACCTCGCTCGACCTCGCCGACGGCACGGAGGGCTGGACCGCCACCGTGGACGCGCCCGCCCGGGACGGGGACGACGCGGCACCGGACGTGGTCGCGGTGGCCGGGCAGCAGGCCCTCCTCCAGGAGAGGTCCGGCTGGCGCGCCGTCCGGCTGGCGGACGGCCGGGACGTCTGGCGCAGCGCGGCCGATCCCGGCTGCTCCCCGTTGCAGGTCGCGGGCGGGCCCGGGGACGCCGTCACGGTCGCGCAGTGCGGCGACGCGGCGCCCGTACTGCGCTCGCTGGCGCCGGCGGACGGCCGGGAGCAACAGCGGATCGCGCTGCCCGCGGCGGGCGGGCTGAAGAACCTGGCGGTGGTGTCGGTCGACCCGCTCGCGGTGTGGGTGGACGCCCAGGCCGAGCGCGGCACCCACGCGGTGCTCAGCTACGACCGTACCGGCCGGCAGCGGGCGGCGATACCGGTCGCCGGGGACGAGTACGACCTGGACGTGATGCTGGGCGGGCTGCACGCCTTCGACGAGTTCACCGCCCGGCCGCTGTTCGGCGGGGTGGTGGTGGGGGACCTGTTCGTCGTGCCGGGCGAGAAGCCCGGCGACGTCAGCATCAGCGGCGGCAGGCACCCGAGCCGGACCGCCACCGGCCGGCTGCTGGCGTACTCGCTCACGGACGGCGGCAAGCGGTGGACGGCGGGACTGGACGACCAGGTGACCGGTCTGGTGGTGGACGGCGGCTCGGTGTGGGCGATGACCCGGGGCCGGGTGACCAGGGTGGAGGCGGCCACCGGGCGGCAGAGCGCGGTGCTGGACGTGAACGACACCGTGTCGCTCTACCCGGTGGACCTGTCGGTGTCGGGCCCGGAGCGGTTCACGGTGGTGGCGGAGGACGGGACGCGGGACGAGCCGCCGGTGCGGGTGATGAACTGACGGCGGACGGCAGGTCGCCCCTGGCGCGTTGGCTGCCTGTCCCCGCCGCGCTGCGGTTCGTCCCCCGCCGCGTTCGCGGCTACCGGAAACCCGGGTAGCCGAGGACGAGGATCCGCTCCGCCGGGTTCCGGACGTAGGGGACCACCGTGCCGGTCGGCTCGAAGCCGAGCCGGCGGTAGAAGGCCTGGGCGCGCCCGTTGTCCTCGTGCACGCCCAGGGTCAGCGCCCCCACGGTGGTGTGCTCCCGGGCGTGGCGGACGACCGCGCGCACCAGGTCGGCGGCCGGGCCGGCGGCGCCGCGGTGCGCCGGGGTGACGTAGACCGAGTGGATGTGCACGTGGTCGGGGACGTCCGGCAGGGGCTCGACGCCGGCGATCCCGACCCAGGCGCCGGTCTCGTCACCGGCCGTGAAGGTGGCGGACTCCCGTGCCGTGGCCCCGTGGGCGGCCCGGTGCCGCCAGTAGTCCTCGGGGCGGGCGGCGGAGTCCGCGTACGAGGAGCTGAAGGCCTTCGGGGAGTCCCGCAGCGCCTCCAGCGTGATCCCGCGCAGTTCCCGCCACTCCCCGGCGGCCATCCGGCGTACGTCGTAGTGCATGCGTCGAGCCTGGCACGGGCCGGGCGGCGGCCGGATCACGCACGGGGATGATCTTCGCCACCCTCCGTGCCCCGTGACGGGGCCCGCCACCGGCGGATCTGAGCCTTCCCGGTGGTTGTGTCAGGCTGGTGGGGGAGCACCGCCGAGATCGGGAGACTCGTGATGGCCGAGATCAGGGTGAACGGGGTGGCGCTGCACTACGAGGCCCGAGGTGAGGGCCCCGGTGTCGTCCTGGTGCACGGTTCCTGGAGCGACGCGGACTCCTGGGCGCGGGTGCTGCCGGGTCTGGCCGAGTCCACCACGGCGGTCGCCTACGACCGCCGTGGGCACAGTCGCAGCGAGGACCTGCTCACCCAGGGTTCGGTGCACGAGGACGCGGCCGACCTGGCCGGGCTGATCCAGGGGCTGGGCCTCGCGCCGGTCTTCGCCTACGGCGACTCCTACGGCGCGCTGGTCACCCTCAGGCTCGCCGCCGCCCGGCCCGACCTGCTGCGCGGGATCGCCGTGCACGAGCCGCCGGGCACCGGCATCCTGCTCGCCGACCCGGACCTGCGCCCGATCGGCACCGCCTTCGCCGACCGGATCGCCGCCGTCCGGGAGCTGCTGGAGCGGGCCGAGTCGGCCGCGGCGGCCGAGCTGTACGTGGACAGCCTCGCCCTCGGCCCGGGTGCCTGGGAGCAGCTGCCCGCGCCGGTCCGGCACACCTACATCCGCAACGCGCCCACCTACCTGGACGAGCTGCGCGACCCGGACGCGCTCGACCTCGACCTCACCGGGCTCTCCCGGTTCGGTGAACCGGCACTGCTCACCCAGAGCGACGACAGCGCGCCGATGTTCGGCGAGGTGCTGGACCTGATCGACCTCACCCTGCCCAAGGCGGAACGCCACCTGTACGAGAGCGCCGGGCACGCCCCGCACCTGTCGCAGCCGGAGGAGTGGGTGCGGGTGGTGCTGCCGCGGGCGCTGTTCTGAGGCTCCACGGCTCCGAGGCGCCACGGCTCCGAGGCGCCACGGCGGGCCGTCCAGGAGCCGACGGCCCACGGCCCGCCGTCGCGTCAGTGTTCGGCGGCGCCCCAGCCGTCGTCCGGCAGGTCGCCGTCCGGCGCGGGGCACTCGACGTGCTCGAAGCCCCACAGCACCGCCTTGTGCAGCATCCACTCCGGAGACGGCGGCTGGTCGTAGCCGTCGCGGTCGGTGAGCACCAGCTCGACCCGGACCTCCTCGGCCGGCGAGAACACCAGGTTCCGCTGGCCCGGGAGGTTCTCGTACGTCACCGTCTCCCAGATCCCGCCGGAGACGGTCAGCGCGGCCATCAGGTCGGTCTCGGTGACGTGGGTGTCGAGCGTCACCGAACCGCCGCCCGGCTGCGGGAGGTCCAGCTCGCCGTGCCAGACCGGCAGGGACAGCGAATGGAGCCGGCGGCAGCGGCAGAACACCGTCGGCACGTCGCCCCAGCCGAAGGCGTGCGGCCAACGCCTGTCCCGGTGGATGCGGCCGCCGTCCCACGGATCGCCGTAGTGGGCGGCGAGTTCGGGCAGCGAGGCGCCGTAGCGCAGCTCGCCGAGGCCGCCGGTGGTGGCCAGGCGGGTGACGAGCGGGAGGAAGCCCGTCAGCCCAGGCACCCGCGCACCGCCTCGATCAGGCGGTTCGCCCGGGCGTCGCCGTGGCCGATCATCCGGTTGGCGACGTAGCCGAAGCCGATGGCGAACTCGTCGTCACCGAAGGCGAACTGGCCGCCGGCGCCGTCGTTGCCGAAGCTGCGCGCGCCGAGCAGCGGGCGGAAGGCGGGGGAGTCGAGCAGCAGGCCGGAGCCCCAGCGGGCACCCAGGTCGAAGCCCAGGAAGCCCGCGCCGGAGGAGACTTCGCGCACCGCATCGGTCACGGTGCCGGCGGAGAGCAGCCGCTCGCCGCCGTCCAGTCCGGTGGCCGCCGCCGCGTACACGCCCGCCAGGCCGGTGGCCGAGGCGACGGCGCCCGCGCCGGGCAGCTCGATCGCGTGCAGGGCCGGGTCGTTCCAGCCGTGCGGCACGTCCAGGCCGGGGAAGGCCAGGGCGCCGTTCATGGTGACGATCCGGGTGAGCAGGTGCTCCGGGCCGGGCATCGGGCGGCGGCCTTCGGCCTCCACCAGCCGGGCCAGGCGCGGGAGTTCGCTCTCCGGAAGGCCGATCCAGACCGGCAGGCCGAGCGGCTCGGCGATCTCCTTGCGCAGGAAGGCGCCCGGGGTCAGGCCGGTGATCCGGCGGATCACCTCGCCGACCGCGAAGCCGAACACATGGCCGTGGTACTCGTAGGTCGTGCCCGGCTCCCAGAGCGGCTGCTGCGCCTCGATGGCCCGGATCACCGGCTCCCAGGCGGCGACCTCCTCGAAGGAGAGCGCCGCGTCCAGGGCCGGGAGGCCGGCGCGGTGGCCGAGGATCATCCGGGTGGTGACGGCCTGCTTGCCGTTCCGCGCGAACTCCGGCCAGTAGCGGGCGACCGGCGCGTCCAGGTCGAGCCGGCCCTGCTGGGCGAGCAGGTGCGCGGAGATGCTCACCGGGCCCTTGGCGCAGGAGAACACCGGTACCACGGTGTCCTGCGTCCAGGCCCGGCCGGTGCGCTCGTCGGCCGTGCCGCCCCACAGCTCGACCACCTTCCGGCCGCCGGCGAACACCGTGACAGCGGCGCCCAGTTCGGGGAACTCGGCGAAGTTGGCGGCGAAGACGTCCGCGACGGCGCCGAAGCGTTCGTCGGCCCAGCCCTGGTACTGCTGCATGATGTGGTGCCCCGTTCTGCCCTCAAGATCGACCGAACCACGCTACGGGAGCCGGGCGGCCGTGACGAGGGGATTTCGCCAGGCCGGGGCTGGTGGGGCGGATGTGGCAGACTCGCCTGCCGGCGAGGAGGAGGAACCGGGTGGATCGCGCGGCGCTGACGGCGCTCTGGGAACGGCGGTGGCCCGGCACGGAGCCCGTACGACGGGGCGCGGACGTCCACCTGGCCACGACGGAGGAGCGCGACCGGCTGAAGGAGCGGCACGCCGACTGGCTGTCCCGCCACCCCGGCGGGTGGTGAGGGACCGGGCCGGGCAAGGGTGTGCCGCCGATCCCGCCTGGTCCGGGCAAGGGCTTGCCGCCGCCTCCGTCCGCCCCGCACAGTGTCCGGGGCACGTCGACGATCACGTGCCCCGGCGGCCCGGCTGCCGCGGTGAGCGAGGGAGCGACACATGGCCGTCAGTCTGAGCAAGGTCGAGCAGAGCGCGCCCGCGCTGGTGAGCCTCTACAAGACGGCCGGCGCCTCGGTCGAGCGGCGTGGGCTGAGCGGTCAGCGCGTCGCGGTGTACCTGGTGATCGACTACTCCGGCTCGATGAAGCCCTACTACAAGGACGGCAGCGTCCAGGCGCTCGCGGACCGGGTGCTGGGGCTGTCGGCCAATCTGGACGACGACGGGAGCGTGCCGGTCGTCTTCTTCTCCACCGAGGTCGACGCCCAGGTCGAGGTCGCCCTGGCGGACCATGCGGGCTGGATCGACCGGATCGTCGCGGGCCTCGGCCACATGGGCAAGACCAGCTACCACCTGGCGATGGACGCGGTGGTCCGGCACTACCGCGAGAGCGGCTCCACGGCACCGGCCCTCGTCCTGTTCCAGACGGACGGCGGGCCGATCAACAAGCGGGCGGCGGAAGCACGTCTGTGCGAGGCGGCGAAGCTGCCGATCTTCTGGCAGTTCATCGGCTTCGGTGACCCGGACAGCCGGCAGTTCGACTTCCTGCGGAAGCTCGACGAGCTGCCGGTTCCGGAGATGCGGCCCATCGACAACGTCGGCTTCGTCCACCTGGGGCGCGATCCCCGGACGGTCTCCGACCGGAAGCTGTACGACCTGTTGCTGGCCGATCTCCCCGTCTGGCTCGCGACCGCGCGGGCCCAGGGCATTGCACCGGAGGGCCCGGCGCTGCGGGTGCCGGCTGCTCCGCGTCCGGAGCAGCCGGAGCAGCCGGAGCGCCGGGGCCTCTGGGCCGCTCTGACCGGGTGGCTGGGCGGGCGCGGCCGTACCGGCCGGGGAGTGTGAGCCAGACGCGGCCAGGCGCGGTCAGGCGGTGAAGCGGGGGCGCGGGGTTTCGACGGCCCGGGCCGCCACGGCCGACCCGACGGGGCGTCCCCGGAGGGCGCTGGTGCGCGATCTGGAGCGCGGCAGTACCAGAGGGCGTGAAGTGCATCACCGTGCGCCCTGCTTCACACTCCTGACGGAGAGGCGGGCGCGGCCACCCGGGCCTGCGCCCGCCTGCGTCTGCCCACGCCCGCCTGCGTCCGCCCGCGCCCGCTTGAGCCCGTCGTCCATGGTGTCGACCGGATGAGGAACGGTGTCGCTGCCGTCTACCGAACTCCCGGGCTGGGCAGGCTCGGTCGGACAAGCGCCGACGAAAGGGGCCGACGATGGCCGCAGTTCACGAATCCGTCCTGGACGCGATCGGCGGGACACCGCTGTTCCGCCTCGCCCGGCTCGGCGCCGGCCTCGCCGCGCCGATCTACGCCAAGACCGAGTTCCTCAACATCGGCGGCAGCGTCAAGGACCGCGCCGCGCTGTCCATGGTCCTGGCCGCCGAGCGGGACGGCCTGCTGAAGCCGGGCGGGACGATCATCGAGGCGACCTCCGGGAACACCGGTATCGGGCTGGCGATCGTCGGCCGGCAGCGCGGGTACCGGGTGATCGCCGGGGTGGCGGACAAGTCGGCGCCCGAGAAGGCGGACATCCTGCGGGCGTACGGCGCGGAGGTGGTGCTCGGGCCGACCGCGGTGCCGCAGGAGGACCCGAGGCACCTGTTCAAGGTGGTCGAGCGGCTCACCGAGGAGATCCCCGGCGCCTGGCTCGCCAACCAGTACGACAACCCGGCCAATCCCGAGGCCCATGTCCGGACCACCGGTCCCGAGGTCTGGGAGCAGACCGGCGGGCGGGTGACCCACTTCGTCGCGGGCGTCGGCACCGGCGGCACCGTCACCGGCACCGGCGGCTACCTGAAGGAGGCCTCCGGCGGCACGGTGACCGTGGTCGGCGCGGACCCGGAGTCCTCCTCGTACGGGGGCGGGGACGGCAGCCCGTGGTTCGTCGAGAGCATCGGGCACTTCCTCCACCCCGGGACGGTGGAGGACCGCTGGCCGCAGGCCTACCGGTCGGAGGTGGTCGACTCCTTCGAGCGGATCCCGGACCGCGAGTCGCTGCTGACGGCGCGCCGGCTCGCGCGGGAGGAGGGCATCCTGGCCGGCCCGTCCTCCGGTACGGCGGTGGCGGCGGCGCTGCGGGTGGCGCGGCGGCTGGGCCCGGAGGACCTGGTGGTCGTGCTGCTGCCGGACTCGGGGCGCTCCTACCTGTCCAAGGTGCACAGCGACGCCTGGATGCGGGAGTGGGGCTTCCTGGAGGAACCCGGGGAGACGGCGGTGCGGGACGCGCTGGCGGCGGCGGGTCCGCTGGTGGCGGTCGACGCCGACGCGACCGTCGGTGACGTGGCGCAGGCGCTGCGGGACGCGCCGGGCGGCGTCGCCCCGGCGGTGCTGGCGCGGGCGGCGCGCCCGTTCGGGGTGAGCGCGACCGAGGTGGTCGGCTCGGTGTCCCGGGAGGTGCTGACGGCGGCGCTGGCGAACGGCGCGGCCAAGCCGGGCGACCCGCTGGGCGCGCTGCTCGGGCCGGCGCTGCCGACGGTCGGCGTCGGGCAGTCGGCGGCCGAGGCGCGGGCGGCGCTGGCGGGCGGGCGCCCCGCGGTACTGGTGCTGGTGGACGGCCGGGTGGCGGGGCTGCTGACCAGGGAGGCTCTCGCGGACTGATGGAGCGTCAGTTGTCGCCCGCCGACGCCAGGATGGCGGAGATCACCCGGTCCAGGGTGCGGTCGAACGCCCGGTCCGGGTCGGCGGG
Source organism: Kitasatospora sp. NPDC093102 (assembly GCF_040683915.1). Lineage (NCBI taxonomy): Bacteria > Bacillati > Actinomycetota > Actinomycetes > Kitasatosporales > Streptomycetaceae > Kitasatospora > Kitasatospora sp. NPDC093102. The sequence goes on along the minus strand of NZ_JBFBFA010000007.1, from coordinate 82,886 downwards.
CGGGCCCGCGGTGGCGAAGGCCTGGGCCAGGTGCGGGAATTCGCCGCTCGCCGCCGCCTGGCCGAGGTAACCGACCATCTCGGCCTGCCACTTGGCACCCGCGGCCGCGGTCTGCTCGTACTGCGCGAACTGGGTGACGAAGCCGTTGAACAGCGCCATCGCCTCCATTCGGGCGCCGCCGTCGAGGCCGGTGGGGGCGGTGGCGGCGAGGAAGTGGTCGGTGTAGCGCAGGGCGTTGGGGCCGATGCTGGGGCGGACCAGCAGCAGCGCGGGCAGCCAGGGGTGGCGGCGGGAGATGCCGAGCTGCTGGTGGGCGAGGTCGACGAGATCGGCTCGGACGTCGCCGCTCGGCGCGAGCGGCAGCCGGTACTCGCCGGCGACGGCGTCGAGCATCAGGTCGAGCAGGTGCTCCTTCTTCGGTACGTAGTTGTAGAGCGACATGGTGCCCGCGCCGAGCGCCGCCGCGACCCGCCGCATGGAGACCGCGTCCAGGCCCTCGGCGTCGGCGATCCCGATGGCCGCGGCGGCGATCGAGTCGCGGCTGTGGGTCGGGCGCGGGCCACGGCCGGTGCGCTCGGGGCGCAGCCAGATCACTTCGGGCGCCTCGGGGGGCGTGGGCTTGCTGGACGCCGGCGCGGGCCCGATGGGCGGGGGCGCGGGCTCGCCCGGTGCGGGCGTGCTGGACGGCGTGGGCTTGCTGGACGGCACTGGAAGATCACCTCGCTCTGCCCATCTTAGATACGTACGACGTACGTAGTACGATGCGCTTGCGCGCGCTTCTACGTACGCTGTACCTAGAGAAGGGGCAGAGCCATGTCCGACACCGCCCGGCCCGCCATCGAGATGGCGGGCGTGGAGAAACGCTTCGGCGCCACCGAGGCCCTGCGCGGCCTCGACCTCACCGTCCCGGCCGGCACCGTCTGCGGCCTGCTCGGCCCCAACGGCGCCGGCAAGACCACCGCCGTCCGCGTCCTCGCCACGCTGGTCGCCCCCGACCGCGGCACCGCCCGGGTCGCCGGGCACGACGTCGTCCGCGCCGCCGAGGAGGTCCGGCGCGCCATCGGCCTCGCCGGGCAGCACGCCGCCGTCGACGAGGGCATCACCGGCCGCGACAACCTCCGGCTGCTCGGCCGGCTGCACCACCTCGGTGCCCGCCGGGCCCGGGAGCGCGCCGACGAACTGCTCGCCCGCTTCGACCTCACCGAGGCCGCCGACCGGCTCGTGCGCACCTACTCCGGCGGCATGCGCCGGCGTCTCGACCTCATCGCCAGCCTGGTCACCAGCCCGCCGGTGCTCTTCCTGGACGAGCCCACCACCGGGCTCGACCCGCGCAGCCGGCAGGCGATCTGGGACACCGTCGAGGAGCTGGCGGGCGGCGGCACCACCGTGCTGCTCACCACCCAGTACCTGGAGGAGGCCGACCGGCTCGCCGACGACATCGTGGTGGTCGACCACGGCGCTGCCATCGCCACCGGCCCGCCGCACCGGCTCAAGGCCGCGATCGGCAGCCAGGTCTCCGTCACCCTGGCCGGCCCCGGACAACTCGCCGCCACCGCCGTGGTGCTGTCCTCGCTGACCGGCGGCGACGCGCAGGTGGACGTCGCCGAGCGGACCGTCACGGTGCTGACGACGCCGGGCGTGTCCGTCCTGCTGCCCTCGCTGGTGCGGGAGTTGGACGGTGCCGGGGTCGTCGCCGAGGACGTGGCCGTGCGGGCGCCCTCGCTGGACGACGTGTTCCTCGCGCTCACCCAGGAGTCCGCGGACGCGGGGAGGGCCGCCTGATGGCCGTCGCCGTGTACGCCGCCCCGCGACCGTCCGCCCTCGGCCGGCTCCTCTCCGACACCTGGACGTCGATGATCCGCGTCCTGCTCAACTACCGGCGCTCGCCGGGCCTGCTGGCCGCATCGCTGGGCGTTCCGGTGGTCATGGTGGTGGTCTTCGGGTACGTCTTCGGCAGCGCCATGCAGGTGCCGGGCGGCGGTGACTACCGGGAGTTCCTGATGCCCGGCCTGTTCGCCATGGTGGCCACCAACGGCATCATGCCCACCATGGTCGGCGCCGCCCGCGACGTCGGGCGCGGGGTCACCGACCGGCTGCGCTCCATGCCGGTCTCCCGCACCGGACTGCTGCTCGGGCAGACCCTCGCCGACCTGCTGGTCAGCGTGGTCGTCCTGGCGTTGCTGGCCGTGGTCGGGCTCGCCGCCGGGTGGCGCGCCCGGCACGGACTCGCCGACGCGGCAGGGGCGTTCGCACTGCTGCTGCTCTTCCGCTTCGTGATGACCTGGGTCGGGGCCCTGCTCGGCCTGGCCGTCGGCAAGGAGGAGGCGGCCGGCCAGCTCTCCGTCGCGGTCTTCCCACTGGCGATGATCACCAACGCCTACGTGCCGACCGGCGGCATGCCCGGCTGGCTGCGGTTCCTCGCGGAATGGAACCCGATCAGCTCCGTCGTCCAGGCCTGCCGGGAGCTGTTCGGCAACCCCGCGGCGGCCGGTTCCGCCTGGCCGACGCAGCACGCCACGCTCGCCGCGCTGCTCTGGAGCGCCGTGCTGCTCGCGCTCTGCGTGCCGCTCGCCGTAAGGAAGTTCGCCACGCACGGGCGGTGACCAGGGGATCCGGCACGCCTGTGGAATGTGCTGGACAGCGGGGCCGGTGTGGTCTTGGGTGGGGCGCCATGGAGTACACCCACCTCGGCCGCACCGGCCTGACCGTCTCCCGCCTCTGCCTCGGCACCATGAACTTCGGCCCCCATACCGAGGAAGCCGAGGCCCACCGCCTCATGGACACCGCCCACGAGCGCGGCATCAACTTCTTCGACACCGCCAACAGTTACGGCCGCGACAGCGAGGGCCGGCTGCGGGGCCGTACCGAGGAGATCATCGGCCGCTGGTTCGCCAAGGGCGGCGGCCGCCGCGAGCGCACCGTCCTCGCCACGAAGGCCTACGCCGACATGGGCGACTGGCCCAACGAGGGCAAGCTCTCCGCGCTCGCCATCCGCAAGGCCGTCGAGGCCAGCCTGCGCCGCCTCCAGACCGACCACATCGAGCTCTACCAGATGCACCACATCGACCGGGCCACGCCCTGGGAGGAGATCTGGCAGGCGATGGAGGTCCTGGTCGCCCAGGGAAAGATCGTCTACGTCGGCTCCAGCAACTTCGCCGGCTGGCACATCGCCCAGGCCCAGGAGACCGCCCGCGACCGCCACTTCTTCGGCCTGGTCAGCGAGCAGTCCCTCTACAACCTGCTCGACCGCACCATCGAGCTCGAGGTCATCCCCGCCCTCCAGCACTACGGCCTCGGGCTGATGCCCTGGTCCCCGCTGCGCAGCGGCCTGCTCGGGGGCGTCCTGCGCAAGGAGCGCGAGGGCACCCGCGACCGCAGCGCCATGGCCTACGCGAGCGAGCTCCTCGACCGGCACCGCGACCGCATCCAGGCCTACGAGGACTTCGCCGCCGAGCTCGGCACCGACCCCGCCGACCTCGCCCTCGCCTGGCTCCTCTCCCGCCCCGCCGTCACCGCCCCCATCATCGGCCCCCGTACCCCGGCCCACCTCGACGCCGCCATCGGCGCGCTCGACCTCAAGCTCGACCAGAAGACCCTCGACCGCCTCGACGACCTCTTCCCGGGCCGCCGGCCCGCCCCGGAGGACTACGCCTGGTAGGCCACCCGCGCCCGGCCCCGGATCCCTGGCGCGGGCCGGGGCCTGGCCGCGGACCCGCCCCGGCGGCCTGGTGGCCGCCGGGGAGCGGCTGATGGGTGGACGGGTGGACGGGCGCGGACGCCGGAGGCTCCGTTCGGGGGTGTGACCGGGACGGGGGACCGCCCCGCTGTGGTAGCAAGGCAGGCATGAGGGAGCGGGAGCAGGCGCGGGGTGGGGGCCGGGAGGCCTACCACCACGGGGCGTTGCCGGAGGCGTTGGTGGCGGCGGCGTTCGAGGTGCTGGACGAGCAGGGCCAGGAGAAGGTCAGCGTGCGGGAGGTGGCGCGGCGGGCCGGGGTGTCGGCGGGGGCGCCGTTCCGGCACTTCGCCGACCGGCAGGCGCTGTTGACCGCGCTGGCGGATCGGGTGCTGGCGGACCTCGTGCGGTGGCAGGAGGCGCAGGTCGCGGCGGCCGGGCCGGACGGCGGGTCGGTGATGCGGGCGATCGGGCTGGGGTTCGTCCGGTACGCGCTGCACCATCCGCGGCGGTTCGAGCTGGTGCGCTCGCGGGTGTTCACGGCCTCGCGGGAGCCCGAGCTGCGCGAGCAACTGGACGGCATCGACCGGGCGTTCACGGACCTGATCGTGGCGGACCAGGAGGCGGGCCGCGGGCACGTCGGGCTCTGGCACGAGACGTACATCGTGCCGCCGGGCGGGTACGAGTCGATCTACTTCGACATGCCGCCGTTCGGCCTGGCCGCAGCCACCGGCCAGCTGTCGGTGGAGGAGCGCGGACGGCACGCCGCGCAGCGGCTGGCCTACCGGGAGCCGGAGACCGGCGGGGCGGACGATCACGCCGGGGTCGCGGCGGGGCCCGGCGCCTGAGTGCGGCGGCTCAGGGAGTGTCGTGAGTCGTCCGGGCGCCGAGGCGTGAGAGCGTCGGGGGATGGTGGATCAGGGCGACGCGCGGGCGTGGCAGCCGGCGCGGTCGGAGCTGTCGCGGGGTTCGGGGTGGCCGGCAGGGAAGGACCGGCCGCAGGCGCCGGTGCGGCCGCTGCGGGTGGTGCACGAGGTGCCGTACCACGCGCAGTGGGAGTCGGCGGAGCTGGTGCAGGAGATCGTCGACGGGCGGCTGGACGCCTCCGCCGACCCGCGCTGGGGGCAGTCCGGCGCGGCCACCCCGGAGGAGTACGCGTGGTGGTCCTGGCGGCTGTGCGGGGTGGCCTGCCTGCGGATGGCGCTGGCGCACTGGTGGGGCGTGACCCCGGCGGCGATGGCGCTCGCGGCCGAATGCGTCGCGGCCGGCGCGTACCTGCGGGACGGCGACAGCCTGCGCGGGCTGATCCATGCGCCGTTCGCCGAGTACGTCGAGCGGCGCTGGGGACTGGCCGCGTGGGCGCGGGAGTTGACGCCCGGGGAGGTGGCGGCCGAGGTGACCGGTGGCCGGCTGGTGATGGTCTCGGTGCACCCGTCGATCCGGGAGCCGTACGGGCCGGAACCGGTGCGGCGCGGCGGGCACCTGGTGCTGGCGGTGGGTGCCACGGACACGGCGCTGCTGATCCACAACCCGTCCGGGTTCCCGGGGGAGTCGCAGGCCTTCGCGCGCGTGCCGTGGCGGCCGTTCGGGCAGTTCTACGCCGGGCGGGGGATCGTGCTCGGCCCGCCCGGGGCGTCCTCGACCTGACGTCGCGGACCGGTCACCGGGTGTCCGGCAGCCCCATCGGGTTGATCGGCAACTGGCTGCGACAGAGCGCCGAGATCGGCTTCAACGCAGCGGCCAGCCGGTCGAGTTCGGCGCGCGGGTAGTCCTCCCAGACCCGGGCGGCGGCCAGGTCGGTGGCGGCCTCCAGGGCCTGGTGGCGGATCCGGCCGAGCTCGGTCACCGAGCCGGCCGCCGTCAGCCAGCCACGCTCGACCAGGCGTTCGGCGGCCGCCTCCCACTGTCCGTCCGTCCAGCCGCGCGCCGGCTGGAGCTCCTCGCGTCGCATGTCCATCGCACAGCGGACCACCAGTGCCTCGCAGCCGTCCAGCCCGGACGCCACCAGCGCGGCCACGTGGCCGTCCCCGCGGTGCTCGCGCATCACGGTGGCGGCCTGCCAGAGCCGCTCGTAGAGCCCCGTCGGCGCCGGGAGCGCCGCGTTGGCGGCGGCCAGCACCCGTCCGGCGCAGTCCAGTCGGGCCGCGGCCTGCTCCAGCGTCTCGACCGCGTGCTCGACCTGCGCCCGGTCCACGTGCTCCAGCAGCCGGGCCAGCGCCGCCCCCGAACCCTTCGTCCGGGCGGCCAGCGCCTCCTCCGGGCTCGCCAGGGCCCACACCGCGGGCAGCGCCCGCTCCACCATCGCCGGGGCGAAGCCGAAGAACGCGGCGATCACCGGCGGTGCGTCCACCGCGCCCAGCGGGGCCGAACGGCCCGCGAAGTAGCCGCGCCAGAAGCCGCGCAGCCCGGCCCCCTCGAAGGCGTCGTGACACTCGGGCTGGAAGTAGGTGACGGCGTGCACCGGCTCGAAGAGCCACCAGAGCGCGCGGGCGGGGTGGACGAGATCGGCCATGGGGGGACCTTCCTCGGACGGGGCTCCGGGCGGGCGCGGGGAGCTCGATTGGTCGGGACGGTCCGGCGGGCGCCGGAGCGGCGGGGTGCCGGGGCCGCTCGGGCGGGTGCGCGGGCCGCTCAAGATCTGATGACCACGGCGGTGGCCCCGGTAACCGCCGGCGAGGTGTGATGACGGTCACGCGGGGGCGTCGGCGCGGCGCGGAACGACAGGCCGAGGTGCCCGCCCCGGCATCCGGCCGGTTACCGGTTCACCGGCGGCATCGCGAGCGGGTTGATCGGCATCTGCTCACGACAGAGCGCCGCGATCGGCGTCAGGACGGCAGTCAGGCGGTCGAGTTCGTCGTGCGGCAGGCCCTCCCACACCCGGCCGGCGGCCAGGTCGGTGGCGGCCTCGACGGACCGGTGCCGCATCCGGCCGAGCTCGGTGGCCACCCCCTCCGCCGTCAGCCAGCCCCGCTCGACCAGCCGCGCCGCGGCGGCCTCCCACTCCTTGTCCGTCCACCCGCGCAGCGGCTGGAGCACCTCGCGGCTGGCGTCCAGTGCGCAGTGGAGCACCGACGCCTCGCAGCCGTCCAGCCCGGCCGCGACCAGCGCGGCCACGTGGCCGTCCCCGCGGTGCTCGCGCAGCACGTTCGCGGCGTGCCACAGCCGCCCGTACACGTCCACGGGCCGGGGGAGCGCGGCGTTGGCGGCGGCCAGCACCCGGCCGACGCAGTCCAGCCGGGCCACCGCCTCCTCCAGCGCGGTCGCCGCCGACTCGACCTGCTCGGGCTTCACCGGCGCCAGCAGCCGGGGCAGCGCCGCCGCCGAGCCCTCGGTCCGGGCGGCCAGCGCCTGTTCGGGGCTCGCGTGCGTCCACACCTCCGGCAGGGCGTGCTCGACCATCGCCGGGGCGAAGCTGAAGAACGCGGCGATCACCGGCGGCGCGTCCACCGCGCCCAGCGGAGCCGAGCGGCCGGCGAAGTAGCCGCGCCAGCCGCCGTCCAGCCCGCCCGCCTCGAAGGCCGCCCGGCTCTCGGGCTGGAGGAAGGTGACGGCGTACACCGGCTCGAAGAGCCGCCACAGCGCGCGGGCGGGGTGGACGGGATCGGACATCGGGAGACCTTCCTCGGAGGAGCTTGCCGGCTGGACGGGGACGGCCCGGTGGGCACGCCGCCTGCTCAAGTGCTGATGACCACGGTGGTGGTCCCGGCAACCGCGGGTGAGGTGTGATGACGGTCACGTGGAGGCGGTGCCGTGCGGTCGGCGCAGGTGCGGCACGGGATGATGGGATGAGGTGCCCGCTCCGGGGGTGCCCAGCCCTCGCAAGCCCTCGCACGAAGGTAGTCGGTCATGGCCCAGATCAACCCCAGCATCCTGTCCGCGGACTTCGCCCGGCTCGCCGACGAGGCCGAGGCCGTCCGGGGTTCCGACTGGCTGCACGTGGACGTCATGGACAACCACTTCGTGCCCAACCTGACTCTCGGCGTCCCGGTGGTCGAGTCGCTCGCCCGCGCCACCGACATCCCGCTCGACCTGCACCTGATGATCGAGGACCCTGACCGCTGGGCCCCGCAGTACGTCGAGGCCGGCGCCGGCTCGGTCACCTTCCACGTCGAGGCCGCCGCCGCGCCCGTCCGGCTCGCCCGCGAGATCCGCGCCAAGGGCGCCCGCGCCTCGATGGCGCTCAAGCCCGGTACCCCGATCGAACCGTACGAGGACCTGCTGCCCGAGCTCGACATGGTGCTGATCATGACCGTCGAGCCCGGCTTCGGCGGCCAGGCCTTCCTGGACATCATGCTGCCGAAGATCCGCCGCACCCGGGAGCTGATCGCCAGGCACGACCTGGAGGTCTGGCTCCAGGTGGACGGCGGCGTCTCCGCGGCCACCATCGAGCGCTGCGCCGAGGCCGGCGCGGACGTGTTCGTGGCCGGCTCGGCGGTGTACGGGGCCGAGGACCCGGCCGAGGCCGTCCGCAACCTGCGCGAGCTCGCCGGCAAGGCGTCGGCGGACGCCTGGTGGGCCTGCGGGCACTGAGCCTGCGGGCACTGGGCCTGCCGCTGCCGCTGCCGCTGCCGCTGCCGCCGCTGCCGCTGGCCGCCGGATGGCCGGGCGCGGGTGGAGGAACGTCGCACCGTGACGGATGATCGGTGACGACGAACCCTTCTCCGCCCGGCCTTCCTCGTACGGTGGTGGAACCGCGATGAGCAACCTCGACCTCAAGCCCGCCCCGACCGCCTGCGGCCGCGAGGCCAGCGCAGGGAGGCGCGGCCGTGGCAGGTGCAGGGCGGCCAGATGCGGACGTTGCCGAGGCCGGCGGGCTTCTGCAGGCCCTCCCAGAGGAGGTCGCGGGAGAACTGCCAGGTGCCCGCTTCCGCTGCGGGTCCGAGGAACTCGAGCGCGACGGCGAGCGGGTCGTCGCTGCGGTAGCCGAAGCGCACCGGGATGTCGACGGACTCGTGCTCGCCGAGGACGATGTCGGTGCTGGTCACCTCCGGGCGGGGCTGGGGGCTGGAGAGGGAGTGGTGCGGGGGCATGGGTTCTCCTGGGCGGGCGGTGTAGAGGCGGGGCCGAGAGGGGCCGCCGGCCGGGCCGGCGTGGGCCGGCCGGTGCGGTGTCCGATCGGGACGGGGCGCGCCGGACGGTCGGGGCGTCGGTGCCGGTGACGGTGCGATGCTCTCGCCTCGGGCCCTGGGAGCTGCCGAGGAGCAGGGGGAGGCGGAATCGCTCCTCAGGCTAGGAAGAGGTGCCGGCACGGATGTTCCGGCCGTGCACCGCGAGGTGACGATCCGCGCACCGTTCGCCCGGCGTGCCGGGGTGGGGTGCTGGTTCCTCGCTGTCGCGTCCGCCCGCTCCGGCAGTCGGGCCCCGGCCTGTCCGGCTGCCGGGCGGGCTGTTGTCGCATCGTCTCGCGTGAGCTCAACATCCTTGTGCAGGAAGCTGATTAGCCGGATCGCCGTGTCGTGTGCGGAGCCTCTTCCGGGGCTGGGCGCCGCCCGGGGCGGTCGCCGTCCAACCCGGGCGGGGCCACCGAATCCTCGACTTGTCGAAGGTTTGTCCATCCCGTTTCGCTCCTTGTATGAAGGGCGCCGGGAGGCTTTTGATCATGCAGAGGTGGATCCAGCGCGCACGCTCGGGAGGCGAGGCGCTGCAGGCGTTGGTGGACGGTCTGGCCGAGGAGCTGGGGCGCTCCGTCGTTCTCGACGACCCGTTGGTGCGGATGATCTGCACCAGTCGGCATTTCGGCGACGAGGACCGGGTGCGGGTGCGCGCACTGCTGCAGGGCGTCGCGGACGACGAGACGATCCGCTACGTGCTGTCGCAGGGCGTCGCCCAGTGGACCCGTCCGGGGGTCCTGCCGGGCCGCGAGGACCTGGGGCTGCAGCCGCGCTACTGCGTCCCGATCCGTGAGCGGGGCCACATGCTGGGCATCCTCGTGGTCGTGGCTGCGGGAGAGCCCCTCACGCAGGCCGAGACCGCGGCCATCGACAGGGCCGCCAGTGCCGTGGCCGTGGAGATGTACGCCGAGCGGCTGGCCTCGGACGGCGACGAGGAGCACACCCGTCGGCTGGTGAGCCGGCTGGTCGGCCCGGACTCGGCGCAGCGCTGCGCGGCGCACCGGCGTCTCGTGGACGACGGCCTCCTTCCGGCGGGCCCCCACGTCGTGGTGACCAGCGTGGCTGTCTCGGGGCAGCGGGGGCCTTCCGGGCAGGTCGCGGTGGCGCTGCGCGGTGCGCTGGAGCCGTTCCGGCAGACCCGTACGGCCCGTGGCCTGCCGGCGGTCGACCAGGACCGGGCGGCCTTGGTGCAGGTCTTCGAGCGGGAACCGGCGGAGGAGGGCCTGGAACAGCAGTGCCGCGCCATCGTGCGCTCCCTGACGACCTTCCTGGGCCCGGGGCCGGCCGTCGTGGTGGGCGTGGGCGGCCGTCGTACGGCGCTCGCCGACGCGTGGATCTCCTACGAGCAGGCCCGGGTGGCGGCGCGCGCGGCCCGCCGGTTGCCCCGGCTGGAGGGCGTCGGCGACTGGGAGCGGCTCGGCGAGTACGCCGTGTTCCTCCAGTTGCCCGACAGCGCGCTCAACGACTCCCTCCTGCCGAAGCCGCTGCGGCGTCTGCTGGCCGGCGGCGGCAACTCCCGGCTGGAGGAGACCCTGCGCTGCTTCCTGGAGAACGCCGGTTCGGTGCCCAGGACCGCGGAGGTCCTGGAGGTCCACCGCACCTCGCTGTACTACCGCCTGCGCCAGATCCAGGAGGTCACGGGCCTGGACCTGGACAACGGTGCGCACCGCCTCGTCCTGCACACGGGGCTGAGGCTGTGGGACCTGCTGCAGGCTCCCCCGGAGGGACCGGCCTGACCTGGGGCGTCGTCGAAGCGAGCCGTTGCTACAGAGTGATGAAGCTTCGTCGGGCAATCCCTACGTCGGTCGGTGGTCGACGGGTTCGGTGCGCCGCGAGAATGTCCACTGCGAGCTGCCGCTCATCCCCCCGGCGACCTGCGGGTTCCGGACACCCTGAACCCGCGAGCCGAGACGAACGGACACGAACGAGCACCATGCACGAACTGACCACGAACGACGGTGTGCGCCTGGCCCGTGACGTCCTCGGCCGCATCGACGTACCGGCCCCGGTGCTCGGTTGCGAGGGAAGCCACGTGGACCCCGACTCCCAGCGCTTCGTCGCCGATCGGATCCCCGGCGCCCGCCTCCACGTGTTCCCGGCGGGCGTGGCGAGCTCGCACTTCCCGTTCCCGGAGAACCCCGGCGGGTTCAACGCCGCCGTGGAGGAGTCCCCCTCCTGATCCCTTCGCCGCCGTGACCGCCCAGCGGCGCGGCCGGCCGCCCTCCCCGTACCTGAAACGATTCGAACCGGTCGGAGCCTCCCGTGATCCCGTCGGGTCCCTCACCCCTGCCCGAAACCCAGTACCACCAGCTTGACCGGACCGCCCCCGACGGCGGCAGCGGCTGCATCGACATCCTCTCCCCACCGCCCGGAACCGACCCTGAGGACTGTCTCTACATCACCCTGCACGTCCACGGCGCGGCCTCCGTCCGACGCCACGGTGTCGGCACCGTCCTCGCCCCTGGGGACCTGCTGATCGGCACCACCGTGCACCCGGCGGGCCTGCTGAAGGACGCCGAGTGCCGGATGCTCCGGTTCCGCGTCCCCTGCTTCTACCTGGGCGTCCGGCCCGGCGACGTCCGGCGCACGGGCGGGCTGATGGCGCGGGGGAACGAGGGCATCGGCTCGCTCGCCTCGCAGGTGCTGTGGACGCTCGCCACCCAGGCCGGGGCGGACCGGGCCCGGCCGGGCAACCACCTGGCGCGCAGTGCCTCCGAGATCGTCGCCATCCTGGTGACCGACCTGCTCGAACGGGAGAACCCGGAGCACCCGACCGGCTCGGCCGAGCTGCTGTCGCGGATCCGTGCCCACATCGAGGAGAACCTCGCCGATCCGGACCTCGCGCCCGAAGCGATCGCCCGGTCGCAGCACATCTCGGTGCGCTACCTGCACAAGCTGTTCCAGCAGGACGGGACGACCGTGGGCCAGTGGGTGCGGCAGCGTCGGCTGGACGCCTGCCGCAGGGAACTGGAGCGCCCGTCCCGCCGGCAGACCAGTGTCTCCGCCGTCGCGCACCGGTGGGGCTTCGTCAGCCACTCCCACTTCAGCCGGGCGTTCCGCGACGCCTACGGGGTGTCGCCCCGCGAGTGGCAGGCCTACGCCGCACAGGCCGACGGCCGCAGTCCGGCCTCCTGACTCCTCCGCCACGACCTCCTCCGCCGCGACCTCCTCCGCCGCGACCTCCTCGCCTCCCGCCGCCTGGCGACACCGCCCGCCCGGTGACCGTGCGCCTCGCCGTCCGGCGCCATCCGAAAGGCCGCCATGCCCTCCACCAGGCCCACCTGACGGGCGGGGAGACGGACTGGGCATCGCCTGGGTGCGGGCGCGGACCGGAGGGCCGAACGCGCCGGCGGGCGGCCGGGCGACGAGGCGCCCGACCGCCCACCGGCGACCGCGTCACACCGGTCACCGGGCGGTGTGGATCTCCGCGATGTAGCCGCCCGGGAACTGGACCATCGCGCTGTCCCGGCCGCCCGCGTGGACCGGTCCGGACAGCACCGTGGCGCCGGCGGCCTTCGCCTTGTCCAGGGTGGTGCCGAGGTCCGAGACGCCGTAGCCGGTGAGCTCCTTGCCGTACGGGTACGGCAGGTGGCCGTCGGTCACCGCGACCGTGGTGGTGCCGAACCCGGAGGTCAGGCGGATCAGCCGGTACGTGGTGCCGGGCAGGCCGATGGCGGCGCCGTCGGCCTTGCGGTCGTCGGAGACGATCCGGCCCTGGGTGAAGGCGAGGTAGCTGTGCAGGAAGTCGCCGACCGCGTCCGGCGACAGGTACAGCCGGTTCTCCGGCACGCTGGCCAGCGCCGGGTACGACGTCGGGCCGGTGTGCACGTACAGCTGGGCGCTGATCCCGCCGGGGAACTGGACGATGGCGTCGCGGCCGATCGGGTCGGCGAACGGCTTGACGGTGACGGTCGCGCCGTCGGCGCGGGCGGCCCGGACGGCCTGGTCGAGGTCGGTGACCAGCCAGCCGGTGCGCTCCGTGCCGAACGGGTACGGGATGGGCGTGGTGTAGTCGAACACCGACAGCGTGCCCACCGGGGACACCACCAGCTCGGACAGCGTCCGGCTGGGCGTCGGGGTCACCTGGGTGGAGACCGGGCCGATCGTGGTGCCGCCGAAGGTGGACGTCCAACTGGCCACGAAGGCCTGCTCGGTGCCGGGCGCGACGTAGACGTGGGTGGAGTCGTACTGCGGGCCGACGGCGAACTGCTGGTGGGTGCCCGGCGGCTTCGCCGGGGTGCTCTGGGTTGCCGAGGCGGCGGGGATCGCGGTCAGCGCGGCGACAGCCGCCACCAACGGGACCACGCGCCGGGCGAATCGAAGCTTCACGGGTGACCTCCTGGTCGTGGTGCGCGCCCGGCGCCCGCGTGGAGCGGGTACCGGGCGCGGTTCTGTGGTCGGTACCGCCGTCGCCGTCCGGGCCCGGACGCCGATGGCGGTACCGACATGGGACGGCCGGCCGCGGTCGGGGTGGCGCGGCCGCCCGGGTCACTTGGCGAGGAAGGCGAGCAGCGCGGTGTTGACTTCCTCGGCGTGGGTCCAGAGCAGGCCGTGCGGCGCGCCCTCGATCTCGACGTAGTCGGCGGTGGGCAGGGCCTTGTGGAACTGGCGCGCGGTGCTGTCGATCGGCAGGGTGCGGTCGCCGGTGCCGTGCAGGATGAGCGCGGGGACGTCGATGCGGGTGATGTCGCCGCGGAAGTCGGTGTACCAGGTGGTCGGTGCGGCGGAGGCGCCGAAGGCGCCACCGGAGGCGGCGACGTTCCAGCTGTTGCGGACGGCCTCCTCGCTGATCCGGGTGCCGAGGTTCTCGTCGAGGTTGTAGAAGTCGTTGAAGAAGCCGGTGTAGAAGGCGAACCGGTCGGCTTTCACGGCGGCGACGATGCCGTCGAAGAACTCCTTCGGGGCGGCGCCGTCCGGGTTCTCCTCGGTCTTCAGCAGGAACGGCTCCAGGGAGGCCAGGAAGGCGACCTTGGCGACGCGCTGGGAGCCGTAGGTGCCCACGTAGCGGGCGACCTCGCCGGTGCCCATCGAGAAGCCGACCAGCACGGCGTCGCGGACGTCGAGGGTCTCCAGCACGGTGTTCAGGTCCGCGGCGAAGGTGTCGTAGTCGTAGCCGGTGGTCGGCTGCGAGGACCGGCCGAAGCCGCGGCGGTCGTAGGTGATGACCCGGTAGCCGGCGTCCAGCAGTGCGGCCTCCTGGCGCTCCCAGGAGGCGCCGTTCAGCGGGAACCCGTGGATGAGGACGACCGGCTGCCCGGTGCCGTGGTCCTCGTAGTAGAGGTCGATGGAGGTGGTGTTCTCCTGGCCAACGGTGATGTACGGCACGGGTTTTCCTTTCATACGGCAGCGTGTGGCTGCGACGGTTCACACGCTAGGGCCGTCCGCCGTCGGCCGGTTGCCTCTGAGAGCACCCCGAGTCGTCCGAGAGTGCTACGGCCGGGAGGGAGCACCCGCCGGGACGGACAGGTGGAAGCGGCTCGACTCCCGTATCCGGTGCACGGACCGACCGTGGACAGTGCGCGGTCGGAACAGGCCCGGGGCCCGCGCGTTCCTAGCCTGATGGCCGAAGAAGTCAGTGATCCGAAGGCCTCGGTGAGGCCCAGTGAGGACTCAGTCATGACGACGAACGACATGCCCACCGTCGTGCTCGTGCACGGCGCCTTTGCCGACGCCTCCAGCTTCGCCCGGGTCATCCCCGAACTGCTGGCCGACGGGCTGAAGGTGGTGGCGCCGGCCGTGCCCAACCGCAGTCTGACCGGCGATTCCGCCTACGTCGCGTCGGTGGTCCGGCGGATTCCCGGGCCGGTCGTGCTGGTCGGCCACTCCTACGGCGGCGCGGTGATCACCGTGGCGGGCGCCGAGGAGAACGTCAAGGGGCTGGTGTACCTGGCGGGTTACGCGCTGGAGGAGGGGGAGAGCCTGGGTGAGCTGCAGGGCGGCTTCCCCGACTCCGACCTCGCCTCCGCCCTGGTGTACAGCCCCTTCCCGCTGGAGGACGGGAGCGGTGAGGGCACCGACGTCTCGGTGGAGGCCGACCGTCTTCCGGCGATCTTCGCGGCCGACGTCGACCCCGAGCTCACCCGGGTCCTCGCCGTCACCCAACGGCCGCTCGCCGCAGCGGCGTTCGGCGAGGCCGCGCCCACCGCCGCGTGGCGGACCAAGCCGTCCTGGGGGATCGTGGCCACCGCCGACCGGACCCTCAACCCCGATGTCCAGCGCTTCGGCTACCGGCGTGCCGGGACCACCACGGTCGAGGTCGACTCCTCGCACCTGGTGATGCTCTCCCACCCCGAGCGGGTCGCCGACCTGATCCGCGAAGCCGTCCGGTCCGTGGACAACTGACCACCCCACCCCCGAGAAGCCCGAGAAACCCGAGGAACATGATGACCAGCCAGCAGCCGCGACTCCACCAGCACGGCCCCGAGATCCAGCAGTTCGGCACCGTCACCCAGCTGCCGATCGCGCTCTCCCATGACGCCCGGCAGTACTCGTGCCAGCGGCTCAACCGCGTGCTCGCGGACACCCAGTTCCTGTACGCGCTGTACAAGAAGTACCACTGGGGCATGCGCGGGCCGACCGCCTACCAGCTGCACCTGCTCCTCGACAAGCACGCCCAGGAGCAGTTGGAGCTGGTCGACGCGCTCGCCGAACGGGTGCAGAGCCTCGGCGGCGTCGCGGTGGGCGACCCCCGGCACGCCGCGCAGATCACGGACGTGCCGCGCCCGCCGGACGGCATCGAGAGTGTGCGGTCGATGCTGTCGCGACTGCTCGACGCGCACGAGACCATCCTCACCGACGTCCGCGACGCCGCCACCCGCACGGCCGAACTCGGCGACGACGGCACTCAGGACCTCCTGGTCTCCCAGATCATCCGCACCGGTGAGACCCAGGTCTGGTTCCTCGCCGAGCACCTGGTCGTCACCCCCGAGAGCGGGGCGTGACCGCGGGCCGGGCCTGTTACGTCGGCGGGCCCGGCTCCGCTCCGTGCCGGGCCCGTTCGTCGGCGGGCCCGGCACCCGGCGTGCCGCTCACCGGCTCCGGCGGTACCCGTACGGTCGCGACCGGGCCGCAACGCCGGCTCCGCGAGCGGAGCTTCGTCCTCGTGGCCCGCGGCAGGGAATCCGAACCGATCGACCGGGACGCCGAACCGCGCCGACCGGGCGGTGGCCGCTGAGACGACCGGTCCGGTCGCCACCCGGTTGAGGGGTGACGACCGGACCGGTGGCCTGTGCGATGGTCAGGCAAGCTTCTGGCAGAGCAGCGCGTACGGCCGCGCCGCCCACAGCTGCCACCAGGGCTGACTGTAGGCCATGCCCGCGACGAACTCGTCGTCCGCGCACTGACCCTTGGCGAAACCGTACGAGAAGTCACCGCCCTTGGCCGCGGCGGGACGGTTGTCGCCCTTGTCGAACCAGAGCGTGCGGGTCGAAGTCCCGACCGGGGTCGCGGACTTGGCGCACAGCGCGCCCATCGTCCGGCCGTTGCGGCTGTATCCGGTCATGACGGAGCCGGCGGGGCACTGGGCCTTGGAGTAGCCCGGCGCCCAGTCGGTGGTCACGTAGGTGCCGCCGTGGTCGACGACGAACGAGTGGCCGGCCTCCCACAGGTTCGCCTTCGTGACGTCCGTGCACAGGCCGTTGTCACCGCCGAAGCTGAGCCCGATCAGCCGGCTGCCGTCCGGGCAGGACGCCTTGAGGGCCCACGGGTCCCAGTCCGGCCGGGTCTTCAGGTACGCGGACTGGTTGTCGTCGAACAGACTGGCGTTGAGTGAACTCCAGTTCACCAGGGGCGTCGGGGGCTGCCCGACGCTCACCGAGGCGAGCGGCCATTCGCGGTGGAAGGCGAGGAAGGGCAGGTCCGCGGACAGGATCGGGGTGCCGAGGATGGCGAGCCGGGCCATCAGGGCCCCGTTGATGTCGAGTCCGCCGTAGAGGGCCGCCGCGCCGTTGACGGCCGGCGTGGTGCCGGTGCCGTCGAGGACGATGGAGCCGTTGACCGTGGCCCGCAGGTACGGCTCGATGGACGCCTTCACGCCGACCGTGTCGTACAGGGCGATCGAGCCTTCGGCGAGCAGGCCGGCCTTCGCCGAGGCGGAGCCCTTGAGGTTGAGGCGCAGCGGGGAGACGGTGGAGTTCCCGGGGTCGGTGGTGGTGGTCCAGCCCGGGCCCTTGACGTAGTCGGAGTGGACGCCCCACTGGCCGTCGTACGCCTGCTCGGCGTCGAGACTGACGGTGCCGTCGGCGCTGATGTCGGCGGAGAGGGTGAAGGACAGGTTGATGACGACGGGCAGGGGGCCCACCATCAGCACGGGGCTGGCGCTGTACTTGGCCAGCGGTATCCGGATGGGCGTGGTGCTCGCGGTGAGGTTCGCGCTGACGCGCCAGTCCGCGTGCGCGCCCAGGGTGAAGCCGACCCGGGCCTGCTGGGGGTCGATGAGGCCGAGGCCGCCCTGGTAGGAGAAGTCGATGGCGGGGTGGATGGAGGCCGAGCCGGAGAGCGTCGCCGAACTGCCGTCGGGCAGCGGGACGGTGGCGTTGGCGCTCAGCCCGAGACTGCCGGACACGGAGCCCTGGCCGGAGGTCGCGCCGAAGTCGGTGGTGACCTGGACGCCGCCGATCTGGGGCTCGACCTGGAAGGTGCTCGGGCTGACGGCGCTCCGCAGGCTGGTGTTGGTTCCGCCGAGCAGTTCGGGGAGGGTGGCCGGGCGGGTGGTGACGGCCACCTTCCCGTCGGCGGTCGGCTGCACGCCGGTGACGGCGACCAGCGCGCCGTGCGGGGCCGCCGGGGTGGGCGGACTGTCGATCAGCTGGCCGGGCTGGACGGCGGCCGCGGCGGCCTCGGGGGTCGCGGCCAGGGCGGACGGTGACTGCGGACCGGTCGTGGCCGGTGCGAGTACGGCGGTGCCGGTGTTCGCGTCGTAGGAGGAGAGCGCGAGGGCGGGGGCGGTGGTGGCGGTGGCCGGCGCGCTGCCCTGCGCCGGCGTCGCCACCGTGGCCGCGGTCGTGCCGGACGTCGGGGGCGCCAGCGTCGCCGACGTGCCGGGGTCGGCGGGCGAAGCCGACGGGTCGGGTGACGCGGTCGGGGTGGCTGCCGCGGTCGCGGCGGGTGCGGTGGTCGCAGCGGCCGGTGATGCCGCTGCTCCGTTCAGGATGGCGCCGCAGAGGATGAGCACGGTGGTTGTCGCGGCGGCTGACAACGTCAGCTTGCGCACGGTCACGTGGAGGGTCCCTTCGGGTCAACGGTGCTGGAGCGGTGGTGACTTGTGGTGGGGCACACTGCCCGGAGCAGTCGCACTGGCCCTGACCGACGGGTAACTTAGCAGTCACCGGCAGCCTTGTTGACACTTTTGTCAGGTTCGCGGATCGCGATCACGAGATTTCATGACTCGGGAGCCGGGCTTTTCCCTTCGGTTAATGCGGAGCTCGGCAATCCGGCGCGAGGCGATTCGGCGAGCCGGATCGGGAAACAGCCCGATCGACCGTCACCTTCGCGCGAAGCCAGGAGAAATGGCGCCGGGTTCCAGGCCTCGCACGGCCGTCGTTCGCGAGATGCCCGACCGGGTCGGTTCGGCCGGTGTCGTCGGGTAGGCATTTTCCGGAACCCGTCGGTCCCTACCGTTCTTCGTCCGGGGCCGGCTGGATCGCCGAGCACCCGAACACGCCGACGGGCTCGGGCTCCGGGCGGGGATTCCGCCCAGGGCCCGAGCCCGTTCCGTCGTGGCCGCCTCAGCTGCGGTGCAGGGCGAGGCGGGTGACCAGCCCGCCGCCCACGCCGGCGACGACGGCCGCGGGCAGCCACCACAGCGGCCACTGCGCCAGGCCGAGGGCCCCGTCGACCGACCACTGTCCGGGGCCGGTGGCGGTCAGTGCCGCGCCGATGACGATCAGGACGAACGGGAACTCGTACCCGTCGTGCTGCACCCACAGCCCGTGCGGCCACTTGACCGTCAGGGCGACGGTCATCACCCCCATGACACCCGCGCCGGCCAGCGGGGTGAGCAGGCCGAGGGCCAGCATCAGCCCGGCCCCGAGCTGGGTGCCGCCGGCGGTGATCGCGGTGAGCTTGCCGCCGCGGAAGCCGTCGCCCCGGAACTCGGCGCTGCCGCCCTCCAGCCCACCCCCTCCGAGGTGGAAGCTGACCTTCTGGACGCCGTGGCCCGCGATCAGCAGGCCGGCGACCAGGCGCAGCAGGAGTAGACCCGTGTTCATGTCGGACTCCGTGAGGGTCGGTGGCGGGCCGTCAGCCGGCGGCGTGCGGGTTGATCATCGACTGGGCGTAGACGATGCCCATGCCGTAGGCGCCGCCGTGCTCCTTGACCAGGTCCGTGACCGCGACGTAGGTCTCGGTGCGGGCCCAGTCGCGCTGGAGCTCCAGCAGGACCTGCACCCAGGTGACGGGCACGGCGCCGGCGGCGGTCATCCGCTGCAGGGCGTGCTCGTGGGCCAGCGGGCTGACGCCGCCGGAGGCGTCGGCGACGACGTAGACCTCGTAGCCCTGGTCCAGTGCGGAGAGGGCGGGCAGGACCAGGCAGACCTCGGTCCACAGGCCGGACAGGATGATCTTGGTGCGGCCGGTCGCCTTGACCGCCGCGACCAGGGCCTCGTCCTCCCAGGCGTTCATGCTGGTCCGGTCGATGACCTCCTGGTCGGGGAAGACCGCCCGCAGCTGCGGCAGGAGCGGGCCGGAGAAGGACTCGGCCGCGACGGTGGACAGCACCACCGGCACGTCGAAGACCTTCGCGGCCTTCGCCAGGCCGACGGTGGAGTTGATGATGGCGGTGCGGTCGCCGCTGCCGGTGCCGAAGAACATCTGCGGCTGGTGGTCAACGAACAGCATCATCGCGTTGTCCGGGGTGAGCAGGTCCGGGCTCGGGGCGGCGTGGACGTTGGCGAAGTCGACCATGGTTCTTCCCTTTCCTTGGGAATGCGGAGAATTGACACTCAGTCAGACGCGGCCGGTGATGGGCTCGGCGTCACGTTCAAGGACACTAGTCCGCGAGGTCCGGCCGTTCTGCTCGCTCTGCGCCCGGGACTGTTCCGACAACGCACGACCGAGGGCGCCGGGCCTCGCCGACCGCCGGAGTGCGCTGCTGGGCAACTGTCGATGCGCTGCGGAGAACCTCGCCCGCCGCCGGCCGCCTAGGTTCGCTGGGCGGCCCCGCGCCGAAGCGCCACCGAACGAAGGGAACTCCGTTGTCCACCATGCCCGTCGCCGGAATCCGTCCCGGTACCCCCGACCAGCCCGCCGACCTGGTCGTACGCAACGCCAAGGTGTTCACCAACGACCCGCGCCGCCCGCAGGCCACCGCGGTGGCCGTCCGGGACGGTCTGATCCAGGCGGTCGGCGACGACGCGGACGTCGTTCCGCTGGTCGGCCCCCACACCCGGGTGGTCGACGCGCTCGGCCGCCGGGCCGTCCCGGGACTCAACGACGCGCACCTGCACGTCATCCGCGGCGGCCTCAACTATGTGCTGGAGCTGCGTTGGGACGGCGTCCCGACACTGCGCGAGGCCCTGGCCATGCTCCGGTTGCAGGCCGAGCGCACCCCGCCCGGCCAGTGGGTGCGGGTGGTCGGCGGCTGGTCCGCGGACCAGTTCGCCGAACGGCGCCTGCCCACCCTGGAGGAGCTCAACGCCGCGGCGCCCGACACCCCCGTCTTCGTGCTGCACCTCTACCAGTCGGCGCTGCTCAACCGGGCCGCGCTGCGCGCCGCGGGCTTCACCCGGGACACCCCCGACCCGGCCGGCGGCCAGATCGTGCGCGGGCACGACGGCGAACCGACCGGACTGCTGATCGCCGCCCCGGGCGCCCTGCTGCTCTACTCCACGCTGGCCAAGGCGCCGACGCTGGACGAGGCCGACCGGATCGGCTCCACCCGGCACTTCCTGCGCGAGCTGAACCGCTTCGGCCTCACCTCGGCGATCGACGCCGCCGGCGGTTT
Source organism: Kitasatospora sp. NPDC093102 (assembly GCF_040683915.1). Classification (NCBI taxonomy): domain Bacteria; kingdom Bacillati; phylum Actinomycetota; class Actinomycetes; order Kitasatosporales; family Streptomycetaceae; genus Kitasatospora; species Kitasatospora sp. NPDC093102. The sequence continues at coordinate 62,161 of NZ_JBFBFA010000007.1, read as the reverse complement.
CCAGAGCTTCCCCGAGAACTACGGCACCGTCATGGAGCTCGCCCGGCAGGGTGAGCTGACCCTGCGCATCGCCTACCACCTCTTCCCGCAGACCGCGGGCCAGGAGCTGGACGACCTCACCCGCTGGGTCGACACCGTGCGCCCCGGCGAAGGTGACGAATGGCTGCGGCTCAACGGTGCGGGGGAGAACCTCACCTGGGCTGCCGCCGACTTCGAGAACTTCACCGAACCCCGGCCGCAACTGGGCGCCTACGAGAGCGAGTTCGAGAAGGCCGTCCGCCTGCTGATGGAGAACGGCTGGGGCTTCCGGCTGCACGCCACCTACGACGAGACCATCCGCCGCGACCTCGCCGTCTTCGAGAAGCTCGCCGCCGAGGGCCTCTTCCCGCAGGGCAACCGCTGGCTCTTCGACCACGCGGAGACGGTGAGCCCGGACAGCCTCGACCGGATCGCAGCCCTGGGCGGCGCCGTCTCCGTGCAGAACCGCCTCTCCTTCCAGGGCGAGGCCTTCGTCTCCCGCTACGGCGCCCCGGCCGCCGCCGAGGCCCCGCCGCTGCGCGCGATGCTGGACCGCGGCCTGACCGTCGCGGCGGGCACCGACGCCACCCGGGTCTCCTCCTACAACCCCTGGGTGGCCCTGCACTGGCTGGTCTCCGGCCGCGCGGTCAGCGGGCGGCGCCTCGCAGCCGACCACAACCGGCTCAGCCGCGAGCAGGCCCTGGAGCTCTACACCCTGGGCGGCGCGCGCCTCACCGGCGAACAGGACGTGAAGGGCCGTCTGGCGGTCGGCAGCTACGCGGACCTCGCGCTGCTCAGCGCCGACTACTTCACCGTCCCCGAGGCCGACATCCCGCACATCGAGTCCGTCCTCACCGTCGTCGGAGGGCGCATCGTCCACGCCACCGCGGAGCACCAGGGGCTGGCGCCCGAGCTGCCCGAGGTGTCGCCGTCCTGGAGCCCGGTCACCCGCTTCGGTGGTTACCACGCCACCCCCGCCCCCGGCCTGGCCGGCGTCCGTCAGGCCGAAGGCGTACTGGAGGCCGTGGCGGCCTCCGGCGAGCAGCACGCCTGGCGCGCGGCCCGCGGCCTCGCCCTCCCGGGGCAGCCGCAGGTTCCGATGGATCCCTGCTTCTTCTGAGGGGCAGTCGAGTCCGCCCGGGGGCACCGCCGGAACGAGGCGGTGCCCCCGCCCGCATCCCCCTACCGCACGAGGAGCCGTCGTGACCACGCCCGGAGCCGAATCCCGCACCGCACCCCCGCCCCAGCTGCCCGGACCGCAGATCCACGACCGCCACCCGCTGGCCCTGGCCCTGTTCGGCCTCACCCTGGTCAGCGGCCTGATCGACGCCGTGAGCTACCTCGGCCTCGGCCACGTCTTCACCGCGAACATGACCGGCAACGTCGTCGTCATCGCCTTCGCCCTTGCCGGCGCGCCCGGATTCTCCGTCGCCGGCTCGCTGACCTCCCTCGCCGCCTTCCTCCTCGGCGCCGTCCTGGCCGGCCGACTCGCGACGCGGAACGCCGGCCCCCGGCAGCCCTGGCGGTTGCGCACGGCCTTCGTCCTGGAGGCCGCGCTGTACGGCGTGGCCGCTGTCGTCGCGTTCGCCTGGAGCGTCGACGGACCCGCGCAGTACGGCGTGATCGCGCTGCTCGCCCTCGCGATGGGCATCCGCAACGGCACCGTACGGGGCCTCGGCGTGCCGGACCTCACCACCACCGTGCTCACCCTGACCCTGACCGGCCTGGCCGCCGACTCCCGCCTTGCCGGCGGCACCGCCCTCCGCCAGCGCCGGAAGGTGTTCTCCGTCGCCACCATGCTCGCCGGCGCCGCCCCCGGCGCGGTCCTCGTGCTGCACGGGCAGACTGCCTGGGCCCTGGTCGTCAGCGCCGCCCTGGCCGGTGTCACCGTCCTGCTCTACCGCGAGTGAGCCGACGATCCGGCCTCGTCGCGCGCCCGCGTTCGGGGCCGTGGAACCGGCGTGGAACCGGCGGATCGGGCGGACGGTAACCTGGGGTGCCCGGCGAGCGGATCGGTCGGCCCGAGGGGGAGGAACCAGTGGCGGAGGACAGGCGGTTTCCGGCCCTGGTCGGGCGGCAGCGGGAGACGGAGCTGCTGACCGCGGCGCTGGTCCAGGCCGAGGACGGCGGGAGCGGTTCCACCGTGCTGCTGCGCGGCGACGCCGGTGTCGGCAAGAGCACCCTGGTGGCCCGGGTCGAGTGCGTGGCGCGCGGGCGCGGGTTCACCGTGCTGCGCGCGGTGGGTACGGAGGCGGAGACGGACCTCGCGTTCGGGGCCCTCCACCAGGCCTTCTGGGCGCTGCTCCAGCGCTCCGACGCACTGTCCGCGCACCAGCGGGAGGCCCTGGAGAGCGCGTTCGGCGTCCGCTCCGGGACCCCGAGCGGCTTCGCCGTCGGAGCCGCCGCGCTGGCCCTGCTGGAGGAGGCGGTGCGGACCGCCCCCGTCCTGCTGCTCCTGGACGACCTGCACTGGATGGATTCGTCGAGCGCGACCGTCTTCGCCTTCCTGCACCGGCGGTGCGCCGAGCTGCCGGTGGCGATCGTCGGCGCCACCCGCCCGGACGGACCGGCCGCCCAGACCTGGTCGGCCGAGGCCGTCGACGTCCCGGCCCTGCCCCGGGAGGACGCGGCCCTGCTGCTGGGCACCTGCTACCCCGAACTCGCGGCGCCCGCCAAGGAGCGCGTCCTGACCGAGGCGGCCGGGAACCCGCTGGCGCTGGTGGAGCTGCCGCGCCAACTGGCGGCCGCCCAGCAGCGGGGTGCCGCTCCGTTGCCCGAACGTCTGCCGCTGGGGCGGAAGCTGGAACGGATGTTCGCCGAACGGCTGGGGGCGGTGACGCCGGAGGTCGGCCGTCTCCTGCTGCTCGGCGCCCTGGCCACCGGCCCGGACTCCGGCAGCGCCGAGTGGCTCCGAGCCCTCGCGGACGAGAACGCGCGGGAGATCCTGGAACGGATCGAGGCGGAGGGCCTGGCCCGGCTCGACCCGGCCGGACACCTCGTGTTCCGGCACCCCCTGGTCCGCACCGCCGTCGTCTCCACCGCCTCCGACACCGCGCGCCGGGAGGCGCACCGCGCGCTGTCCGAGACCCTCGCACCGGACGACCCGCGACGGCTGGCCCACGAGGCCGCCGCCGCGCTGCTGCCCGACGAGGACCTCGCGCACCGCCTCCAGGAGGCCGGCCGCGACCTCGCCCACCGGGGCGGCGAGGCGGAGGGCGCGCTCCTGCTCGAACGCGCCGCCGCCCTCAGCCCCAGCTCCTGCGACCGCGTCCGCAGGCTCACCTGGGCCGCCGTGATGGCCGCCCGCGGCGGGCAGCTGCGCCACACCGTGGCCCTGGTGGAGGAGCTGAAGAGCAGTACCGTTCCGCAGGACACCGCCCCGCTGTTCTCGTACGCGGTGGTCTACGCCGACCAGAGCCACCACGTCGACTTCGAGTCCTCCGCCGCGCTGCTGCCCGCGGCCCTCGACGCACTGACCGAGCCGGGTGCCGACACTTTCGGCGGGCTGGTCGAGCAGGCCTACTTCAAACTCCTCCTGGCCGCCACCTACACGGACGACCCCTGGGCCTGGCGCGCCCTGGAACGGCACCGGGAGAACGTCTCCGAGGCGGGCCGGCTGTGCCTGCGGGCCTGGACCGACCCGGGCCCGGACGCGGCCGCCGCCCTGCTGACGATGGCCGAGGGCATGACCCAGGAGCAGGAGGCCGGCGCGGCCTGGCTCCTGCTGTGGACGGCCTCGGCGCTCGACTGCCCCGACGGCGACCTGTGGCAGCGCTTCACCGGGCTGCACGGCTACGCCACCCAGGGCTCGGTGGCCAAGGCCAAGGCCCACCAGGACTACCTGCTCGGGCACTGGGACCGCGCGGCCGTCTGCCTGCGCGAGGCCGAGATCGCGGACGAGCTCGGCTACCACACCAACGCCCTGATGTTCCGCCAGTACTACGCCCACTTCCTGGCCGGCCGGGGGGACGAGGCCGGACTGCGGGAGGTCGAGCGGGCCATCAAGCCGATCGCCACCCGCGCCCGGATGCGGTACGTCCTCGACCGCCTGACCCATCTGCGCGGCCTGGCCGCGCTCGCCCACCGGCGTTACGAGGAGGCCTACGCCCACTTCTGCGAGCTCACCCCGCCCGGGCGCCTGCCCGGCGGCCCGCCCTGGCACCACGCGCTGGTCCTCGACCTGGTGACGGCCGCCGTGCACACGGGACGGCACGAGGAGGCCCGGGCCCACCTCGCGGCCGGGGACACGGCGCGTTCGGCGAAGACCTCCGGTCGCCACGCCTTCCTGTTCGCGGCCGCCACCGCCCTGGCCGCGGACGACGACGAGGCCGACGCCGCCTACCGTGCCGCGTACGCCGTACCGGGCGCCGAGCAGTGGGTGTTCGACCTCGCGCGCCTGCGGCTCGCCCACGGCGCGTGGCTGCGCCGGCGTCACCGGCCCGGGGCCAGGGAGGCGCTGCGCGCGGCCCACCACGTGTTCCGCCGCCTCCGGGCCACCCCCTGGGCGGCGCAGTGCGAGGAGGAGCTCCGTGCCGCGGGCGACTCCGTGGCCCTGCCGCAGAACGGACCGGCCACGGGGGCGGCCGGGCTGACCGGTCAGGAGCTGCGCATCGCCCGGCTGGCCGCGACCGGTCTGACCAACAAGCAGATCGGCCGGCAGCTCCAGCTGTCGCCCCGCACCGTCGGGGCCCACCTCTACAAGATCTTCCCGAAGCTCGGCATCACCACGCGGGCCGCCCTCGCCCACGCCCTCGACGGCGGCTGACCTGCTCGAACGCCCGTCGTCCCGAGCCCGGCGACCGACCGTGCCGACACGACAGTCAGATGACCTAACGACCCACGCCGCCCGAGCCCCAGGCTGAGAGTGCAGGATCTCGGCGGAAGGACGGTCAGATGGGCGTGCGGGTGACGACCGCGTCGGTCGCGGACGACGAGAAGGCGGCCTTCTGGAGCGGAGCCGTGTCGCGGACGCTGGTGCCGCTGGAGGTGCGCCCGCTCACCGGGCGGCCGTTCGACGGGCTCCTGGAGTCGCACCGCCTCGGCTACGTGCGGATCTCCACGCTGGAGGCGGACGCCGCCCGGCTCTCCCGCACACCGGCGCTGATCGCGCGGACACCGCGCGGCGAACCGCAGGTCGGGGTCGGCGTGCAGGTGTCGGGCCGGGCCGTCCTGGAGCAGGACGGGCGCCGGGCGGAGGTGCCGCCGGGCGGGCTGGTCCTGTACGACACGGCGCGCCCGTACGCGGTGGACTACCCGCAGCGGTTCCGCACCCACCTGTTCCACGTACCGCGCCGGCTGCTGGGGGTGCCGGAGCGCGACCTGCGGAACGCGTCGGCGACGGTCGTCGGCCCCACCGAGGGGTGCGGGCCGGTGCTGCTGCCCTTCCTGGGCGTCCTCGCCGCCTCCGCGCACTCCTACCCCGCCCCGGTCGGCGACCGGCTGGCCGGCAGCGTCGCCGACCTGTTCAACACGCTCATCGCCCAACTGGCACCGGCCCGGGCGGTGGACGAGCCGGGCGCCCAGAACGCGCACCTGGTCCAGCGGGTGCGGGAGTACATCGACCGCCACCTGGGCGACCCGGACCTGTCACCCGAGAGGATCGCACATGCCCACCACATCTCCGTCCGCTACCTGCACCGGCTCTTCGAGGGCGAGGGCACGACGGTGAGCCGCCTCGTCCAGCAGCGTCGCCTGGACGCCTGCGCCCGTGAACTCGGCCGCCGCGGCCGCACCGCGCCCACGGTCTCGGCCGTCGCCCAGCGGTGGGGCTTCGTCAATCCGGCGCACTTCAGCCGGACGTTCCGCGCCGCGTACGGCGTCTCGCCGCGCGAGTGGCGCTCACTCCCGCACGACGAGACGGGCTGAGGAGCCATCGGTCCGCCCGCCGAAGGGCATGATCAGGTCACCACGGCCGGGGCACACACGGAGCCACCGTGCCCGTCGACCGAAGCCAGGAGCAAAGAGTTGTCCGACCCCACCCCCCTGCCCGACCGGCGTCCGGTGCTCGACCGGGCGCTCCAGGAGTTCCTGGACGCCCGAGCCGGCCGGCCCGCGACGGAACCGCCGGACCTCTCCTCCCTCACCCGCGACGACCTTCCGGACGTCGCGGACGGCGGGCCGGTCGGCGGCGCGTTCGAGGCCGAGGACGATCCGTACGCCACGACGTCGGAGTGGCTCGCCCTGCCCTGCGGACCGACCGGACGCGTGAACGTCCAGGTGACCAGACCCGTCGGCGCCGCCGAACCCAGCCCCGTCGTGCTGTTCCTGCCCGGCCTCGGCTGGTCGCTCGGCGACGCCGCCTGCTACGCCCGGCTGATCCGGGAGTTCGCCCTGGGCACCGACGCCGCCGTCGTCTACGTGGACTACGCCCGGGCACCCGCGGCCCGCTACCCGGTGGCCGTCGAGCAGTGCCACGCCGTGGCCCGCTGGATCCACGGGCACGGCCACGAGATCGGACTGGACGGGGGCCGGATCGCCGCCGTCGGCGACTCCGCGGGGGCCAACCTGGTGGCGGCCCTGACCCTGGTGGCCCGGCAGCGCGACGACGTACCGCTGCTCCACCAGGTGCTGCTGTGCCCGGTCACCGACGCCGACTTCGACACGCCCTCCTACCGCCGGTTCGCGACGGGGTACTTCCTGCACCGCGACCACATGCGCCGGTTCTGGGACGACTACCTGCCCGATCCCCAGCGCCGGAGGGAGGCCACCGCCGCGCCGCTGCGCGCCTCCCTCGACCAGCTCGCCGGTCTGCCGCCGGCCCTGGTGGTCACCGCCGAGGCCGACGTGCTGCGGGACGAGGGCGAGGCCTACGCGGCCAGGCTCCGCGCGGCCGGGGTCCCGGTGGTGGCGATGCGCTACCAGGGCGCCGTCCACGGCTTCCTGCTGCTCGGCGCGAGCTGCCCCACGAGCACCGCCCGCGCCGCGCTGATCCAGGCCGTCGACACCGTGCACGTCGCGCTGCACGGCCGCTCCTGGTGACCTGATCCCGTCGCCCCGACGAGGGCCCGCGCCCACCCGACACCGCGACACCGGACCGGCCGGTCCGGCCGACAGCTGTTCGAGGAGTACCGATGTCCGTCGTTCTCGACACCGCCCTGGTACCGCCCGCAGACCGCGCCGAGTACTGGCACGAGGCCGTCTCCCGCACCTTCATCCCGCTGGACGTCGCCCTGCTCGAAAGCAGGCCCGTCCCCGCGACGATCACCAGTCACAGCCTGGGTGCCACCCAGGTCTCCCTGGTGCAGGCCGGCCCGCAGCGGGTCGAGCGCGGCGCGGGGCTGATCGCCCGCGGCGGGGGGGACCACCTCACCCTGGCGCTCCAGCACCGCGGTACCGCCCGGCTCGACCAGGACGGCCGCCAGGTGGAGCTGGGCCCGGGCACCTTCGCGATCTCCGATGCCGGGAGGCCGTTCGCCAAGGAGCTTCCGGAGCCCTTCCTCTTCACGGCCTTCCACTGGCCGCGGTCGGTCGGGGGCGTCTCCGAGGAGGATCTTCGGGTGCTCACCGCGACGGCCTTCGACACCGGCGACGGCACCGCCCGGCTGGTGGCCGCCTACCTGGAGTGCCTCTCCCGGTCGGCCGACGCGATGGAGCCGCAAGTGGCCGCCTGGCTCGCCGCCACGGCGCTCGACCTGCTCGCGGTGCTCGCCCACGAGCGGCGCGGCCGGTCCGTCCCCGAGGCGCCCGAGGCGGCGCTCGCCACCCTTGCGCGGGTGAAGGACCACATCCTGCGCCATCTGGGCGACCCGGGCCTCTCGCCGGAGCGGATCGCGGCGGCCCATCACGTGTCGGTGCGGTACCTGCACAAGCTGTTCCGCTTCGAGGGGGTGACGGTGGCCCGCTGGATCCAGCGCCAGCGGCTGGAGATGTCCCGCCGGGACCTCGCCCGTCCGGGGGCGGGCCGGGCGAGCGTGGCGGCGGTCGCGGGCCGCTGGGGCTTCGTGAGTGCGAGTCACTTCAGCCGGGCGTTCCGCGCCGTTTACGGCGTCTCCCCGCGTGAGTGGCAGGCATGCGCCGGAACGGGCCTCACCCCGGCCGCCGTCCGGCTGCCCCCGCCGGGCGGTGAGCCGAGGGCGACGGGCCTGCCGTCCGGGTACGGCGTCGCGGTGTGAGGCCCACCCGGACCACCGGCCGGAGGGCGGGCGCGGCACACGGCTTCGTCGACGCACACGTATCCACCGGTGATCGGACGCCTTCGTCACACCCCTGACCGGTGTTCCACCGTCATCGAGGAGGGGTGGCCCCGGGGGAGCGGCCGTGGCCGGTCGGTGGGTCGGCCGGCGTCGCCCGAGGCGGCCGGGCCCGGCGGAAGCACGGTGTGCACGACGCGTGTGGTCACGGAGGGGTTATCGGGGGCCCGTGGCGGACGGCGTCTTCTTCCGCGCGCGGTAGGCGGCGGCCTTGATCTTGTTGCCGCAGGACTCCATGCCGCACCACTGACGGCGCATGCCCCGGGAGCGGTCGATGTAGACCCGGGTGCACTCCGGGTTGCCGCACTCCTTCATCAGGGGGACGTCCGGGCCGCTGAGGAGTTCGACCGCCTGGCGCGCGACGGTCGCCAGCGCCTGCTCGGGGGTCGCCTCGTTGTGCCGCCCGGTCACGGTGAGCTGCGGTGTCACGGGCGGCTTGCGTGCGGCGCCGTTGAGCACGGCGAGCGCCTCGCGGTCGAACGCCTCGCCGAGCCGCCGGTTGGTGACGAGCCGGTAGACGGCCTCGCGGACGGTCGTCGCCTCGCGGACGTCCTGTTCGTCACCGGGCGTGATCGTGTCCACCAGGCCACAGTCCAGGTACCAGGCGTTCAACCGCTCCGGCGTCACGAACATCTCGAACCGGATCGTGCGCCGGGCACGGAGCGTGGCCGCGAAGTCCAGGGCCGGGTGCCCGCAGACGAAGACATGGTCAAGGTTCACATCACCATGCTGACAGGTGACTGCGCAGGGGGGCAATAACGCCCGGCCCCGACAGCGTCGAGCCGCAGCTCGCGGCCCTGCCAGCGCCGGCGCAGCCAGCGGTCGTGGCTCGCGAGGACGATCGCGCCGGGACCGGTGCCGAGAGCCTCCTCCAGTTCGTCGCACAGGCGGGGGGAGAGGTGGTTGGTGGGTTCGTCGAGCAGCAGCAGTTGGGGCGGTTCGGCCACCAGGAGCGCCAGCGCGAGCCGTCGGCGCTGTCCGACGGACAGCCGGCCGACCGGCTTGTCCAGGTCCGCCGTGTGCAGCAGACCGAGCGACCCCAGTGGCACCTCCTCGGCCCGAGCCGGGCCCAGTGCCAGCGCGTAGGTGTCGAGGACGGTGCGGTCGGGCCGGTCGAAGGCGGTGTCCTGGGTGAGCAGCCCCACCGTCAGCCCGGGGCGCCGGCGCACCGTGCCCCCGGCGGCGAGGTGCCCGGCGAGCACGGCGAGCAGCGTCGACTTGCCCGTCCCGTTGCCGCCCGTGACCAGCAGCCGGTCGGCCGCGGGCACCTCCAGAGCGTCCAGCGCGAGCCGGCCGGGCACCCGGACGTCCCGGAGCGACACCAGGGGCCGCCGGTCCTGCCCGGCGTCCGTGTCCGGAGCGACGGCGTCCGCGGCCAGGGTGACGGCGTCCGCGGCCAGGGCGGCGACGGCGAACCGCAACGGGCGCGGCGGCTCGGGGACCTGCGCGCGCTCCAGTTCCGCCAGCCGGCGGGCGGCGTTGCGCACCCGGCGGGAGACCTGGTTCTGCACCCGGCCCGCCCGGTGGCCGTAACCCATCTTCTCGTTGTCGCGCGGCCCCCGGTCCGGTGCGACCAGGTGCGCGGTCACGCCGGCCGAGTGGCGCAGCTGTGCCAGCTCCTCCTGCTCCTCGGCGTACCGCCGCTCCCAGCGCTCCCGCTCGGCGCGCCGCTCGCCCAGGTAGGCGCTGTAGTTGCCGCCGTAGCGGACCGGTCCGTCCACCGCCGGGTCGAGGTCGACCAGATGGGTGCAGACGGCGTCCAGGAACGCCCGGTCGTGGGCGGCGACGACCACGGTGCCGGGCAGTTCGCGGATCTGCTCCTCCAGGAAGGCGGCGGCGCCGTCGTCGAGGTGGTTGGTCGGCTCGTCCAGCAGCAGCGCGGACGGCCGTCGGACGAGCAGTGCGGCGAGGGCCAGCCGGCCGCGCTGCCCGCCGGACAGCGAGCCGAGCGTGCGGTCGTGCCCGAGCGCGCCGAGGCCCAGCCCGTCGAGGACCAGGGCGGCGCGGCGGTCGGCGTCCCAGGACTCCCGGTACCGGGCCTGTTCCAGCCGCCTGCCGTAGGCGTCCAGGAGTTCCGTGTGGCCGGGGGTGGTCTCCGGGACACGGGCGATCTCCGCACCGAGCCGGTCCAGTTCCGCGAGGTCGTCGCGGGCCTCGCGCAGCGCGTCGTCCAGGACGGCGGCGACGGTCGCGTCGGCCCGGAAGGGCATCTCCTGGTGCAGGAAGCCGAGGTCCGCGGGACGCGAGACGCTCCCCGCGTCGGGTTCGTCCACGCCGGCGAGCACCCGCAGCAGGGTGGACTTGCCGGCGCCGTTCTCCCCGATCAGGCCGATCCGGTGGCCGGGGGCGGCGCTCAGGCCGACACCGTCGAGGACGCGCCGGCCGCCAAGGTTGCGGACGACGTCGTGGGCGAGCAGGGCGTGCTGGAGCACGGGGATCCTTGATCCTTCCGACGTGAGGGGTGGTGGGCCCGCCGGGCACGGAGCCTCGGGCGCGGGCCCGGTCGCACGTCGGCGGCTCACACCGCGGGCGCCCCGGTCTCCTTCAGGGTGCCGTCGGCCAGCCGGAGCCAGCGGTTGACCCCGATCTCGGCGAGGAAGCGCTCGTCGTGACTGACCACCAGGAAGGCGCCCTGGTAGGAGTTCAGGGCGCTCTCCAGCTGGCCGGCGCTGACCAGGTCGAGGTTGTTGGTCGGCTCGTCGAGCAGCAGCAGGTGCGGGGCCGGCTCCGCGCACAGCACGCAGGCCAGGGTGGCGCGCAGCCGCTCGCCTCCGGAGAGCACCCCGACCGGCAGGTGGGCCCGGGCGCCGCGGAAGAGGAAGCGGGCGAGCAGGTTCATCCGTTCCGTCTCGGGCCGCTCGGGGGCGAACGCGGCGAAGTTCTCCGCCACGGTGCGGTCGAGGTCGAGCAGGTCCAGGCGCTGCGAGAGGTAGGCGATCCGCCCGTCGTTGCGCTTGATCTCCCCGCTGTCCGGGGTGAGTTCGCCGGTGACCAGGCGCAGCAGGGTGCTCTTCCCCGCGCCGTTGGGCCCGGTCAGCGCGATGCGCTCGGGGCCGCGGACGCTCAGGTCGACGCCGCCGTCGGCGAACACCGGCCGGCCGGCGTGGTGGACCTGTAGGCCCTCGCCGAGGAAGAGGTTGCGTCCGGCGGGCACCTGGGTGTCGGGCAGGTCCAGGGAGAGCCGCTGCTCCTCGCGCAGGGCGCGTCCGGCCTCGTCGAGCCGGGCCTTGGCCTCGCTGACCCGGGCCGCGTGCATCTGGCCGGCCCGGCCCGCGGACTCCTGGGCGCCGCGCTTCATGTTCCCGGCGAAGATGCGGGGCAGGCCGGCGTTCTTGAGGTTGCGGGCGGCGTTGCTCTGGCGGCGCTCGGCGCGTTCGCGGGCCTGCTGCATCTCCCGCTTCTCCCGCTTCAGTTCCTGTTCGGCGTTGCGGACGTTCTTCTCGGCGACCTCCTGTTCGGCCCGGACGGCTTCCTCGTACGCGGTGAAGTTTCCGCCGTAGAAGCGCAGTTCGCCGTTGCCGAGTTCGGCGATGTGCTGCATCCGGTCGAGCAGCGCGCGGTCGTGGCTGACCAGCAGCAGGCAGCCGTTGAAGTCCGCCAGCACGTCGTGGAGCTTGTGCCGGGCCTGCGCGTCGAGGTTGTTGGTCGGTTCGTCGAGCAGCAGCACGTCGGGGCGCTTGAGCAGCTGGGCGGCGAGGCCGAGGGAGACGATCTGGCCGCCGCTGAGCGTGCTCAGACTGCGGTCCAGGGTGAGGTCGGTCAGGCCGAGGCGGTCGAGCTGGGCGCGGGTGCGCTCCTCGATGTCCCAGTCGTCGCCGATGGTGGTGAAGTGCCGCTCGTCGACGTCCCCGGACTCCACGGCGTCGATGGCCCGGACGATCTCGGCGATGTCGAGCACCTGGGCGACGGTGAGGTCGGAGGTCAGGGGGAGGTTCTGGCGGAGGTAGCCGAGCCGTCCGGTGACCGACACCGAGCCGGTGGCGGGCTTGAGTTCGCCGGCGATCAGCTTGAGCAGGGTGCTCTTGCCGGCACCGTTGGGGGCGACCAGTCCGGTCCGGCCGGCGGGCACGGTGAAGGACAGGTCGTGGAAGACCGGGGTGTCGTCGGGCCAGGCGAAGGAGACGTTCGAGCAGACGACGGCAGCGTCGGACATGGAAGTGACCTCGAAGGGAATGAGGGCAGGACTTGGACCTCTGCCCTGGGCAGACATGGGGGAAAAGGGGTACGACGAAACGGACCACCTCGGCGGCGCTCCTGAAGCACCGGCCGGTGGCCGTCAGATCCGGATCTCACCCGGAGATGTCGTCGTCACCCGCCACGTCTGCCACTCCTCGATCACACGACTACAGGTCGCGCCCACCCTAGCAGGCGCCGCCGGCGGCCGGGAGGCCGGACAGGTGTGCGTCCCGGCGGATGCCGACCGGCAACTGCCCTTCGTCGCAGCCCCTTTCGCCCCGGCCCCGCTCGGTGCGGCGCGCGGGTCGTCTCGTTGACAGGCCGGACGCGACCGTGCCAGCATCGTCACCAGTTGAACCGGTGATGGCGCTGAAAAGGCTCGACCGTGCTCACACGTGTGGATCCGCCCGTGACCGGGCCGGCCGGAGGGTGGCGGCCCGCCGGGATCGTCGCCACCTCGAAGGAGCGCACTGACCATGGCGGGAAAGTCGAAGCAGAGGACCGAGGGCGCACCCGTGGGGCGGCGCTCGGTGCTCGGGGTGGCTGCCCGAGCACCGGACGGACGCCTGAGCGCGCCGACCCGTCGTCACCGTCTCGACCGGTGGGACCTTTTCGGCCGCCTCTGTTCCACCCCCTGTTTCGACCCACCCCTGCCCGGACGCCGGACACGTGATCCTTCGCTGCCGGGCGCACACCCACGTACTTGGACGGGATACCCATGAAGCGATTCCTGATCGTGCTCGCGACCGGTGCGGCGCTGGCCGCGGTGAACCTGCCGACGGCGACAGCGGAGTCCCCGTACGGCTCCGTGCCCGCGGCGTCCGGCTGTTCGGCGCCGGCCGTGCAGGCCCCCTCCGGCGCGGCGGTGGAGTCCGTGACGGCGGTCCACCGGGACGGCGGCACCATCGACGGAACCGGGGTGGTGGGCGGCACGGTCACCGGGGTCCCCGCCTTCTGCGAGGTGACGGTCACCCTGACCCACCCGGGCGACAACGACCACGCCAAGGTCTCGACCTGGCTCCCCGTCAGCGGCTGGAACGGCCGCTTCCAGGCGCTCGGCGGGAGCGCCTTCGCGGCCGGGGACAACGGCGTCGGGATGGGCACCGCGGTCAAGAACGGGTACGCCGCGACGACCACCGACGGCGGGCTCGCCGATGCCGTCGACGTCACCTGGGCGCTGAACGCCGAGGGGCAGGTCGACACCGCGCTGCTGAAGAACCTCGCGTCCCGCTCCCAGCACGAGGCGTCGATCGTCGGCAAGCAGGTGGCCGCCGCGCACTTCGGCAGGCAGGCCTCCTACTCCTACTTCAACGGGTGCTCCACCGGCGGACGCCAGGGCTACATGGAGGCCCAGCGCTACCCCGACGACTTCGACGGCATCCTCGCCAACGCGCCCGCCGTCAACTGGGACGAGTTCGAGGTCGCCACCCTGTGGCCGCAGGTGGTCATGAACAACGAGAAGACCTACCCGTCCGCCTGCGAGTTCAAGGCCTTCACCGACGCCGCCGTCGCGGCCTGCGACCTGCTCGACGGTGCCAGGGACAACCTGGTGAACGACGCGTCGCGGTGCGACTTCGACCCGCGCCGGCTGATCGGCACCAAGGTGCTCTGCGACGGGAAGGAGCTGACCATCACGGCGGCCGACGCCGCCGTGGTGCGCAAGATATGGGACGGTCCGCGCACCGCGTCCGGCCGGAAGCTGTGGTCCGGCGTCCCGGTCGGCGCCGACCTGGCAGGGCTGGCCGGCACCGCACCCGACGCCAGCGGCCAGGTGAAGGGCGCGCCGTTCCCGGTGCCCCGGCTCTGGGTCACGACCTGGCTGAAGAAGCAGCCGTCGTTCGACGTCTCGACGATCACCTACGACCAGTTCGCCCGGCTGTTCGAGCAGTCCCGGACCGAGTACGGCCGGATCATCGGCACCGACGACCCCGACCTGTCCGCCTTCCGCGACTCCGGCGGGAAGCTCCTGACCTGGCACGGCCAGGCCGACCAGTTCATCCCCGCCCAGGGCACCGTCGAGTACCGCCGGCAGGTCGAGCGGAAGATGGGCGGCACCGAGCGGGTCGACGACTTCTACCGTCTCTTCCTCGCCCCGGGCACGGTCCACTGCGGCCTCAACAAGGGCGACGGCACGACCGACGACCTCGCCGCCCTGACGGCCTGGGTGGAGCAGGGCAAGGCGCCGCAGACCTTGCCCGCCACCCTGATCGACGCGTCCGGGCGGAGCGTCGACCGGGACCTGTGCCGCTACCCCGAGGTGTCCCGCTACCGGGGCCACGGCGACCCGGCCGCCGCCTCCGGCTTCCGCTGCGTCCTCCCCTCCCGGCACTGATCCCCTCCGGTGCCGTCCCGGCCCGCGCCCGATGGCGCGGGCCGGGTCTTTTTGCGTCGGCCCTTTTGCGTCGGAGGATTTGCGTCGGCCTCTTCGTGCCGGCCGGCGCGGGCGGGTTCGCCGGACGGGCCGCCTTCCGGCCGTCCCTCCGGGGCGCGTCGGCGTCCGCACCGGCCGGCCAGGGACATGGCGAAGGGGCCGACAGCTGGTGCTGCCGGCCCCTCGGGAATCGCCTCCTGCGGTGGATCACCCGGCCCGCAGGGGCCCTGCGAACGACTTGCGCAGGGCCGGGGGAGCGGCGACGGGGAGCAGCGCGGCGAGCATCCTGCCCTTGAGGGTGTCCGGCTGCCGCGTCAGCTGGACGTCGACCCGGGTGCCGTCGCCTTCGGGGGTCATCCGGAAGACCCAGCCGCCGCCGGGGCCGAAGAGCTTGGAGTCGAGGGTGGTGACGGTGACGGTGTCGCCGCCCGGCTCCCACTCGTAGCGCGCGCGTTCCCAGGCGGCGGCGGTCCCCTCGGTGACCTCGGCCCAGGTGTCGCCGAGCGCGTGGACCTCGAAGTGCTCGGCGTCGATCGTCGGCCAGACCTCGGCGCGGGAGGGGCTGAAGTCGGTCAGTACCGCCAGGACGTCCTCGGTGCCGAGCGTGGAGACGAGATGGAACCGTACGACTGCCACAGTGGATGTCCTCATCTAGAAGTAACTGCTCTGGCCGGTGACGGTAGATTTCCATGAGCAATCGTCACCTGTCAAGGTGGTGACGGATGGCGGGTGTGCCCGTCGATCGGGGAGCAGTGGTGAGACATGTGTGTGGTCCCGAAGGCCGCAGAGCACGACCCGCGGGCCGAGTGGGTGGACGGGCCGTCCGAGTCGTTGGGCCGCCGGGCGGAGGTGACCGCGCGAGGATGGGACGTCGGAGCCCCGGCGCGCGGGGCCGGTACGGGCGAGGGGAAGAGGGACCATGACCCAGCAGGAGCGCATCGATCCGATACGCGTGGGACTGGTGGGGATCGGCATCATCGCCGAGACCCACCTCGCCGTCCTCGCCGAACGTCCGGACGTGGACGTGGAGTTCACGGTCGACCCCAGGACGAGGGGGCCGGTCGTGTTCCGGGGCGCGACGCCGCCGCACTACAGCGGGCTGGACGAGGCGCTCGACGGACACCAGCCGGACCTGCTGGTCCTCGCCACCCCGACGGAGACGCACGCCGAGCTGGTGACCGTGGCCCTGCTGCGCTCCACGGCCAGGGTCCTGGTGGAGAAGCCGCTGGTCCATGACCGCGCGTCCCTCGCCGCGCTGCGCGAGCTGGACGGGAAGGCCGATGTGCGGGGGCGGGTGTTCACCGCGCACCACTTCGCCTTCTCCCCGGAGGTCGACTGGGCGGCGGAACTGCTCGCCGCACACCCGGAGTGGGGGCCGGTCACGACCGTCACCTCGGCGTTCTACGACCCGTACGTCCTCCGAGGAGCGGAGGCGTTCGCCTCGTACGTCTCCAGCTGGACGGACTCGGGGGTGAACCAGCTCAGCATGCTCACCCGCTTCGTCGACCTCGTCGGGCTCAGGTCCGTCCGGCAGACGGACGGCGGCGCGAGCGCGTGGTGCGCGGTGGACTTCCGCTCCCGGGGCGAGGCGGGTACGGCCCGCCTGCGCAGCAGCTGGCTGACCGGCTCCAGCAGCAAGGAGAGCAGCCTGGTGTTCGGCCGCTCCGGCGTGGAGGTGTGGATCGACCACACCGCCATGACGGGATTCGCCGCCCGGGACGGTGAGTTGCTGGCGGCCTTCGGGAACGACGGCAGGACCGGGCGGAAAGTCGCCCACTACCGTCCGCTCTACGCCAGCCTGCTCTCCGTGCGGCCCGATCCGGTGCTCGGCTTCGACGCCGCGGAGAGGATCACCGCGATCCACCGGGCGGTACCCGGCACGGAGTAGTCAGGGGCGGGGTGGCCGGCGAGCTGGGAGAAGACCTCGTCGAGGGTGGTGACAGGGCTGTTGACGCCCGGCTGATCGCCGGATGGCAGGCGGAAGCAGGAGTCAGGCCTGCTTGACCGAGATGCGTCCGTTGCTGGTGCTCAGGTCGAGCTGGTACTGGCCGGACGGGTCGTCGGGGACCGCGATGTCCTTGTGGCCGTTGCCGGTCTTCGCGGACACCTTGTACTTGGCGGGCGGCACGGCCAGGGTGATGGCGCCGTTGGAGGTCGACGCGCTGACGTCCTGCGGCTTGGTCGAGGTGATGTCGATCGAGCCGTTGTGGGCCTCCGCCCGGATGTGGTCGCCGTTCAGCCCGCGCCCGATGATGGCGCCGTTGGTGGTGTTCACCTCCGTGCTGCCGTTCACCCCGTCGAGGTTGACCGCCCCGGAGTTGGTGGTGACCTGCACGTTGCCCACCTGGGAGAGACTGACCGCGCCGGAGGAGGTCTGGCCGCTGATCGGCAGCCCCGCGGGGACGTCGACAGTGTAGGTCACCGCGCAGTGCTGACCGCAGCCGCCGAGCACCAGGACGCCGTTCTCGACCCGGCTCGTCGCGCCCGGCTTGTTGTCCTGGTAGCTGACCGACCGGTGCAGGGAGACCTTGTCGAGGCCCTCCTTGCCGCGCAGGGTCACGCCGCCGGCGGTGGTGTCGAGCCTCACCGCGGTGATCTTCTCGCCCACCGTGGTGTCGTCGTCGAAGGTGTTGTCGGATGTCAACCCGCAGGCGCTGAGACCGCCCACGGCCGCCACGAGGGCGACGAAGGACGCGAGACGGCCGGACTGCTTGCGCATGTCTTTCCCCAAATCTGAAAGGCGTTCCTGGAAGGGCCCCGCCGCGGGGCGGACTCCACGAAGCTATCGTGGCGGATGAGCCGCGGACCATGAGGCTAACCCCCCTGTAGGGGTGGAGAGTTCTCCAGGTAGTGGGCGTCAGGGGAAGGCACCGGAGACGAAGTCGGCGTCCTCCGGCGCGGGTCCGTGGTCGGCGCCGGAGCCCTGCGTGAGAGATCGGCCCCATCGACTTCCCGGGCAAGATCCGGCAGGGCCATGCCCTACCATGGCCCCGTGTTCCTCTCCCGTGACTAGGACCCCGGACAGCGACCGCACCCGAGTGGTGCGGCCCTTCGGCGTCCCGGTACACCGGCGCGCGGCGCGCGCCTGCTCTTGAGGAACCCCCATGTCTTCGTCCTATGCGACGGTCCTGCGCACCCCCGGCGCGGTCCGGCTCTTCGGCGCGGCCCTGATCGGCCGCCTCTCCTACGGCGTCGTCCCGCTCGCGCTTCTGCTGGCCGTCACCGGTACGACCGGCTCGTACGCCCGGGCCGGCTGGTTGACGGCCCTGTTCGCCGCCTCCAACGTGCTGCTCTCACCCGTCCGGGCCGGGCTGGTCGACCGCCACGGCCCGCGCCGGGCGCTGCCGCCGATGGCGGCCGGGTACACGGTGGTGCTGCTCGGCCTGGCCGCTGCCACCTGGCGGCCCGGCGTGCCGTTCCCGGCTCTGCTCGCCCTCGCCGTGGCGGCCGGGGTGCTCGCGCCACCTCTCGGGCCGGTCACCCGGGCGCGGTGGAGCGCACTGCTGCCCGATCCCGAGCTGCGCCGGCGGGCCTACAGCCTGGACACCGTCGCCGAGGAACTCCTGCACGTCACCGGCCCGTTGCTGGCCGGCCTGATCGCGGCGGCGACGGACCGCCCGGCCCTCGGACTGGTGCTGGGTGCCGCCCTCGTCCTCACCGGCACCCTCGCCCTGGCCTCCTCGGTGCGCGACGAGCCGGCCCCCGCCCGAATGAACTCCCCTGTGACCGAAGACCGTTCGCGCCCCTGGCAGCTGCTGGCCCGAACCCGCCAGCCGCTCGCCGCCGCCGCGGGGGCCGGGGCTGGGCTCGGCGCGTTCGTCCTGCTGGCGGTGGTCTTCGCCCAGCGGCACGGGCAGGCGGCCGACGCCGCGTGGGTGGAGGGGATGCTCGCCGCGGGGAGCGCGGTCGGCGGTCTCGCCCTCGGCGCCCTTGACTGGCGGGCACCGGCCCGGGTCCGGCTCGCCGTCCTGACCGCGGCCTTCGGCGGCACGCTGGCCCTGACCGCCCTCGCTCCGACACTCCCGCTCCTGGCGGCCGTCGCCGCCCTGGCCGGCCTGACCGTGGCCCCGACCCTCACCACCGCCTACCTGTTCACCGACGAACTTGCCGGGCCCGGCCGGCGTACCCGAGCCGGCGCCTGGGTCAACGCCGCTTTCAACGCGGGCAGTTCGGCCGGCACCGCGCTGGCCGGACTCCTCGCCGAACACCTGCCGCTACCGCTCTGCCTCGTGCTCGCCGCCACCCCGGCCCTGGCCGCCCTCGCCACCGTCCGACCCCGGACCACCACCCCGCCCGCCGGCGGGCGGCCCGAGAACCTGCCCACCCGCACGGCCGCCTGGACGAACGAGCCCAAGGGGGAGCGTTCCTAGGAGGTCAGCGGTCGGCGGTCAGCGAGCGGCGCCGGGCGACTTCGCGGGGCGGACCGCCCAGTGGACGGTGGCGGGTGAGTCCGTCGAGGCGGTCGCACCAGCCACTCGCTCGGCCCGGCTGTCGCGCCTGACCCGACGGAAGGTGCGGCGGCCGGGCCGGCCGGGCTACTCGGTGTCCGGATCGGCGGCCGGGGCGGCGGCGGCCGGGGCGGCCTCCAGCGCGGTCATCCGCGGGAGCAGGAGCAGCACCGCGACCAGCAGGACCAGCAGCAGGCCGCCGCCGAGGAGGAGCGGGGTGCGGATGCTGACGACGGAGGCGATCCAGCCGCTGAGGGCGGCGCCGGCCATGATGCCGAGTCGGCTCAGCAGCATGTAGCAGCTGTTGACCCGGCCGAGCAGCTCCTTCGGTACGGCCTGCTGGCGCAGCGAGATCGCCTGGATGTTCCAGGTGACGATCCCGAAGCCGACCACGCCGTACAGCGCGGCGACCTCGGCCACCGAGGTGCTCAGGCCCATCAGGATCAGCGAGACGCCCATCAGCAGGAAGGCGAGGGCGATCCGGGTGCCGCGGCCGAGCAGGCGGCTGAGCCGGCCGGCCAGGGTGCTGGCGGCGGTGCCGCCGATGGCGCCGGCCGCGAGCACGATGCCGTAGGAGGCGTCGGGCGCGTGGATGACCTTGGTGACCATCAGGACCATCATGGTGGTGCCCATGAAGCAGGCCAGCGCGCCCAGGGTGGAGAGCACGGCGAGCATCCGCACGTCGCGGTGGCGGACCAGCCAGCTGACGCCCTCGCGGATCTCGGTGAGCACCGGGCGGCGGTCGGCCTGGGCGCGCGGGGCGGTGGAGCGGCCGGTGGCGGCGACCAGGACGGCGGCGAGCACGAAGGAGACGCCGTCCACCGTGAACGGGTAGGTGGCGGCCACGGCGAACAGCGCCGAGCCGAGCAGCGGGCCGATGAGGTTGCCGCCGACCAGCATGTTGGCCTGCATCCGGCCGTTGGCGGCGTCGAGCTGGTCGGGGCGGACCAGCTCGGGGACGGCCGAGGTGGCGGCGTTGGAGAAGACCGTCTCGCCGCAGCCGAGCAGGAAGGCCAGCGCGGCGAGCGCGACCAGGGGTGGGTGGGTGAGGAAGACCCAGCCGGCGAAGCCCAGGACGACGACGGCGCGCGCGCCGTCGATCGTCCACATCAGCCGCCGCCGGTCGGCCCGGTCGGCGAGCACTCCGCCGTACAGCGACATCAGCAGGAAGGGCAGTGACGCGGCGACGGAGACCACGGAGACCGCGCTGGGCGAGTCGGAGACGGCCACCGCCAGCAGCGGCAGGGCGGAGTCGCGCATGCCGTCGCCGACCGAGGAGATCGCCGACGCGGACCACAGCAGATTGAACTTCCGGCCCAGTCGGGGACGGCTTTTGGACGGCTTCGCGGCCAGGTCAGCTGAGGTCACCGACGCAGTATGTCATGTCCGCGGAGGGCTGTTCGGGCGGTTTCCGAACTGCCGAGGGTATCCCGAACTGTCCGTGCCGGTAAGGGCGTCGGGCTCATCCGGAGTTGTCCGGAGTATCCGGTGGGTTTCGGCTGTTCCGGCCGGGTCTTCCGGACGGTGATGCCCGGCCGGGTGCGTGCTCAGCCCAGCCCCGAGACGCCCTTGGCGAGGGTGGTCAGCCCGCCCCCCAGGGCCAGGCCCAGCACCACCATCCGGGCGCGGCCCTCCGGCACCCGCCCGGCGAGCAGCCGGCCGATCGCCGCACCGCCCGCGAGCGCGGCGGCCACCAGCCACCAGGCGGGCCCGGACAGCGTCGGCAGGCCCTTGCCGGCCA
Organism: Kitasatospora sp. NPDC093102; assembly: GCF_040683915.1. Taxonomy (NCBI): domain Bacteria; kingdom Bacillati; phylum Actinomycetota; class Actinomycetes; order Kitasatosporales; family Streptomycetaceae; genus Kitasatospora; species Kitasatospora sp. NPDC093102. The sequence goes on along the minus strand of NZ_JBFBFA010000007.1, from coordinate 41,218 downwards.
GCGAGAAGGCGTTCACCACCACACCGTAGAACTGGGCGTTGGGCAGGAACTCCCGTGCCGTCCAGCCGGTGTTGACGGCGTACAGGGAGACGGCCGGGCCGCCCACCCCGGCGGCCGAGTTCATGAACCCGCTGGTGGCGCCCGCGACCAGGGCGCCACCGACCCCGCGCAGCGCGGCCGCCCGTACCCCGCGCAGCACCAGCAGGGAGGCCAGGCTGACCAGCGCCCCGATGCCGATGAGCAGCCCGGGCGCCGGGATCTTCGCCGCGGCCCAGGCTCCGGCCGGCACCGTGCAGGCCGCGGCGAGGATCAGCGGCAGCATCGCCGGCAGCCGCACCTGCCGCCAGCTGCCCAGCAGTCCGACGGCGCTGATGACCCCGGCGGCGAGGTTCGACAGCGTGACGCCGTCGCGCGGGCCGAGCAACAGGACCAGGACGGGCGCGGCGACCAGGGCGAAGCCGATGCCGGCCAGTCGCTGGACGGAGGCGCCCAGCAGGACGGCGCAGCCCAGGACGAGGTCGGTGGTCCAGCCGTCGGGCATCGGGTGGGCCCCCTCTCGGCGCCGGATGTCGGATCGTCGGGCGGTCGCACCGATCATGCCGCACAGTCGAGTTGCCGGGCCCGGCCGCCCCGCCCTGCCAGGCCGGGCGGGGCAGGGCGCGGCGGGGCGCGGCACCGGTGACACCCGTCGGGCGGGCGCGGGCGCGGGCCCGAACGGGGTCGGGGTCAGTGCTTCGGGACGGCGTCCGCGGACTCCGGCAGCGGGTAGGCGCCCGGGTCGACCGGGCCCGGGAGGTCGGTCGCCGGGCGGCCGGGCGCGGTCGGGTCCGCCAGCGAGGGCTGGGCGGGCGGGGCCGGCACCTGGCTGAACGGGATGCCGGGCGGCGCCTGGACCGGGCTGGTGCGGCCGAAGGGCGGGGCGGTCCGGCCCTGGACGGCGCAGCCCGCCAGCGTCTCCAGGCCGTCCGGGCTCTGGACGGCCGGCTGGTTGCCGGTGAAGCAGTTGCCCGGGTCGGCGGAGGCCAGCGCCAGGTCGGTGCCGTTGCCGGTGGCCCGGTTGCCCTCGATCCGGTTGCCGCTCGCCGGGTGCCCGGGCGGGTCGGTGATGACGATGCCGACCGCGCGGTTGCCCTGGACCAGGTTGCGCTGCACCTGGTTCCCCGTGCCGCCGCCGATGCCGATGCCGATGCCGTAGGCGCCGTCGGCCTGTTGGGGGGTGTCGGCGGCATTGTTGTCGGTGACGACGTTGCCCACGATCACCGCGCCGTGCTGGGGGGCGAGGGCTTCGAGGTCGTTGGAGTTGGCGGTGACCCCGACCCGGTTGCCGGTGATCCGGTTGCCGACCACGGTGAGCCCGTCGGAGGCGTTGGTGATCTCGACGCCGACGGCGTTGCGCTCGACGGTGTTGCCCCGCACGAGGGTGTCGCAGGGCTTGCACTGGCCGACGTAGATGCCGGAGTCGGCGCCCCCGGAGGCGTACGAGTCCTCGATGACGCCGCCGCGGGCGTCGAAGGCGTAGATGCCGTACAGGCCGTTGTTGTACGCGGTGACGTTGCTGGCGCGGAAGCCCTGGAGGGCCGGGAAACGGACGGTGTCCAGCGGGTTGTAGGCGGAGCCGCCGGCGCCGTGCTGCTGGAGCTTCTCGTCGGTGACGCCGGTGAACAGCACGCCGTTGGCGAGGTAGCCGTGGACGGTGAGGTTCTCCACCACCGAGCCGGGGCCGGAGGCCGTGATGCCGTTGATCAGCCGCAGGCCGCCGTCCAGGACCACGGCGTTGCGGTCGGTGCCGCGCAGCACGATCTTGGGCTTGGTGAGGCGCACGCTCTCCCGGTAGGTGCCCGGGTCGACCAGGACGGTGTCCCCCTCGCGGGCGACGTCCACGGCCTTCTGGATGGTCGGGAAGTGCTGCGGGACCCGGATGACCGTGCCCTCCGGGTGCTTGGCGTCGGAGGAGGACGAGCCGCCCGAGGAACAGCCGGAGAGGGCGAGGACGGCGGCGGCGAGCAGGGCGGGCAGCCGCTTGACGGTCAGGGCCGCGCGTGAGGGCGCTGTGGCGGAGCGGACGTGACGTGTGGTCAAGATTTGCATACGGCGTGTTCTATCGTCTCCAATGTCGCTCATGCATGCCGAAACCGGAAAGGCGCAGGACCAGCCACCGACCGTCAGGAGCGGTGTGGATCGAAGGGCCCTGATCGCGGGCGGGGCGGTGGTGGCCGCCGGGCTCGGCGCGGGGGCCGCGGCGCTGGCCCTGGGCGGCGGGAACGGCCCCGGGAGCGGCCACGGCCGGACGGCGCCGCCGCCGGAGCCGTCGGTCGTGCCCTTCCACGGCGAACGGCAGGCCGGGGTGACGGCCCCGCAGCAGCCGGCCACCCAGCTGCTGGCCCTCGACCTGGCGCCCGCCGCGACCTCGGACGGGCGGGCCGCCCTGCGCGGTCTGCTCGGCGAGCTGACCCGGGTGCTGGCCGAGGCGGCGGGCGGCAGCCCGTCGGACGCGCGGCTGCAGGGCGGCCAACCGGCCGGACTCAGCAGCCTGGTGGGGGTCGGGCCGGGCCTCGCCGCCCGCCTGGGACTGAACGTTCCGCCGGCCCTGCTGACCGAGCTGCCCGACTTCCCCGGGGACCGGCTCGACCCGGCGCGCGGTGGCGGCGACCTGGTGATCCAGCTGTGCGCGGCGGACCGCTGGCCGCTGTCCGTGGTCGCCGAGCAGGCGGGCGCGGTGGCCCGGGCGGCGGGCGCGACGGTGCGGTGGACGCAGTCCGGCTTCCTGGCCCGGACGGCCGGGGGCGCCACGCCGCGCAACCTGTTCGGCTTCAAGGACGGCACGGCGAACCCGAACGGTCCGGAGGGCGGGCAGTGGGTCTGGGGCCCGCCGGGGCCGCACGAGCACGGGACGGTGCTGGTCTACCGCCGGATCCGGATGGACACCGCCGCCTTCGCCGCCCTCCCCGGGGACCGCCAGGAGCAGGTGATGGGCCGTCGGGCCGGCGACGGCGCGCCGCTCACCGGCACGGCGGAGCACGACGAGCCGGACATCTACGCCAAGAACCCGGACGGCTCGTACGTCATCCCGGCCACCGCCCACGTCCGCCTCTCCAGCCCCCGGCTGGACGGCGGCGCCCGGATGCTGCGGCGGGGCTACAGCTACGACGACGGGCCGGGCGACCGCGGCCTGCTGTTCTGCGCCTTCATGCGCGACCCGGCCCAGTTCACCCGTGTCCAGAACCGGCTGGCCGCGCGCGATGCTCTCAACGCCTTCGTCGAGCACACGGCCTCGGCGGTGGCCTACGTGCTGCCGGGCGCGCCGGCGGGCGGGACGCTGGGGGAGGGGCTGTTCGGATGAGCCGCGAGGAGGAACAGCCGCTGTCCGGCGGGAACACGAGTGCCGGCGTGGTCCGCGTCGGGGACACCGTACGGCGCCCGGCCGGGCCGTGGACGCCCGCGGTGCACGCGCTGCTGGAGCATTTGCACGCGGCGGGGTTCCGGGCGGCGCCGCGCCCGCTCGGCCTCGACGGGCAGGGGCGCGAGGTGCTGACGTACCAGCCGGGCCGGGTGGTCTGGCCCGACCGCTTCGACCTGCTGGACCCCGCTGAGCGGCTGGCCCGGGTCGCGCGCCTGATCCGGGAGTTCCACGACGCCGTCCGGGACTTCACGCCCCCGCCGGACGCCCGCTGGCAGGTGCTGATGCCGCCCGACGACGCCGACATCATCGCCCACAACGACCTGGCCCCGTGGAACCTCGTGGTCGGCGCCGAGCACCAGTGGTCCTTCATCGACTGGGACACGGCCGCCCCGGGGACCAGGCTCTGGGACCTCGCCTACGCGCTGCACGGCTTCCTGCCGTTGTCGGCGCAGCCGGACCGACGGCTCGCCGACGCCGACGCGGCGGCCCGGCTGCGGGTCTTCGTCGACGCCTACGGGCTGGACGAGGGCGAACGGCGCGCTCTGGTACCGCTGTTGGGGCCGCGGACCCGGGCCATGCACGACTTCCTGCGGGACCGGGCGGGCCGTGGCGTCCAGCCCTGGGCGAGGCTCTGGACGGAGGGCCACGGGGAGGTCTGGCGCAGCGACGCCGAGTACATCGAGCGGCGCCGGGAGCGGTGGTCGGGCGCCCTGCTCGACGGCTGACGTCGGGCAGGGCGGCTCGCCGACCGCGTTCTCGGGGGCGGCTACCAGTCCACCGGGAGACGGGCGGGGCTCCGGGTGGTGCTGCCGAGCTGCCAGGCGAGCTCCGTGACCGGGGTGGTCAGGCGCAGGCCCGGGAGGGCGGTGGCGAGGCGGTGCAGGGACTCGCGCATCTCCAGGCGGACCCGCCAGGCGCCGATGCAGTAGTGCGGGCCGGCGCTGAAGGCGAGGGTGGGGGCCGGGAGCGGGAGCCCGAGGTCGGCGTCCAGGCCCTCGGGGTAGACGGCCGGGTCACGGTTGGCGCTGCCGAGACTGACGGCGACGACCGCGTCGGCCGGGACGGTGACGTCGCCGACCTCGATCGGCGCGGTGGTGCGGCGGATGGTGGCCTCGTCGTCACCGAGCGGGATGTAGTGCAGCAGTCGTTCGGCGGTGCGCTCGGCGATGTCCGGGTCGGCGAGGTGCGGCCAGTGCTCGGGGCGTTCGCCGAGCACGTAGACCAGGGCGTTGGCGAGGGCTCCGGCGACGCTCTCGTTGCCGCTGGCGGTGAGCCCGGCGACCAGGAAGACGAGTGACTCCTCGGGGACGCCACCGTCCTGGTCGGCGGCCCGGACCAGTCGGCTGACCAGGTCGTCGCCGGGCTCGCGGCGCCGTCGGGCGACCAACTCCTCCATGAACGCGCCGAATTCGGCGAGGGTGTCGCCGTGGTCGGCCGCCTGTGTCTCGCCCTGCTCGCCGCCCTGGGCGAGCAGGGCGAGGGTCCAGCGGTGCAGCCGCGCCTCGTCCAGGTGGTCCGGCCCGTCCCCGTCGAGCCCCATCAGCCGGGTGGTGACGGCGAACGGCACCGGCCGGGCGAATGCGGGGACGAGGTCGGCCGGCGGGCCGGCGGCGACCAGCCGGTCCACGGACTGCTGGACGGCGGCCGCGACCCACGGCTGCCAGCCGGCGATGGCGCGCGGGGTGAAGGCCCGTTGGACGGTGCCGCGCAGTCGGCGGTGGGCGGGTCCGTCCTGGTTGAACAGGGAGGCCGGGTTGGCGGCCACGTCCGCGGTGACGCCCGCGGTGCCGACGTCATGCAGGTCGGCCCGGGTGACCCGGGGGTCGCCGAGGACCTGCCGGACGTCGTGGTAGCGGGTGATCAGCCACGCGGGGGTGCCGTCCGGGAGGGTGGTGGGGTGGGGCGGCTGGGCGGGGGTGGTGGGGAGCCGGTGGAGTGGGGGGAGGATGGTCCGGGGGTCGGCTGCGGCGGAGTCCATGGGTCCCTTCACGGGGTCGGAGGTCCGGCTGGTCGAGGGGAGTCCGGGCATTCAATTGTCTTATTTTCATGAGAAATTGGATGCTTGTGGTGCTTCTCCCGTTACGCCCCGATGGTATGCCCTCGGCGCCCCCAGCCGAGTGCGGGATCGGTCGGCAGCAGTGGCCGGAGCGCGCCGAGTACGGCGCCGATGCAGGCGTCCCGCAGCTCGGTGCGGGTGCAGGTCTCCTCGGTCAGCCAGTCGATGACCAGGACCCGGACGAACACCAGCCAGCTGCGCAGGACCTGCGACACCGCCTGCCGCGCCCGCTCGTCCGCGAGCGGGAGGACGCCGAGCAGCCGGCCGCGCAGGGCGTCGAGCTCCTCGGTGATGATGGTCTGGATCACCTGGTCCCCGGCCAGCACGCGGTTGGCCGCGAGCACGGCGTGCCGGTTGGCGATGAAGTAGTCCAGGTGGGCGTCCATGCCCTCGACCAACTGCTCGGCCAGAGTGTCGGCCGGATCGAACCGGCTCCTGGCGAGCAGGTCGTCGGCGGCCTCCCGGTAGACCGCCGCGAAGAGGCGAACTCGGGCTCGCACCGGTGTACTTGTGGCTCGCCGGCGCGGACGAGCGGGCGCACGCGGAGGGCTGACGGTGCGGGGCGGCTATGCTTCCGCATCGATCGAACGTACATCCGCAAGGAGGGTCCGGAGCATGAGCGGCACCGTGGTGGCGGTCAGCAGCAACGCCGAGTACTCGTTCACCAAGCCGAACCGGGAAGCCATCACCCTGCTCGCAGGGCTGGGCGTCGAGGGCGACGTGCACGCCGGGGTGACGGTCAAGCACCGGTCCCGGGTCGCCCAGGACCCGACCGTGCCCAACCTGCGCCAGGTCCACCTGATCCACCGCGAACTGCTCACCGAACTCGTCGAGTCCGGCTTCGACGTGGCGCCGGGCGCGCTCGGCGAGAACATCACCACCGAGGGCGTGGACCTGCTCGGCCTGCCGGTCGGCGCGGTGCTGCGGGTCGGCCCGGAGGCCGAGGTGGAGATCACCGGCCTGCGCAACCCGTGTGCCCAGATCGACCACTACCGGCCCGGCCTGCTCAAGCAGGTCGTCGGTCGCGCCGAGGACGGCACGATCGTGCGCCGCGCCGGAATCATGGGGATCGTCCGCACCGGCGGACCGGTCCGGCCCGGTGACGCCATCGCGGTCGAGCTGCCGGACGGCCCGCACCGCCCGCTCGACCGGGTCTGAAGCGCACGCCTCGGCGGGGTCCCCGTCGACGCGGCGGAGGTCGAGCATACCCCCTACCGGTACGCCCCGGCGGCTGCTGTCCGCCCTGTTTGCCGGTTCGCCGGCTCGCCGAAGGGGCGGTGGATACCCCCTCCCCGTAACGGCGACGGCTCCCGGTGCACGAGCTGCCGGGAGCCGGGGAGGAGCCTGCGCTGCTGACGCGAGGTCAGGACCTGACGAGGCGGGCGATGGCCTGGTTGGCCTCGCGGATCTTGGTGCTCGCCTCCTGGCCGCCCTCGGCGATGGCATCGCGGACGCAGCATTCGATGTGCTCGTCCAGGAGTTGGAGGGCGAAGGACTGGAGGGCGCGGCTGGCGGCGGAGACCTGGGTGAGGACGTCGATGCAGTAGGTGTCCTGTTCGACCATGCGCTGGAGGCCACGGATCTGGCCCTCGATGCGGCGGAGCCGCTTGAGGAAGTCGTCCTTGTGGGAGCTGTAGCTGGCCATGGCCGTCTCCGGTTCCTGTTCGGTGAGGCGTGCTCACACTCTACCGGGGGTGCGGCAGGGGGGAGTCGGCCCGGACGGACGGGGTGGTGCCTGCCCGTCCGGGCCGACGTCGGTGGTCAGCCGTCGGTGCGGCCGACCAGCTCGTAGCCGGCCTCGTCGACGGCGGCGGCCACGTCGGAGTCGGCGAGCGGCCGGGTGCTGCCGACGGTGACCTTGCCGGTGGAGAGGTCCACGGCGACGTCGGTGACGCCGTCGAGCTTCTTCAGCTCGGCGGTCACCGAGGTGACGCAGTGGCCGCAGGTCATGCCCTTCACCTGGAAGGCCGAGGTCGGGGCGGACTCGGCGGCGGGGGCCGCGCCGGCGTCGGTGCCGCACGAGCCGCAGCAGGAGGACGCCTCGGTGGCGGCGGACTCGACGGTGACGGTGGTCTCGCTCATGGGTGTGCTCCTGTCGTGGGTGCCCGGCGCCGGCCGGACTGTCCGGGCGGCTGCTTCGCTTGTGAACATACCATACCCCCCTAGGGTAACGGCCAGACCTTTGTCCGCCGGGAAGCCGTCGTCAACACCGCACTGTGACAGTCCTGTTGCGGGTGGCCGGGCAGGGTGAAGGCGCTCCCGTGCATCCCCGGACGACCGGCGCCCGCCACCTCGACGTCCTCGCCGCCCACATGCAAGGAGTGTGCTCGTATCCGCAGTGGGAAAGGGCTCCGGCGGGGCCGGCCTGCCCTCGCCGCCTGATCGAGCAGCCCGGTGAGCCCGGCCGATCGCAGCTAGCCGGCGTCGAGGCCCAAGGAGCGGACGAGCTGGGCCAGTTCGGTGCGGAAGAGCTTGTCCGAGGCGAGCGTCTGGGCGCGCAGGTGGCCGTAGATCTCCAGCGCGACCAGCCCGTGCAGGTGCCCCCAGATCCGCAGGGCCAGGGCCACGCCCGCCGGGGGAAGGTCGGGGAAGGCCGGGCGGACCTTGTCCAGCAGGCCGGGATCGAAGTCCGCCCAGCTGAAGTCGCCGCCCTCGTGCGGCGATTCGGAGTTCTCCCAGGCGGTGGCAGCGAGGGCGGTGATGCCGACGCAGACCCGCCGGGCGGCGTCCGGTGCGGCACCGCCTTCGGGGGCCCGGTAGCCGGGTACCGGGTCGCCGTAGATCAGTCGGAAACCCTCGGGGTTGGCCAGCGCCCAGTCGCGGAAGGCGTGCGCCCAGGCCTGGATCCGGGCCGCCGGATCGCCCTGTGGCGAGGCGGCCCAGGCGGTGTCAACGGCGTCCGCGAGTGCGGTGTAGACGTCCACGATGAGCGCGGTGACCAGGTCATCGCGGGTGGCGAAGTATCCGTAGATGGCGTTGGCGGTCATGCCCATCTCGCGGGCGATCGCCCGCAGGGTGATCGCGTCGGGCCCGCCCGAGCCCATCAACTCCAGGGCAGTGCTCTTGATTTCGGCGGTCGTCTCGGTCCGCAGTCGCTCACGTCGTCCGGTGCTTCGGGTGCCTGCCACGGGCTCACTCTACAGCGTCACTGTGCTGATTGCCGTACTGAAACTTCACGCCGTATAGTTTTGGCACGGCGTGAAGGCGCGGGCCTTCATGCCGCCATCCGGCATGAACAAGGGGAGAACCATGCACATCGGCATCATCGGAGCCACCGGCATCATCGGCAGTCGGATCGTCACCGAGGCCCTCGGCCGCGGGCACCGCGTCACGGCGTTCAGCCGCGATGCCTCCGCGATCGACGACCAGCGAGAGAACCTCAGCTGGGCGAGCGTCGACGTCCTCGACGCGGCGAGCATCGCCGCAGTTCTGCCTGGTCTGGACGTGCTCATCAGCGGATTCCAGCCCGGCAACGCGGCGAACGACATTGCCGACGCCATCCGGCGCGCGATCGCCGACCCGACCGTGTACGCCGCCGCCGCCCGGGCCCTGCTCAAGGCCCTGGAGTCACACCCCCGCACCCGACTCATCGTCATCGGCGGCGCCGGCAGCCTGGAGATCGCACCGGGGGTCGTCCGCACCGACCACGACGACTTGGTGTACGAGGCCCTCGACGCCCTTGGCCTGCCCCGGGAATACATCGCCGCCGTCCGCGGCCACCGCGACGCGCTGAACGTCCTGCGCACCTCGAACCGGCTCTGGACCTACTTCAGCCCCGCCGAGGAGATCGCCCCCGGTGAGCGCACCGGCCGCTTCCGCATCGGCGGCGACCAGCCCGTCCTCGACGCCGACGGCCTCAGCCGGATCTCGGCCGAGGACGCCGCGGTCGCCCTCGTCGACGAGGCCGAGCTGCCCCGGTTCGTCCAGCGCAGGTTCACCATCGGCTACTGACCGACGGGCACGGCCGGTCGGGCCCACGGCCGGCTCGTGCCGACCTCGTGACTCCGGGCGTCGAAGAGCTGCCGGACGAGTCGGAGGCCCGGGCTGTCCGGCAGGGGGTTGCCGGACGGCCCGGTGTCGGCCGGGATCGTCAGCCTCCTGCAACGGGTGGCCGGACCGGGGGAGTGGTCCGGCCACCCGTGAACCATGGTCGATCCGCGCCGTGCGAGGCCGGCTTGGCGCGGCGGTTCCCGGAGGGGCGTCAGGCGGCCGACGGGGTCACTGGGTGCGGTAGGCGTCGGCGATGGTCTGGTCGAGGCGCTCATGAGAACGCGTCTTCGCCGCGGCGACCCCGACGCCCTGGGTGAGCTGTACGACGAGCACGCCCAGGTGCTGTACCGCTACGCCCTCCGCGTGACGGGCGACTGGGCGGAGGCCGAGGACGTCGTCTCGACGACCTTCCTGGAGGCGTGGCGGGGCCGGGAGAAACTGCACCCCGACGGTGACGGGCTGCGCCCGTGGCTGCTGGGGATCGCGACCAACGTCATGCGCCGCACCGCCCGGGCCCGCCGGCGCCGTGACAGCGCGCTCGCCCGGCTCCCGGAACGCGGTTCCGTCCCGGACTTCGCCGACGACCTGGTCGCGCACCTCGCGGACGTCGAGCACCTGCGTGCCGCGCACCGTGCGCTCGCCCGGCTCCGGCGCCGCGACCGGGAGGTCTTCACCCTCGTGGTCTGGGCCGGGCTGGACTACGCGAGCGCGGCCGAGGCGCTGGGCACGCCGGTCGGCACCGTCCGCTCGCGACTTTCCCGGGCCCGGGCCCGACTGCGTGAGCTCACCGAGGCGGAAGCCCGGGCCGAAGCCAAGGCCAGGGCCAGGGCCGAGGCCCGCGTCACCTCGGCGCGGCACCGGCACGCCGGAACCGGAAAGCCGCCCGCGGCGGAGGGGCGGACCCCTTCCGTCGTCACCGCCCTGCCCGTACCGGGCCGCATCCCCGCGCTCCGGCCGTCGATCCAGTCGATCCAGTCGATCCGGGAGAGCCACGGATGAACGCCACCCCACGGCGCGATACGCAGTGCCCGTCCTCCGCGGAGGCCGAGCGCCGCGAACTCGCCGAGCTGCTGCCCCCGCCGGCGGTGCCCGGCCTGGACGCTGATCGCCAACTGCTGCTGAGAAGGGAGGTGTTGCGCAGGGCCGCCGCGTCCGCCGAACCGCAGGGCGGCGCCACCCGGCGTCCGGCCCGGTACCGGCGTCCGGTCCGGATCGCGGTACCGGCGCTCGCCTGCGCCCTCGCGGTCGCCGGCGTCGTGACGGTGGACCTCGGGGGTTCGGCCGGGTGCGACCGCGCGGCGGTGGCCGGGGGTGGCGCCACCGGTACCTCCCAAGCGGTACGGCTGCTCGACCGCATCGCGCTCGCCGCCGCCGGAGCGGAGCAGGAGACGGTTCGCGCCGACCAGTTCGTCTACATCGAGAGCAGGGTCGCCTACGCGGCTCAGAGCGCGGCAGGCGGTCCCGTGACCACGGCTCCCGTGCACACCCGGCAGGTCTGGCTGTCCGCCGACGGCAGCCGCCCCGGCCTGCTGCGCGAGGAGGGCGGGCCCGACACCCGGCTCGACGCCTCGCGCGGAAGCGGCCCGTCGATCGACACGCCGACCCACGCGTACGTCGCCTCGCTGCCCACCGACCCGGATGCCCTGTTGAAGCTGATCCGGGACGGAGGCCGCAGTGGGGACCCGGACCAGCGGGCCTTCGCCGCGATCGGCGACCTGCTGGCCGAGACCTGGGCGCCGCCGCAGGTCAGCGCCGCGCTCTACCGGGCCGCCGAGCGGATCCCGGGGGTCGCCGTCGTCCCGTCGGCCGTCGACGCCGCCGGGCGGGAAGGCGTCGCCGTGGCGCGTACGGCGCACGGGCAGCAGACGCAGTGGGTCTTCGACCGGACCACGTACGCGTTCCTCGGCGAGCGCAGGGTCCTCAGTGAGGCCGGCGACGCGGGCCCCGCCGGGACGGTGGTCGGAACCTCCGCGGTCCTCGCGAAGGCCGCCGTGGACCGCGTCGGTGAACTCCCGCCGGAGCAGCCGCGCGGCTGACCGGACCGGACGCGGTCGGAAGGTTCGGAAGGCTCAGAGCCGGTGGGACATCGCGATGACCCGTTCCCCGGGCGGATCAGCGGACGGTGACCCGGATGCTCTTGGACACCTTGCCGCACTCGGAAGCTGTCGGGGCCGGAGTCCGGGAACACGCGATCCGGTCGTTGAAGCGCCAGGTCAGCCTGGTGGTGCCGGTGGCGAGTGCGACGAAGGTCTGGTCACCACGTAGGTGCAGCCGGGCGTGCGGTCGGTGCACGGGACGACGTTGACCTCCGGGCCGCGCTTCAGGACGGGGCCGTCGTCCGCCTCGGTGAGGGACCAGGCCCACGGCCGGGCGCCCTCGGTCACCCTGACGCCGAACCGCTGTCCGACCGCCAGGGTCACCGTGTCGGTCGGGTACGCGGAGCCGGCCTTGGCGGCCTCGTCGTCGGCGGGGAGGGCGATCTCCAACTTCGGCCGTTCGGTGGGAGGTTCGGCCATCGGACCGGGGAGGGGCAGCGTGCCGGAGGAGCAGCCGGCCAGCAGGGGAACGGCGGCCAGGAGTGCCGGTACGGCGGTGAGTGGACGACGCATCAGTTCCCGGACCCCTGCAATCGGCTTGTCTGGAAGGGCTGTTCGCCCGACGTGTCGGCCATCCCTCGGCCCACGTGATGTCCCGTGCCCGCCGTGATCGGACGGGCGCCGCCGACGAGCACAGACGCCGTCGGCGCGGGCCCGATCCCCGGTCGGAAGCACTCGGCGGAACATGCCCCCACCTCTATCGACCTCCGTGGCCACCCCGCGCCCCGAGGGCGCGGCCCGCGAGTCGAAGTCCGCGACAGCGGCGTGAGGCCGTCCACCACCTCGCCGAGGGGCGGGCCTCCTGCCGGCGCCCGCCCCGCCCGTCCCTCCGGGGGCGCCCTCGCCGTACGGGCGGTGCAACGGCGGGTCTCGGCGCGTTACGGTTCCTGAATACCCCACATGGGTATACGGTGACCGGCGCCCACCGGGGGACTCGCTCTGCGGAAGGCGGACCACATGCACGCGATCCTGCACGCGCTGTCCATCGCCGGATCGATGACTTGGGAGATCACCTGGGCCCTCGTCCTCGGTTTCCTGCTCTCCGCCGTCGTGCAGGCCGTCGTCCACAAGGCCACCGTGGTCCGGTTGCTCGGCGACGACCGCCCGCGCACCCTCGCCGTCGCCGCCGGCCTCGGGATGGCCTCGTCCTCCTGCTCGTACGCGGCCGTGGCCCTGGCCCGCTCGCTGTTCCGCAAGGGCGCGAACTTCACCTCGGCGATGGCCTTCGAGATCGCCTCGACCAACCTGGTGATCGAACTCGGCATCATCCTGGCCCTGCTGCTGGGCTGGCAGTTCACCGCGGCGGAGTTCGTCGGCGGACCGGTGATGATCCTGCTGCTCGCACTGCTGTTCCGGCTGTTCCTGAGCGAACGGCTGATCCGAGAGGCCCGCGAACAGGCGTCGTACGGGCGGTCGGGCTCGATGGAGGGCCACGCGGCGATGGACATGTCGGTGGCCGGGGAGGGCTCCTTCGCCCGACGGCTGCTCTCCGGGCGGGGCTTCACCTCGGTCTCGCACGTGTTCGTGATGGAGTGGGCCGCCATCCTCAAGGACCTGGTGATCGGCCTGCTCATCGCCGGCGCCATCGCCGCCTGGGTCCCTGATTCGTTCTGGCAGGCCTTCTTCTTCGCCGACCATCCCCTGGCCGCCAAGCTGTGGGGCCCGCTGGTCGGCCCGCTGGTGGCGATCGCGTCCTTCGTCTGCTCGATCGGCAACGTGCCGCTGGCCGTGGTCCTGTGGAACGGCGGCATCAGCTTCGGCGGCGTGGTCGCGTTCATCTTCGCCGACCTGCTGATCCTGCCGATCCTGAACATCTACCGGAAGTACTACGGCCGCCGGATGGCCCTCTTCCTGCTCGGCACCTTCTACCCGGCGATGGTGCTGGCGGGCTACGCGGTGGAGTTGCTGTTCGGAGGGCTCGGCCTGATCCCGGACCAGCGGGCGGCGGAGATCCCGATGTCGGGTGTGGAGTGGAACTACACCACCTGGCTCAACATCGCGTTCCTGCTGCTGGCGCTGGGACTGCTCATCCGTTTCTTCCGCACCGGCGGCGCCGCGATGCTACGGATGATGGGCGGTGCCCCGGACGCGGGCGGGCCCGCGGCCCACGACCACCACTGATGCTCAAGAGGTTGTGCGAGAGGTCGGCCTGGCGACTGGCGTTCGCAGCGCGGCGAGGATCGCGCCCGCGTCGGCGGAGGCCAGCATCTCGATGAAGTGGAACTCCATGATGCGCATCCGCCGGTACAGGGCCTGGAAGCGGGGATCGTGGTGCAGCAGGCGTACGAGGGCGATGTGGAGGGCCACGCAGTCGTTGTAGCCGGCTGCCACCGCGGCGTCGAGGTGGTGGATGGCCTGGTCCGTCTGTCCGTGTGCGCAGGCCAGGCCGGCGAGGCCCGAATGGCCCGCAGCGGCGAGCCACGTGCCGTCGGGGCCGAGCGCCGTGGCACGCGCGACGACGTCGTGGAGGCCCCTGGTACCCGCCACGGCGGGTCCCTTGGTCAGATGCTCCACCAGCACTTCGTGAAGACGGGCGGCCAGTGAGTTGACGGTGTCGACCATGGATCTCCTCGGACCTCGGTGGTGAAGAGCTGCAGGGGCGTCGAGTGTGTGGAACCCCTGCGGAGATGACGGGCGGACGGGGTGGGCGGTTCCTGCTCGTGCCCGGCCGTGATCACGAGAACTGCCGCCTGGGCCACCGGGTTTCGGGGACGGCAGCGGGCCGGGCGATCCGCGGTGGGATCGCCCGGCCCGTGTGGGGTGCTGCTCAGTGCTGGTGGTCGCCGGCCGGCTCCTCGGTGGTGGGGACGGGGGCGGTGCTGCCGTCCGTCGTCACGGTGAAGGCCGCGGTGCGGACGGTGTCCTGGTGCTTGAAGTCCAGGAAGAGCCGGTAGCTGCCGGCGCTCGGGGCGGTGGTGGTGAAGCCGATCTCCGGTCCGGGGGCGGTGGTGTCCGGGTGGACGTGCAGGTAGGCGAGGTCGCCGGCGCGCAGCGCGACCAGGTGGCCGTACGCGCCGAGGTAGGGCTGGAGGTCGGTGACCGGCCTGCCGTCCTTGCTGACGCTCAGGGTGAGCTTGCCGCTGCGCCCGGGCGTGAGGTCGCCGCCCAGGGTGACGGTGTAGCCGTCGACGGTGACGGTCCGGCCGGTCTCCGGCAGCGGGGCGGGCCGCAGGTCGCCGGCGGCGTGCAGGTCGGCGCCGAGCGTGAGGCCCTCGGCGGCGCCGGCGGGGGTGAAGTCCGCGAAGACCCGGTACTCCCCGGCGGCGGGGACGGCGGTCGGGGCGCTCCAGGTGCCGTCGGCGGACAGGGTCGGATGCAGGTGCTGGAAGGTCGACAGGTCGCGCGGGGCGACGATCAGGTGCAGTTCCTTCTCGTGCTGCTGCTGGTAGGCGGTGACGGGCTTGCCGTCCGTGCCGAGGATGCGGAAGCGCAGGTCGGTGGGGGAGCCGGCGGTCACGAAGGGGTTCTCGACGCTGAGGGTGTAGCCGCGTTCGGAGACCTGGAGCCCGCCGGGCAGGTGCTCGGCGGCGCCGGCCGGCTCCTCGCCGTGTCCGCCGTGTCCGGCGGTGGCGGGCTTGGGGGAGGGGCCGCTGCCGGTGGCGTGGCCGACGCCGAGGGCGAGGCCGAAGGCGGCGGCGAGTCCGGCGGCGAAGACGGTGATGCGCAGCGGGGTGTTCATGACGGGGTTCTCCTCGTGACGCGGGACGGAAGCGGAGCGAATGGGGCGGGGCTCAGGCCCGCATGAGCCGGGCGATGGCCTGCGAGGCCTCGGCGACCTTGGCGTCCGCCTCGGCGCCGCCGGCCGCGATGGCGTCGTGGACGCAGTGGGCGAGGTGGGAGTCGAGCAGGTGCAGCGCGACGGACTGGAGGGCCTTGGTGGCGGCCGAGACCTGGGTCAGCGTGTCGATGCAGTAGGTGTCGGTGTCGACCATGCGCTGGAGGCCGCGGATCTGGCCCTCGACGCGGCGCAGTCGGCGCAGGAGCTGGTCCTTGTCGTTGTGGTAGCCGGCCATGGGGCCCTCCTCGGGATGTCGCCGGGCTCGACACCTTGAGTGAATACCCCATGGGGGTATCAAGTCAAGCAGATCGCCGTCCCTGGAAAATACCTGCCCGGGGTACCGGCGAAGCCTTGCGGTCGATACCCCTCGGGGGTATAAATGAACCCGGCACCGCCCGATACCCCTCCTAGGTATGAAGGCCCGGCCGCCGAACGTACCGCACGACGACTGTCACGAGGAGCGACGATGACTACGCAGGCACCCGCCTCCGCGGAGGTGGAACTCTCGATCGGCGGAATGACGTGCGCCTCGTGCGCGGCCCGCATCGAGAAGAAGCTCAACCGGATGGACGGGGTCACGGCCAGCGTCAACTACGCCACCGAGAAGGCGAAGGTCTCCTTCGAGGGCGGCGTCGAGGTCGCCGACCTGATCGCCACCGTCGAGGCCACCGGCTACACCGCGGCGCTGCCCAAGCCCCCGGCCGTCGAGGGCGCGGACGCCGGGCAGGCCGAGCCGGCCGACGAACTGGCCCCGCTGCGCCGGCGGCTGTTCACCGCGGTGGCGCTCGCGCTGCCGGTCATCGCGATGGCGATGGTGCCGGCCCTCCAGTTCGACAACTGGCAGTGGCTGTCGCTGACCCTCGCCGCCCCGGTGGTCACCTACGCCGCCTGGCCGTTCCACCGGGCCGCGTTCACCAACGCCCGGCACGGCGCCGCGACCATGGACACCCTGGTCTCGCTCGGCACCGCCGCCGCGTTCCTCTGGTCGCTGTGGGCGCTCTTCTTCGGCGACGCCGGGATGCCGGGCATGCGGCACGGCTTCGAGTTCACCATCGCCCGCAGCGACGGCTCGTCCAACATCTACCTGGAGGCGGCGGCCGGCGTCACCGCCTTCATCCTGGCCGGCCGCTACTTCGAGGCGCGCTCCAAGCGCACCGCCGGGGCAGCACTCAAGGCGCTGCTGGAACTGGGCGCCAAGGACGTGACGGTGCTGCGCGGCGGCGCCGAGGTGCGCATCCCGATCGCCGACCTCGCCGTGGGCGACCGCTTCGTGGTCCGGCCGGGTGAGAAGATCGCCACCGACGGCGTGGTGGTCGAGGGCGCCTCGGCGGTGGACGCCTCGATGCTGACCGGCGAGTCCGTCCCGGTCGAGGTCGGGATCGGCGACGCCGTCACCGGCGCCACCGTCAACGCGGGCGGACGCCTGGTGGTCGAGGCCACCCGGGTCGGCGCCGACACCCAGCTCTCCCGGATGGCCAAGCTGGTCGAGGACGCGCAGAACGGCAAGGCCGCCGCGCAGCGCCTCGCGGACCGGATCTCGGCGGTCTTCGTGCCGATCGTGATCACCCTGGCGGTGGCCACCCTCGGCTACTGGCTGGGCACCGGCGAGGGCTGGACCGCCGCGTTCACGGCAGCGGTGGCCGTACTGATCATCGCCTGCCCGTGCGCCCTGGGCCTGGCCACCCCGACCGCGCTGATGGTCGGCACCGGCCGCGGCGCCCAGCTGGGCGTCCTGATCAAGGGCCCGGAGGTCCTGGAATCCACCCGCAAGGTCGACACCATCGTCCTGGACAAGACCGGCACCGTCACCACCGGCCAGATGTCCCTGCTCGCGGTGCACGCCGCCGAGGGCGTGGAGCAGGCCGAGGTGCTGCGCCTGGCCGGCGCCCTGGAGCACGCCTCCGAGCACCCGATCGCCCGGGCGATCGCCAACGCCGCCGCCAAGGCCGGCGAGCTGCCCGCCGTCGAGGGCTTCGAGAACGTCCCGGGCCAGGGCGTCCAGGGCGTGGTGGACGGTCACGCCGTGGTGGCCGGCCGGGAGGCCCTGCTGAACGAGTGGTCGCAGTACCTGCCCGAGGCGCTGGCCGAGGCCAAGCGCACCGCCGAGGCGGCCGGCCGCACCGCGATCGCGGTCGGCTGGGACGGTGAGGCCCGGGCCGTGCTGGAGGTCGCCGACGCGGTCAGGCCGACCAGCGCCGAGGCCATCGGAAAGCTGCGGGCGCTGGGCCTGACCCCGGTCCTGCTGACCGGTGACAACCGGCTGGTCGCCGAAGCCGTGGCGGCCGAGGTCGGCATCGCGCCGGAACACGTGATCGCCGAGGTCATGCCGCAGGACAAGGTCGACACCGTCAAGCGGCTGCAGGCCGAGGGCAGGGTCGTGGCGATGGTCGGCGACGGCGTCAACGACGCGGCCGCACTCGCCCAGGCCGACCTGGGCCTGGCGATGGGCACCGGCACCGACGCCGCCATCGAGGCGGGTGACCTGACCCTGGTCCGCGGTGACCTGCTGGCCGCGGTGGACGCCATCCGGCTCTCCCGCAAGACCCTGGGCACCATCAAGAGCAACCTGTTCTGGGCCTTCGGCTACAACGTCGCTGCCCTGCCGCTGGCCGCCGCGGGCCTGCTCAACCCGATGATCGCGGGGGCCGCGATGGCCTTCTCCTCGGTCTTCGTGGTCGGCAACAGCCTTCGGCTGCGCCGCTTCCGCTGAGGAATCGAGTCCCGCCACCGGGCCGAGGCCCCGGAACCCCGCCAGGGTTCCGGGGCCTCGGTGCCGGTCCGGCCGATCAGTCCTCCGGCAGCTCCACCGCCTGCCAGCGGTACGCCGCGTCCTCCTGCCAGACCTGCAACTCGCCCTCCACCACCGCCGCCAGGCACAGCCGCCAGTCGTCGCCCATGGCCAGTGCGACCCGGGTGGCCGGGCGCAGCGTGGGCCGCCACCAGCGCGGCCGGCGGGAGGCGCCGCCGGCCGGCAGCCGCAGCCGTACGCCGCCCGCGCCGGCCAACGCGACGGTCGGGCCGCCGCGGTGGCCCACCATGGCGATGCCGAGCGAGGGCTCGCCGTCGCCGATCTCGGTTCCCGCCCCGGCCGTGCCGAGGGTGTGCAGCTGGGCCGAGCCGTCCGGCCGCAGCGTGGCGGCCTGCGGCCCTGCGGAGGTACGGGCCAGTGCCCCGGCGCACAGCGGTCCGGCCGGGCCGACCGGGACGGGCGGTCCGGCGGCGCCCGGCCGCCAGCTCAGCACCCGCTCGCGGTGCTCCACCAGCAACAGCCAGGCGCCGGGCCGCTCCTCCTCGGCGGCGAGCACCCGGTCGGCCGGGCAGCCGGGGTGCTCCTGGCCGGTGAGGGTGCGGCCGGGCGTCCAGCGGTAGGAACGCAGTGCACCGCCGGCGGCTGTCCAGACCGTCATCTCCCCGGCCGAACCGACCGCGCCCGCCAGGCCGTTGACCCCGCGCGCGGCCTCCCACCAGCCGGCCGCCGTACCGGCCCACAGGGTGCCGCCGCGGTCCTCGGCCCAGACCACCAGCTCCTCCTGGCTCCCGGCCCAGCCGGCCGCCAATTCCCGTACAACAGAAGGGCCATGGCCCGCCGGGAGTCTTCGGCCGAGCCGGCCCGGCCCGGCCAGCGCGGTGCCGTCCGCGCCGCCGGTGACCACCAGCGGCCGCCCGGCCGGGTCGGGCAGCACGGCCAGACCCGCGGTGCGGGCCACCGGCCGGTGGGTGCGCAGCAGTTCACGGCCCCGCTCGGCCCACGGGCCGAGCGGGGAGGGGCGGCGGTCCGGGTCACGGGCCAGCGGCTCGCAGGCCCAGCGCGCCAACTCCTCGCTGTAGCCCGCCGCCAGCAGCTCCGCGCGGGCCTGCTCGGCGGCCAGCCGGTGGTCCAGGCGGCCGTGGTCGGGCAGCAGCAGGGTACGGGCGAGGGTGCCGACCGCGAACAGGTCCTTGGCGGTGGTCGGGAAGCCGCCCACCTGCTCGGCCTCCGGCGGGACGTGCCCGGGGGTGAACACCGCGACGGTCAGGGTGTGGTCCAGCGGGGCGAGGAAGGTCAGGTCGATCAGCTTGACCTGCCCCTGGCCGTCCACCAGGACGTTGGCGGGGGAGATGTCGCGGTGCACCCAGCGCTTGCGGTGCAGCTCGTCGACGATCCGGCAGAGCCGGGTCAGCACCTCGGCCACGGCCGGCGGGCCGCCGCGCTGGCCGCGCGCCCAGGTGTGCAGCGGCGCGCCCTCGACCCAGGGGGAGATCTGATAGGCCAGCAGCGCGCCGCCGGGCGGGGTGCCGGGCCGGTGCGGGGAGGGGCCGAGCAGGAAGCTGGGCACCACCAGGTCGGTGACGCCGAGCCGGTGCGCGTTGTGCGAGACGTCGTCCCAGCGGCCGAGCCAGCGCCGCACCTCGGTCGGGTCGCGCTCCAGCATGATCTTCGCGGCGACCAGCTCCTTGCGCCCGTTGTGCCCGGTGCGAACCGCCCTCCACACCTCGGCCTCGCCGCCCCGGTGGTGGAACTCCAGGAGTTCGTACTGCTCGGGGTCGAACTCCGGCCCGAACCGGAGACCGGGCACCCAACGCGACTCGGACACGCGACCCCCGACGCTTCTGACCGCTGTTGATGTGCTGCCGTGCTGCTGCTGATCGATGCCCAGGATAGTGCTCTTTCCTGTTCGTCCGTCCGATCGAGGGCCTATTCTGATGGCGTTCGATCAACATCACGACACGACGTCAACTCATGATCGCCAGAAGCGAGTTGATCATGGGGTGGGCGGTTTCCGAACACAGGGGGACGGTGCATGGTGCTGTTAGCGGTGCTGCTGGTCGTGGTGGCGCTGACCGGTGCGGCCGCCGTCGTGCTGGCCCGCCGCCGACGGGCCCTGGACGCCGCGACGGTGGCGAAGGCACTGGCCGCGGCCGCCGAGCAGCTCGCCGCCGGCCGGGCCGCCCAGGCCCGCCGCCGCTACGCCCGGCTGGCCCGCGAACTCGCCGACGGGCCCGAGGAACTGCGCCCGCAGCGCGGCCTCGCCCTGCTCGGCCAGGCCGAGGCCACCGTCCCCACCGGCGACCAGCAGGCCACCCTCGCCCTGCACCGCGAGGCCTACCCGTTGCTCGCCGACCCGGCCCGGCAACTGCCCCGGTGGAGCCTGCGCCGCCTCGCCGAGGAACGGATGCAGGCCCCCGACGGCGACCTCGGCCCGCCGCTCGCCTTCCTCCAGGCCACCGCCGCCGGCGCCGAACCCGGCGAGGAGGCCGAGGCCGCCGCCCGCACCGTCGACTGGCTGCAACACCACTGCCGTGAGGGCGCCCTCGACCAGCGCGAGCATGTCACCGCCCGCGCCCTCGCCGCCCTGCCCGGCCGGGACTGGCCCGTGCTCGCCCGCGCCGCCCTGCTGCGTGCCACCGCCCGGGCCGCCGAGGCCGAGGCCCTGCTCGCCGCCGCGGCCCCCGCCGGCAGCGGCGAACTGTGGTTCCGCTGGGGCGCCCAGCTCTACGCCCTGCACCGCGACGAACCCGCCGTCACCGCCTTCGACGAGGCGCTGCGCCGTGGCCCCGGCGAGCCCTCCCCGTGGGGGCGCGGCCCGGCCCTGCGCACCGACGGCCTGCTCTTCCGCGGCCTGGCCCGCCAGCGCCTCGGCGCCACCGAGGAGGCCTGGGCCGACCTCGCGGCCGCCGTCGTATCGAGCCCGACCGACCCCCGCCCCCGCTACGCCCTCGGCCGGCTCGCCCTGCTGCTCGGCGCCGACGAGCCGGCCAGGGAGCAGTTCACCGCCGCCCTGACCGTCCAACCCGACTTCGCCCCGGCCCGGTTCGGCCTCGCCCTGGTGCACGAGCGGGCCGAGCGCCCCGCCGAGGCCGCCGCCGACTACCGGGCCGGCCTCGGCCGGGCCTCCGACTGGCGCCCCGCCCGGGTCCGGCTCGGCGCCGCCCTGCTCGCCGCCGGGCAGGCCGAGGAGGCCGAACCGGTCCTGCGCGCCGAGGCCGACACCGACCCGGGCACCCGCTGGACCGCCATCGCCGCCTTCCACCACGGCCTCGCCCTCGCCCGCACCGACGACCCGGCCGGCGCCCTCGCCCGCTGGGAGGCGCTGGACGACGAGGACCTGAAACCCCGCCGGGCCCTGGCCCGCGACCGGCTCGCCCGCACCCGGCTGGCCACCGACCCGACGGCCGCCCGCGAACTGTGGCAGCAGGCCACCGCCGAGCACCCCGCCGCCCCCGGCTACCGCGCCGCGCTGCGCGAAGCCGCCCTGCGCGAGGCCGCCCACCTGCTGGTCACCGGCCGCGACCACGCCGAACCACGCCGCCGCGCCGCCGCCGCGCTCGCCCTCGCCGACACCCTGCCCGGCGCCCTCACCCACCGCCAGTCCCGGCTGCGCGCCGCCCTCGCCCTGGCCGAAGGCACCCCGGAGCCGGTCACCACCCTGCTCGACGCCGGCACCGGCCGACGCGACCGCTACCACCTGGCCGCCGCCGCCCTGCTGACGGGCCGCCCGGCCCGGACGATCGCCCTGCTCGGGCCGCCCGACCCGGCCGGCGACCCGGCGACCGCCCGGCTGCGCGCCCTGCTCGCCGAACGAGCGGGCAACTGGGCCGCCGCCCTGGACTGGTACCGGAACTTCCTCCAGGCCGGCGCCGCCTCCACCGGGTCGCCGACCGGCGACTGCGCGCTCTGCGACCGCCCAGCCACCGGCACCTGCGGCGGCTGCGGCCGTGAGGCCTGCACCGACCACCAGCACACCCCCGAAGCCGCCGCCTCGCCCCGCTGCGTGCGCTGCGCCGCCCCCGCACTGCGCGCCGTCCTCGACTGCGCCCGCCGGGCCGGCACGCCCGAGCAGGCCGAACCCGTGCTCGCCCGCTGGGCCGAGGTGCTCGGCGACGGTGCCGCCGCCGCGCCCGTCCGGCTCGACCTCGCCCTGCTGCGCGCCGAACTCGGCCGGCTGGACGAGGCCCTGACCGGCCTGCCCGCGGACGCCCGGACGGCCCGCGCCGCCGTCCTGGTCCGCCGGGCCGGCGCCGCCCTCGACGCCGGCCGGCCCGGCCCGGCCGCCGTCGACCTGCGCCAGGCCCTCGAACTTGCCTCCAGCCATGAGATCGCGGGCCACGAGCTCCCCGGCCACGAGCGGGTGGCCGGCGCGCTCGTCCTGCTCGCCGAGCACGAGGCGCACCAGGCCGCCGCCGACGGCCGCCACCGGGAGGCCTGGGAGGCCTACCGCGAGCTGCTGCTCAGGGATCCGGCCCACCCCCGGCTGCTGCACGCGCTCGGCCTGGCCGGCTACCGGCTCGCCGCCGGCTCCGACACGCCCGACGAGGAGGTCTGGGCCTGGACGCTCGGCAGCCTGGTCGCCGCCCTGCACCAGCCCGAGCTGTGGGCCGAGTCCGCCCGGATCACCGGCCGCACCGCCGAGCCCCAGCAGCTCGCCGCCGCCCGCACCGGACTGCTCGACCGCCTCCGCGACGACCTGCGCGCCCTGGACCGGACCGCCGGGCGCAGCGGCGACGAGGTCACCGCCTGGACGCTGCGCCTCGGCCTGGAGGCGCACTGCGCGGACGCCTTCGCCCAGGAGGACGTCCGGATCACCCTGCCCGGCCGCCCGACCCGCTGCCTCGCACTCGGCCCGGCCCTGGACCGGCTGCTGCGCGCCGAGCCCGGACCCGCCGGCTGGGCCGAGGCCTTCGAGCGGGCCGTCCGGCCCTGGCGCCGGCCCGCCGGCCCCGACGCGCCCGCGCCCACCCGGGCCCTCGGCCTGTTCGGCGACCTCGGCGCGCAGCGCTACCTGCAACTCCAGGGCCGGCAGGCGGCCGCCGTCGCCGCCCTGGACGCGGTGCCCGAACAGCGGCGGGGCGAGGACTGGCACGCCCTGCTCGGCGAGTCGCTGGTCAGCCAGGCCCGCGAGCACCACCGCAACCAGGACTGGCGCGAGGCCCTGGACAGCCTCACCCGCGCCCGGGCCGTCCCCGGCGCCCGGCTGCCCGCCGACGCCGCCGCGATCGCCGCCGAGTCCGGCGTCCGGGCCGCCCGCGCGCTGCTCAAGAACAGCCTGGACGACCAGGCCGGAGCAGCCGAACTCCTGGAGAGGGCGCTGGCGTTGGCCCCCGACGACCCTGAGGTGCGGGGTGACCTCGGGGCCACCTACGCCCAGTGGGCGCGCAAGATCAACAACGAGGAC
The DNA here is from genome assembly GCF_040683915.1 of Kitasatospora sp. NPDC093102. Classification (NCBI taxonomy): domain Bacteria; kingdom Bacillati; phylum Actinomycetota; class Actinomycetes; order Kitasatosporales; family Streptomycetaceae; genus Kitasatospora; species Kitasatospora sp. NPDC093102. The sequence goes on along the minus strand of NZ_JBFBFA010000007.1, from coordinate 17,745 downwards.
AAGGACTACCCCCGCGCCCTCGCCCTCCTGGAGAAGAGCCTGGAACTGGTCCCCGGCGACCCGACCGCCCGGCACTTCCTGGAGGCCGCCCTCGGCAACCGGGCCGGCCAGCTCAGCCGCCCCGACGCCACCGACGCGGAGCTGGAGGAGGCCGTCGAGGCCTGGCGGGCGCTGATCGAACTCAACCCCGACCCGGACAACCGGCTCGGCCTCGCCTTCGTGCTGCGCCACCTCGCCCGCTCCGCCGCTTTCGCCGACGACCGCCGGCGCGCCGTCGAGTGGATGGCCGAGGCGCTGCGCGCCGACCCGGAATGGGAGGGCGGGGTCGACCACGAGGCCCCGCGCCGGGTCTCGGTGATGCTCGCCAACCACGTGGTGGACGCCATGCAGGACCAGCCGTTCACCGACCAGGCCGCGATGCTCCAGAAGGCCAGGTCCTACGACGACTCCACCGACATCCGACGGCTGATGGTCGGCGTCTGGCGCGGCAAGGCCATCGGCCACTACGAGGGCCACCGCTACCGCGCGGCGATCAAGCTGCTGGAGGAGGCTCTCGAACTCTCCGGCACTCCGGAGGACACCGACAAGCTGCACCGCGAACTCGGCATCGTCTACGGCTCGTTCGCCGTCCAGCGGGCCAACGCCCGGCAGCTGCGCGAGGCCCGCGACCTGGCCCGCAAGGCCGTCGAGCACAGCCCGGACGACATCGAGCTGCACGCGATGCAGATGCGGATCAACTCGCTCTACTGACAGCAACCGCACGGCAGTTGGCGTCGTCCTGGACCGTACGCCGCAGCCGTGCCCGCACCCGCGCCGTCCCCGTCACCGTGAGGAGAGAGACCGCCCGCCATGCCACTGCACGAACCGTCGCCGTACGAGGTCCTGGGCATCCCGCTCACGGCCGGCGTGCGCGAGATCAACCTCGCCGTCGGAACGGCGATGCGGGCCGGCCGGTACAGCCGCCAGCAGATCCAGGAGGCCGCCGCGCTGCTGCGCAACCCGGACCGGCGCCTGGAGGCGGACCTCCAGCAGTCACTCCCGCCGGAGCCGGTCGACCGGGCTGCCGCGCTGCTGGCCCCCGCGCTCGCCGAACCGCTGCTGGTGATCGAGCGCCCGCCGCTGCGGCCCGCCGTCCTGCCCGCCCTCCACCGCGCCGAGCTGGCCGCCGACTTCGCCGAGCCGCCCCCCGGCGGCGCCGACCCCGAACCGCCCGTCCCCGCCCGCTACGCGGCGGACCTGTCCGTGCTGCCGCAGATCGAGGTTCCGGAATGACCGACGCACCCACCGACGCACCCACCGCCTCCCTGGCCGACGGCCGTCAGCGGCTGGAGGTCCCGCCCGGCGTCGAGGACGTCGACCTGGAGCAGGCGTTCGGCCGGCTGCTCTTCCGGGCGTCCCTGCTGGGGAGCAAGCTGACGGAGCAGAAGCAGGCCGCCCGGGCCGAGCAGCGTGAACTGCTGGGCATCCTGGTCGAGGTGGACGACGCGCTCGCCGCGCTCCGTCTGAACCCCGAACTGGTGGCGCTCGGCCGCGGCGACGGCCTGGAGGCCACCCGGCGGCGGCTGCTCGGGCAGCTCGCCAAGGCCAAGGTGCGGCCGATGCGTCTGGAGGGCATGACGGCCGACCCCGACCTGACCGAGATCGTGGGCACCGAGGCCCGGTCCGGGGTGGCGCCGGAGACGGTGGTGCGGACGGTGGTGACCGGGTTCTTCTGGGGGGACGAGGTGCTGCGCCGGGCCCAGGTGGTGGTCGCCGCACCGGAGCCGGACCCGGACCCCGAACCGCAGGACGGGCCGGCGGCGGCCGCGACGGAGGCGGACCCCGCGCTCCCGGGGCCGACGGGCGTCGAACCGGGGGCACCCGAGGCCACCGGGGCCGTCGAGCCCGTCGAGCCCTTCGAGCCCTTCGAGCCCTTCGAGCCCGTCGAGCCCGAGATGTCCGAGGCCGTCGAGGCGGAGGGGCTCGGGACACCGGAGAAGCCCGAGAAGCCCGAGGCCGTCGAAGCCGTCCCGCCCGCCACCGCCACCGCCGCGACGGCCACCCGCGCCCAGCCCAAGGGGGCCCCGCCCCGGGCCCGTCGCCGGGGCAAGGCCGTGGCCAAGCAGGCCAAGCGCAAGAAGTAGCCAGGACCACGAGGGGCAAGAGGGGAACGACATGTACCGCACACTCGGCATCGACCTGGGCACCACCAACTCCGTGGTCGCCCACCTGCGCCGGGGCGAGCCGGAGATCATCTTCAACCGGCAGAACCAGGAGGCCACACCCTCCGTGGTCGGCAGCGGCCGCAAGGGCGAGCTGCTGGTGGGCTCCACCGCGCGCAGCCGGATCGCCATCGACGGCGCCAACGTGATCCGCTCGGTCAAGCGCTTCATGGGCCGCAAGTTCAAGGACCCGCAGGTCCAGGCGGCCCTGAAGGAGGTGGACTACAGGGTCACCGCGGGCACCGACGGCGACGTCAACGTCTGGTTCAACGGCCGCTCGTACACCCCGATCGAGATCTCCGCGATCATCCTGCACCGACTCAAGGAGGACGCCGAGCAGCGCTTCGGCGAGCCCTTCCACCGGGCCGTGATCACCGTCCCCGCGTACTTCGGCGAGCGGCAGGTCGCGGCCACCCAGGAGGCGGGCCGGATGGCCGGCCTGCACGTGCTGCGGATCATCAACGAGCCGACCGCCGCCGCCCTCGCCTACGGCATCACCTCCGAGGCGGGCGACGAGGGCAGGACCGTCCTGGTCTACGACCTCGGCGGCGGCACCTTCGACATCTCCATCCTGCTGCTGGTGCCCGGATCGGTCTCGGTGCTCGGCATCGAGGGCGACAACCTGCTCGGCGGCGACGACTTCGACCGCGGGATCACCACCGCGCTGCTGGAGGACATCCGGGAGGAGTACGGCTCGGAGTACCAGCCCGACCTGCGCGACCGTCCGAAGATCGCCGCCACCGCCGAGACCATCAAGATCGAGCTCTCCAACCAGGAGTCCTCCGAGGTCATCCTGCCGGGCCTGGGCGCCGGGCAGCTGGTGCTGGAGACGGAGTTCGAACGGGCCCGCTTCGAGGAGCTGATCGAGGCTCGGATCGAACGCACCATCGAGCTGACCCACAAGGCCATCATGCAGGCCAACCTGACCGTCGGGGACATCGACGAGGTGGTGCTGGTCGGCGGCTCGACCGCGATCCCGCTGGTCGCCCGCCGGCTCGGCGAGGTGTTCGGCCCCCGCCGGATCCGGCGCGGCGTCAACCCGATGCAGTGCGTGGCGCTCGGTGCGGCCGTGCAGTCCGCCCTGGTCGGCGAGGTGGAGTGCCCCGAGTGCCGGGCCCCCGGCGACCTGTCCGCCTCCAACTGCGCCAACTGCGCCACCACCCTGCTCGGCGGCCCCCGGGTCTCCTGCCCGACCTGCCACCTCCCGGTCGACGCCGACGCCGCAGCCTGCCCCAAGTGCGAGCAGGCCCTGGACGGTTCGGGCGGCGGCGCGACGATCCCGCAGCAGACCCGGGCCACCGCCGTGGTGCACGGTGGCAACTGCCCGCGCTGCGGCACCCCGGCCGCCCCCGGCGTCACCGCCTGTGAACTGTGCGGCGAGCCGCTCAACTCGGCCGCCCCCGGCCACACCAGGGTGGCCACCAGCGCCGCCGAGGACGTCGGCCTGCGCTGCGCCGCCTGCAGTGTGGTCAATCCGCCCGGCTGCGAGGTCTGCCCGGGCTGCGGCGAGCTGGCGCAGGTCACCAACCCGTTCGACATCACCCCGAAGAACCTCGGCATCGAGCTGAACGACGGCCGCCTCGCCGTCATCATCCCCAAGAACACCAGCTACCCGACGAGTTCGCCGGTGAGCCGGGAGTTCGTGGTCTCCGGCAGCGGCCGGCAGCGGCTGGAGGTGGCGGTCTACGAGGGCGAGCACGAGATCGCCCAGCAGAACGAGCTGATCGGCCACCTCACCCTGCGGCTGCCCGAGGGCCTGGGCGGCCGTACTCCGGTGGAGGTCTCCTTCGGCCTCGACCGGGACCGCACCATCACCCTGTCGGTGCGGATCCAGGGCGGTGCCGAGAAGACCGTCAAGCTGGAGCGGGTCACCCTCGACCCCGAGCTGAAGGTGCAGGTCGAGGAGCAGCAGCGGCAGGTCGAGTCCTTCACCGACCGCTGGGGCGGCGAGCTGACCGAGGCCGAGAAGCGCGAGGCGCAGCGGCTGATGGACACCCTGGACGACCTGGCGGCAGGGCAGACCCGCGGCCAGTCGGTGGACGCGGCGCTGGAACGGGCCCAGCAGCAGCTCAAGGCCCAGCGCTGGGTGCGCGGCTCCGAGGCGTACCTGAGCCTGTTCATCCACTACTGCGAGAAGCACCTCGACCCGAGCGACCTGGACCGGCTGCGGTCGGTGGCCGCCGAGCTGCGGCTGCGCCGCGAGGCCGCCGACTGGGAGGGCGCGATGCGCGCGGCCCGGAAGGCGGACGAGCTGTGCGACTCGCTCGGGCACACCATGCGGATGCTCACCATGTGCAACGTCTACGTGACCCAGAACATGGTCTCGCCCGCCCTGGCCCAGCTGATCATGGCCGAGCTGCGCGGGCTGGACGCGGCGGTGGAGGCGCCCAACATGGCGGACGTCAACCGGCACATGTCGAACCTGCTGGCCCTGTACGCGCAGGCGGAGCGGGAGCTGGGCAGCGAGCCGGCCCAGGAGTCGCTCGGCCCGGTCCGGCCGGAGGAGGCGGGGCCGCGATGAGCGCCGTGGACGCCTTCTCGGGTGCCCCCGAGGTGCTGTGCCCGCTGTGCAGGGTGCCGGCGGATCCGCAGGCCCTGCGCTGCGCCTCCTGCCGGGAGGACCTTTCCGTGCTGTTCCGGCTGCGTTACGCCGGACGGATCGACTACAACCGGGCGCTGGACGCCCTGGCGGCCGGGGACCGGGCGCTCGCCCTCGGGCTGCTGCACCGTGCGGTGGCGGCCGAGCCGGGGCTGCACCAGGCCCGGGAACTGCTGGAATCACTGGGCGTCGCCGCTCCCGTGGCCGCGGCGCCGGCGGGCCGGGAGGGCGACACGCCCTAGGTCGGGGCAATCCCGGCGCGCCGAGGAGCGGATCGCTTGTGATCGATGGCGGGTGTGATCGTCACACTCGAAATCGCCACCCTCACAAGGAGTGTCGCAATGCGTATGCGCACCACCCTCGCCGCCACCGCCCTCACCGCGGCGGCGGTCCTCGCCGGAACCGGGACCGCCGCTGCCGGCGGCGACGGCGGTGGCGCCACCGCCTACGGTGTCGCCGCCAACTCGCCCGGCTTCCTGTCCGGCAACCTGGTCCAGATCCCGATCAACGCGCAGACCAACGTGTGTGGGAACTCGGTCGGCATCCTCGGGATCGGCGGCCCGACCTTCGGCACCTTCTGCATCAACAAGTGACCCCGCGCGCTGGGGCCGTCCGTCGCACCCGGCGGACGGCCCCAGCGCCGTGTCCGTACCCCCGTTCGGGGGTGGCGGCGCGGGGCCGGGGCCGCGAGCATGGTCCCCGTCCCGCACCGCCGTCCCCAGGAGCCAGCCCGTGCCGACCACGCCGACCCCGCGCAGCTACGCCTCCGGCACCTCGGACGTCCCGCTGCTCGGCGACACCATCGGGGAGAACCTCGACCGCGCGGTGCGCGCCTTCCCCGAGCGCGACGCCCTGGTCGACCGGGCCACCGCCCGCCGCTGGACCTACGCCGAACTCGCCGCCGACGTCGACGCCCTGGCGCTCGGCCTGCTGGAACTCGGGATCGCCAAGGGGGACCGGGTCGGCATCTGGGCCCCCAACTGCGCCGAGTGGACACTCACCCAGTACGTCACCGCCAAGCTCGGCGCGATCCTGGTCACGGTCAACCCGGCCTACCGCGCCCACGAGTTGGAGTACGTGCTGAACCAGGCCGGCATCCGGCTGCTGGTCGCCGCCGAGCGCTTCAAGACCTCGGACTACGCCGGGATGATCGAGGAAGTCCGGCCCCGATGCCCCGAGTTGGAGCGCGTCCTGCTGCTCGGCAGCCCCGCCTGGGAGGCCGTGCTCGCCGCCGGGAGGCTGGCCGACCCCGCCCGACTCGCGGAGCGCCAGGGAGAGTTGGCCCCCGACGACCCGATCAACATCCAGTACACCTCCGGGACGACCGGCTTCCCCAAGGGCGCGACGCTCTCGCACCACAACATCCTCAACAACGGCTACTTCGTGGGCGAGCTGCTCGCCTACACCGAGCAGGACCGGATCTGCATCCCGGTGCCCTTCTACCACTGCTTCGGGATGGTGATGGGCAACCTGGCGGCCACCTCGCACGGCGCCTGCATGGTCATCCCGGCCCCCTCCTTCGAGCCCGGCGCCACCCTGGCCGCCGTCGCCGCCGAGCGCTGCACCTCGCTCTACGGCGTGCCGACCATGTTCATCGCCGAGCTGGCCGACCCGGACTTCGACCACTACGACCTCGGCAGCCTGCGCACCGGCATCATGGCGGGCTCGCCCTGCCCGAGCGAGGTGATGAAGGAGGTCATCGGGCGGATGGGCATGACACAGGTCTCCATCTGCTACGGGATGACCGAGACCTCGCCGGTCTCCACCCAGACCCGGGTCGACGACCCGGTCGAGCGGAGGGTGACCACGGTGGGCCGGGTCGGTCCGCACCTGGAGGTCAAGGTGATCGACCCGGCCACCGGCCGCACCGTCCCGCGCGGCGAACCCGGCGAGCTGTGCACCCGCGGCTACTCCGTCATGCTCGGCTACTGGGGCGAGCCCGAGCGCACCGCCGAGGCCGTCGACGCCGCCCGCTGGATGCACACCGGGGACCTCGCGGTGATGGACGAGGACGGCTACCTCGCCATCACCGGCCGGATCAAGGACATGGTGATCCGTGGCGGCGAGAACCTCTACCCGCGCGAGATCGAGGAGTTCCTCCACACCCACCCGGACATCCTCGACGTCCAGGTGATCGGCGTCCCCGACACCAGGTACGGCGAGGAACTGATGGCCTGGATCCGGATGCGGGAGGGCGCCGAGCAGCTCACCGCCGAGACCGTCCGCGCGTACTGCACCGGCCGGCTCGCACACTTCAAGATCCCGCGCTACGTGCACGTGGTCGAGGAGTTCCCCATGACGGTCACCGGGAAGATCCGCAAGGTCGAGATGCGGGCGGAGGCCCAGCGCATCCTGGGACTCTGACCGGGGCCCTCCGGCCGGGTGTGTCCGGAGAGCGCGGTGGCCCGCCCGGCGGGAGAGTGTGATCATGCCCCTCGATGTCACAGTGGAACGCCTGATCCCCCTCCCGCCCGCCACCGTCGCCGCCTACGCGATGGACTGGCGCCACGACTCCGAGTGGACCCGGGCCATCCGCACCGCCACCCTCACCCGGGAGGCCGACACCGGCGGCTTCGGCGTGGGCGCCGAGGTCACCCGGAGCGCGCACTTCCTGGGCCGGCCGACGAGGTACGTGCTGCGCGTGGCGGGCTACCACCCGCCGACGGTGCTCGACATGGTCCCCGTCGCCGGGCCCCTGGCGATGCGCGTCACCTACACCTTCGAGCCCACCCAGGCCGGCACCTTCGCCCGCATCCGCGTCCGCGGCTGCTCGGTCGGCCTCCAGTGCCTGGCCTGGCCCCTGCTCGCCCTCCCGGTCCGTGCCGCCCTGGCCAAGGACCTCCAGGCGCTGGAGGCCCGCCTGACCGGGTGACCGCCGCCCGGGTTCCGGCCGCCCTCCGTCCCGCGCCTTCCGTTTCCCCCGCTCGGATAGGGTGCGCCGACACCACAGCCGGATCGGGAGAGGTACAGCGGATGAGTTCGTCGCCGACGGCGGCCGGTCCGGGGGAGTTGCGGCGGCACCTGGGGGTGTTCGACGCCGTGGTGATCGGGCTGGGCTCGATGATCGGCGCGGGCGTCTTCGCCGCGCTCGCGCCCGCGGCCGGGGCCGCCGGCTCCGGGCTGCTGGTCGGGCTGGCGACGGCCGGCGTGGTGGCGTACTGCAACGCGACCTCCTCGGCCCGGCTGGCCGCCCGCTACCCGCAGTCCGGCGGCACCTACGTCTACGGCCGGGAGCGGCTCGGCGAGTTCTGGGGGTACCTGGCCGGCTGGGGCTTCGTGGTCGGCAAGACCGCCTCCTGCGCGGCGATGGCCCTCACCGTCGGCTCCTACGTCTGGCCCGCCCAGGCCCACGCCGTCGCGGTCGCGGCCGTGGTGGCGCTGACCGCCGTCAACTACGTCGGCGTGCAGAAGGCCGCCTGGCTGACCCGGGCGATCGTGGCCGTCGTCCTGGCGGTGCTCGCCGCCGTGGTCACCGCCTGTGTGACGAGCGGTGAGGCCGACACCGGCCACTGGGCCATCGGTACGGACGCCGGCTTCCACGGTGTGCTCCAGGCCGCCGGTCTGCTGTTCTTCGCCTTCGCCGGGTACGCCCGGATCGCCACGCTCGGTGAGGAGGTCCGCGACCCGCGGCGCACCATCCCCCGGGCGATCCCGCTGGCCCTCGGCATCACCCTGGTCGGCTACGCCGCCGTCGCCCTCGCCGTCCTGGCCGTCCTCGGCCCCGAACGCCTCGCTCACACCGCCGCACCGCTTGCCGACGCGGTCCGGGCGGCCGGGGTGCCGGGCCTGGCCCCGGTGGTGCGGGCCGGTGCGGCGGTCGCCGCCCTCGGCTCGCTGCTCGCGCTGATCCTCGGCGTCTCGCGCACCACCCTGGCGATGGCCCGCGACCGTCACCTCCCGCACCCACTGGCGGCTGTCCACCCCCGCTTCGGCGTCCCGCACCGCGCCGAGCTGGCCGTCGGCGCGGTGGTCGCCCTCGCCGCGGCCCTCGGCGACGTCCGCGGCGCGATCGGCTTCTCCTCCTTCGGCGTCCTCGCGTACTACGCCGTCGCCAACGCCGCCGCCTGGACCCTCACCCCCGCCGAGGGCCGCCCCCCGCGTGCCGTCCCGCTGCTCGGCACGGCCGGCTGCCTCGTCCTCGCCTTCTCCCTCCCTGCCGCCTCCGTCCTCCGGGGCGCCGCCGTCCTCGCGCTCGGCGCCGCCGCCTACGGCCTCCGCAAGGTCCTCGCCCGGGCCTGAGCCCGGGAACGCGGACGGCCGGCGAGGGCTGCTGCCCCGCGCCGGCCGCGGGTGTTCGTGGGAACTGGCGGGCGCCCCAGGCCTGGCCGGACGGGACGATCTCGCGGCCGAGCGGCATCAGCGAGAGTGGCCCAGCCGAAGGGGATCCCGATGAGGATGCGAATCACGAACTCGGGCCTTGACCCTGGGGCGATGCCCGACCGCCAAGCTGACACCCTGGAAGCCTGGAGGGCGCGGGATCAGCTGAGCTGGTCGGCACCTGCCAGGCCGGTGGCGACGCATGCTTCACCGGGGGATGCCGTGCGCCAGTCCGCCAACCGGCGGCGTAGGAGTGGCTTGTCAATTTTGCCGCTGCCGTTGCGGGGGATCCGGTCGAGCACTGCGAGCTCGGTTGGGAGCTTGTAGCGGGCAAGACGATGGCCGGCGAAGGTGCGGACGCTTTCGAGGGTCGGGGTCTCGGCCGTGTTCCGTGCGAGCGAGAGGACGGCGGTGACCGCCTCTCCCCAGTGGTCGTCCGGCCGGCCGACGACGGCCACGCCCGACACCCCGGGCAGCTCGGCGAGCACGTGCTCTACCTCGGACGGATAGACGTTCTCGCCGCCCGTGATGATCACGTCCTTGACGCGGTCCACGACGTACAGGTAGCCGTCGTCATCCAGGTAGCCCACGTCTCCGGTCCGAAACCAGCCGTCCTGCGTGAACGCCTCGGCGCCGGCCCGGGGATTGTTCCAGTAGCCCTTCGTCACGTTCGGTCCGCGCACCCAGAGCTCGCCCCGGACGTGCGGGCCGGCGTCGGCGGCGGTGTCGGGGGCCACGACCCGGAGCTCGGTGTACGGCATGGGGAGTCCCGCTGAGCCGAGTTTGGCCAGGGCGGCCCCCGGCGGGAGGTAGGTGGCGAACGGGGCTGTCTCGGTCAGGCCCCAGGCTTGCTGGAGCAGCACGCCGTGCTCCGCGTACCGCCTGATCAGACTGGGTGGTACCGGCGCTCCAGCGACCACCGCCGTACGCAGGGCGGAGAGGTCAGCCTCGGCGAAACCCGGCAGCGCCGCGAGCGCGGCGAACATGGCGGGCACCGCGAACACTCCCGAGACGCGGTGGGTCTGCAGGTCGGTGAGGCACTGCTGGGGGTCGAAGCCGCGGTGGACGACCACGGTGCCGCCGCGGACCAGGGTGCCCAGGGTCAGAGCGTTGAGCCCGCCGATGTGGAACATCGGCGCGACAGCGAGGGTGGTGTCCTGGAGCCGACTGTCCACCATGGCGCAGACATTGACCTGGTTCCACCACAGGTTGCCGTGGGTCAGCATCACCCCCTTGGGACGGCCCGTGCTTCCCGAGGTATACAGCAGTGCGGCCAGGTCGGCCTCGGCCAGTGGTCTCGGCTGGGGAGTCGGGGAGGTGTCCGAGCCGGAGGCCGACGCCGGAAGCCAGCGCTGACCCGGCCGGTCGCCGACGTGGAGCACGAACGCGTGCGCGGCGAGCGTCGCCGTCAGCTCGCGTCTGCCCTCCTCGCAGACCAGCGCGGCAGGTGTGCAGTCGTCCAGTACCAGGGCGGTCTCGTGCTCGGTCAGCCGGTGGTTCACCGGTACGAAGACCGCGCCGAGCCGGGCACAAGCCAGGAAGGTCGTGAGGAGGGCGGGGCTGTTCAGCCCCAGATAGGCGACGCGCTCGCCCCGGCCGACCCCGCCCGCTGCCAGCATGGCGGCGAGCGTCGCGGCCTGGGCGTCGAACTCGGCGTAGCTGATGCGCTCGGGCCCGTAGACGAGCGCCGTCGCGTCCCCCTGACAACGGGCATGGCGCTGCACCGCGAGAGCGGGGCTGATGTTGACCTCTGGCATGACGACTCCCGGGTCTGCCCGGTCGGCTGGGACGGCGCGAGGGCGGACGCTGGTCGGTGGCAACGGACGGATGGTCGGACGGCCGGGCTCAGCCGGCGAGTTCGGCGGTCACCGCGCGCCGGAGCTCGCCCGAGCCGATGAGCTGCGAGACCAGCTCGATCTCCGCGTCGAGCGGACGGTCTCCGTCGAGGTACGGCGAGTACTCGCGCACGAGGTCGTAGGCGGCCCTGGTCGGTCCGCTGAGCAACTCCGGCCCGCGCAGGTCCGCCGCCTGGCACAGCGCCATCAGCTGGATCGCGGCGATCTGGCGCACCAGGCCGCCGACCGCGTAGGCGTCCCGGGCCGCGATGGTGCCCATGCTGACCTTGTCCTGGTTGTGGGCCTCGGTGGACCGGGAGAACGACGTGGCGGGCATCGTCCACTTGAGGGCCTCCGCGGCCAGCGCGGAAGCGGTGATCTGCATGCCCTTGAAACCGTGATGGAGACCGGCGCGGTGGTCGTCGGGGTCCACCGGGGGGGTCAGGTTCGGGGTCAGACCGTTGTTGAACTTCTCGTCGACGGTCAACTCCAGCTGGCGGTCGAGCAGATCGCCGAGGCTCGCGACGGCGGTCTTGAGCGCGTCCATCGCCAGGCCCACGTGCCCGCCGTAGAAGTTGCCGCCGTTGCGGACGACACCGGCTTCGACGTCGAACAGCGGGTTGTCGTTGGAGGAGTTGATCTCGGTGGTGATCCACTGCTCCGCCCACTCCAGCGCGTCGCGGACCACACCGGTGACGTGCGGCGCGCACCGGATCGAGTAGCGGTCCTGGATCGGCTGGTCCAGCTCGCGGAAGTCGACTCCACCCGGGACCGGCGCGGGCCGCTCGACGTCCTGGTCGAACGAGGCGGAGCCCTTGAGCATCTGCCGTACCACGGCGGCGCTCTGCCGGACCCCCGGGTGCGGCTTGTGATCGAACAGGAAGTCGGCGAAGTGCCCCGGGTTGCCCCGCAGCACCTGACTGGTCAGCGCGGTGCACAGGTCGGCGGCGAAGGCCAGTTCGGCGGCGTCGCGCAGGGCCAGGACGGCGAAGCCGGACATGAACGACGTGCCGTTGACGAGCGCCAGACCCTCCTTCGCGATCAGTTCGACAGGAGTCAGACCGTGCTCGGCCAGCGCCTGCCCGGCTGGCTTGCGGACCCCCTGGAAGACGGCCTGGGCCTGGCCGGTCAGCAGCCCGGCCAGGTAGCTGAGCGGCACCAGGTCGCCGCTGGCGCCGACCGATCCACGCTCCGGGATGATCGGGAGCAGATCGAGGTTGAGGCAGTCGATCAACAGCTGTACCAGTTCGGGGCGTACCCCGGAGGTGCCGCGGGCCAGGCAGTTCGCCCGCACCAGCATGGTGGCCCGGACCACCTCGTCCGGGGCGGCGGGGCCGACACCCGACCCCAGGAACCGGATGAGGTTGCGCTGCAGCTCGGTCGACTTGGCGTCGGAGATCTGGCGGGTGTTGCTGTCGCCGAAACCGGAGGTCACCCCGTAGATCGGGATCCCGGAGGCGGCCAGGTGGTCCTTCAACTGACGGGACTGCGCCATCCGGTCGCGGGAGCCAGCGGCGATGGTGACCCGCGGCCGCTCGGTGCTCCGGGCCACGGCCGCCACGTCCGCCGTGCGCAGCCGGTAGCCGTCGATGGATATCTCCTCGGCACGGCCCACCGGGTAGCGCGGGTCCAGCAGGCCCTCCGGTGTGACCGGAGCCGATTCGACAGCAAGGGTGTTCGACAACATGAGCATCCGTTTCGGGCGGGTTTCCGGCCCGGGCCGGTGCGGCCCGGGCCGTGCGGTGGTCGGACGTTCGGCGTGCTGGACCGGTCAGTCGGCCATGGCCTCGATCAGGCTCTTCGGCCGCATGTCGGTCCAGTTGGCGTTGATGTAGTCCAGGCATGCCTGGCGGGTGTCGTTCGAGAGAACCGCGGTCCAGCCGTCCGGGACCTCGCAGTAGGCCGGCCAGAGCGAGTGCTGGTTCTCGTGGTTGACCAGCACGTGGTAGGTGCCGTTCTCGTCTTCGAAGGGGTTGGTCATCGCCATGACCTCTTTCATGGGAGCTGGGTGGTGGGTTTCGGACGTGCGGGGCGGCTGGCGGCGTCGGTTGCGTAGACGCCGCCGGGCGCGACAGTGATCAGTCTTGCGGTCCGGGACGTCCCCGGTCACGGCACCGAGCTGTCAGGACCTCGCCCCGACAGCTAGTTGCCAGCAGCCCGGTTACCGTCCGCTGCTCAGCTGGGCCGGCCGACCAGGCCGGGGGCCGTGGCTCCCACGAGGACCGCGAGGTTGCCGGCGGGGTGGCGGTTCTCGTACATCAGCTGGTGGACGGCCGCGGTCTGGTCGAACGGCACGACCGCCGACAGGCACGGGTCGAGCCTGCCCTGCGCGGCGAGCTCCGTCACCGCGCGGAACTGCGCGGTGTTCGCACCGTGCGAGCCCTGCAGCCGCTTCTGCCGCATCCACAGGAAGCGCAGGTCGACGTCCGCGCTGTAGCCACTGGTCCCGCCGCAGGTGACCACCATGCCGGCGTTGTCGCAGACGTACATCGACGTCGGGATGGTGTCCTCGCCCGGGTGCTCCAGGACGATCCGGGGCGAGCGGCGCTCGCCCAGTACGTCCCAGATCCGCCGGCCGAACGCGCGCAGTCCCGCCGTCCATCGGGCGAACTCGACCTCGTCCTCGGCGGAGGGGATCCGGCCCCAATGATCGAACTCCCGCCGGTTGATCACCCCCTTGGCACCGAGCCGCAGGCAGTGCTCCTCCTTGGACGGGCCCGAGACCACGGCGATCGGGATGCCGCCGAACTGCCGGACGATCTGGATCGCCATCGAGCCGAGCCCGCCCGCGCCGCCCCAGACCAGCACCGGGTCGCCCGGTTCGACCACATGCGGCTGCCAGCCGCGCAGCTGCCGGTACACGGTGGCCGCCGTGAGCAGGAAGCAGCCCGCCTCCTCCCAGGTCAGCTGGGGCGGCTTCGGGTGGCACTGGTACTCGTCGACCACCGTGAACTGGGCGAACGAACCGTAGTTGGACTCGTACCCCATGGCCAGTGCCGAGGTGGAGGTCATCGGATCGGCGCCCATCCGGATGTCGGCGGCCCGCTCGTCCCAGACCACCGGCGCGATGACGATCTCGTCGCCCACCTTGACCTGGGTGACGCCCTCGCCGACCGCCCAGACGATGCCCGCGCCGTCCGAGCCGCCGATGTGGAAATCCTCCTGGGCGCCCGCCTTCTGCCGGGCACCGATGACATCCATCGGACTCCCCAGCGCAGCCCACACGTTGTTGAAGTTCACCCCAGCCGCCATCACTGCGACCAGCACCTGGCCGGGGCCGATCGCGGGCACCCTGGTGGCCTCGATCCGGATGGCCTGCTCCGGTGCGCCGTAGCGCTCCGGCCGGATCATCGCGGCGTGCATGTACGGCGGCACCTCGCCCAGCGGAGGAAGCTCGCCCGGGCGGTAGATCTCCTGCATCTGTCAGTAATCCTTGGGTAGTTGGAGGTAGGTCAGCAGGCGGCTGCGGATCCCTCGCCGCGGAGCCGCAGGTGCTTGGCGACGGTCCGGCCGATCTGCCGCAACGGCTCCGAATCCATCATCCGGTCGTGGGTGGCGGGCACTTGGTGGACCTCGACCGTGCCGGTCAGGTACGGCACCCAGGAGTCCACCGGCTTGGGAGCCTCGGACTCGTAGCGCTCCGCGGCGAACAGCAGCAGGCCGCCGTCGAACCTGGCCGGGGTGAACCGGCCGGCCAGCCGGACGTTGTTGCGGAACACCGAGACGAAGTCCTCGGCGTGTCCGGCGAGCGCGTGGCTCATTCCGGCGCCGTCCGACCGCAGCAACTCCTCGATCCGGTCCAGGTCCAGCCGCTCGTCGGCGGCGGGCGTGTGACCGACCATCTCGGCCAGCCCCGCCAGGACCTCACTCTCAGGCGGCAGTCGGTCCTCGTCCCCGGCGGCAGAGGACAGGGGGTAGGAGTCCATCACCGCCAGCAGGTCGACCTCCTCGCCCGACTCCTGCAAGCGCGTGGCCATCGCCTGGACGACCAGGCCGCCGAAGGACCAGCCGAGCAGCCGGTAGGGACCGCTCGGCTGGACGGAGCGGATCCGGCGGACGTAGTCCTCCGCCATCTCCTCGATGCTGCTCTCCAGCCGGCCGCCCTCGGCGTAGCCGGACGCCTGGAGCGCGTACACCGGGTAATCGGCCGGGATGTGCTGCAGCAGCTCGGCGTAGCGCCAGCTCAGGCCGCCTCCCGCGTGCACACAGAACAGACCCGGGCGCTCGCCTCCCGGCCGCAGCGGCAGCAGGCCGGCGAAGGCGTTCTCACTCTCGTGCGCCCGGCCGTGCTCCCCGGCGAGGAACTCGGACAGGCCCGCGACGGTCGGGGTCGCGTAGAGGTGGCGGACGGCCAGCTGGACGCCGAACGCCGACCTGATCCGGCTGACCAGGCGGGTGGCGAGCAGGGAGTGGCCGCCGAGGTCGAAGAAGCTCTCGTCGATGCCGACCTCGTCCAGGCCGAGGACCTCTGAGAACTGCTCGCAGAGCGTGTCCTCCTGGGCCGTGCGCGGAGCCCGGATCAGGGCGGCGGAGCCGCTGACCGGGGCGGGCAGTGCCTTGTGGTCGAGCTTGCCGTTCGGGGTGAGCGGCAGCCGCTCCAGCGTGACGAACGCCGCCGGGACCATGTAGCCGGGCAGGACGCGTGCGCTGTGCCGGCGCAGGTCGTCCTGGGTCGGGGTGTGTCCGGTGGTGGGGACGGTGTAGGCGACGATGCGCTTGTCGCCGGGCCGGTCCTCGCGGACGATCACAGCGGCCTGCGCAATGAACTGATGGACACTCAAAGCGGCTTCGATCTCTCCTAGTTCGATGCGGAAGCCGCGCACCTTGACCTGGTGGTCGACCCGGCCGACGTAGTCGAGGGTGCCGTCGGGCTGCCGGCGGACGAGGTCGCCGGTGCGGTACATCCGCTCGCCGGCCGGGCCGAACGGGTCGGCGACGAAGCGCTCCGCGGTGAGGTCGGGACGGTTGGCGTACCCGCGGGCCAGCTGGTCGCCGGCCAGGTACAGCTCGCCCGTCACGCCGACCGGCGCGGGCTGGAGGAAGCCGCCCAGGACGTAGGCGCGGACTTCACCGAGCGGTCGGCCGAGCGGGACGCTGTCGGGGACCTCCGCCGCGTCCGTCATCGGGTGCTTGGTGGCGAAGACAGTGGTTTCCGAGGGGCCGTAGCCGGCGGTGACCGAGATTCCGGGACAGGCCCGCAGAACTCGTCGGACGGCGGCCGCCGAGACGATCTCGCCGCCGGTGGAGACCTCGCGCAGCCCGGCGAAGGCCTCCGGTCGCTCGTCGGCCAACAGGCGGAACAGGCTGCTGGAGGCCCACAGCCGGGTGGCCCCGGAGTCGGTCAGCCGGGTGGCGAAGTCGTCCACGTCGAGCTCGCCCGGCGGTGCGACCAGGACCTCGTCGCCGCGCAGCAGCGTGGCCCAGATCTCCCAGGTCGAGGCGTCCCAGGCGTGCGGGGAGTGGAAGAGGACCCGCTCCGGCCGGTCCCCCGGTGCGGTGAGGTCGCCGTCCGCGGCGGCCATCCGCAGGATGCTCCGGTGGGAGACCTCGATGCCCTTGGGGCGGCCCGTGGATCCGGAGGTGTAGATCACCTGCGCCGCCTGGTCGGGGTGGACGTCGGGAGCGGTCAGCACCGGGCCCTCGCCGTACTCCGGCGTCACCACCCGCACGGCCGGCCCGAAGTCGATGCCGGGGGCGGAGCCGTTGGTCAGCACGAGCTCGGCACCGGTCTCGCGGACCAGCTCGGTGAGGCGGTCGGCGGGGGAGCGGGCGTCCAGCGGTACGTAGCAGGCGCCCGTCTTGAGCACGGCCAGCATCGTCACCACGAGCTCGGCGGAGCGTTCCTGCAGGATGGCGACCCGCGACTCGCGGCGGACCCCGAGCGCGGTCAGGCAGTGAGCCAACCGGGCGGCACGGGCTTCGAGTTCGGCGTAGCTCAGGTGGGTCTCGCCGAACCGTACGGCGGTCCGCTCCGGAAGCCGTGCGGCCACCTCGCCGATCCGGCCGTGCACGGTGCCGGACTTCATCTCTGATACCAAGTCATGTGAGGTGTGGGTGAGTTGGTGGTGTTCGTGGGTGGTGAGGGGGGTGAGGTGGGCGGTGGGGAGGGTGGGGTTGGTGGTGATGGTGTCGAGGATGGTGGTGAGGTGGTTGGCGATGGTGGTGATGGTGTCGGGTGTGAAGCAGTCGGGGCGGTAGTCGAAGCGGATGTTGAGGGTGTCGGCTGTGATGGAGGCGATGGCGTTGAGGGGGTAGTGGATGCCGTCGTGGCCTTCGGCGTGGGTGATGGTGAGGCCGGGGGCGGTGGTAGTGAGGCCTTCGCGTTCGACGTGGTAGTTCTCGAAGATGAGTGTGGTGTCGAAGAGTTGGTGGTGTCCGGTGGTGTTTTGGAT
The DNA here is from genome assembly GCF_040683915.1 of Kitasatospora sp. NPDC093102. Classification (NCBI taxonomy): domain Bacteria; kingdom Bacillati; phylum Actinomycetota; class Actinomycetes; order Kitasatosporales; family Streptomycetaceae; genus Kitasatospora; species Kitasatospora sp. NPDC093102. Next base: position 401 of record NZ_JBFBFA010000007.1, on the reverse strand, counting down.
GTCGGTGAGGCTGGTGTGTTGGTGGGGGAGGAGGTGGGCTTGTTGGGTTTGGGTGCGGGTGAGGAGGTGGTTGAGGGGTTCGGTGGGGGTGAGGGTGGTGTGGACGGGGATGGTGTTGATGAAGAGTCCGATCATGGACTCGATGCCGGGGATGTCGGCGGGGCGGCCGGAGACGGTGGTGCCGAAGGTGATGTCGGTGTGGCCGGTGTGGTGGTGGAGGAGGAGGGTCCAGGCGGTTTGGAGGATGGTGTTGAGGGTGATGCCGTGGGTTTTGGCGAGGGTTTGGAGGTTGGTGGTTTGGGTGGGGGTGAGGGTGTGGTGGTGGGTGTGGGGGGTGGTGGGGGTGGTGGGTGTGTGGGGGTGGATGAGGGTGGGTTGGGTGAGGGTGGTGAGGTGGTTTT